>NZ_JBEZYU010000033.1:0-56766 GCF_040638875.1 Nocardia sp. NPDC024068 | reverse complement strand
AGGACCTCGACGTAGTTGTCGTAGACCGATGTCGCCTCGGAGAAGACCTCTTCCGGGGTCATCGCGGTGAGCAGGCGCGCCTCGGTGATACGCCGAGCCCACTCCTCCCGGAGCGCGGTGCGGTTCTGGCGCAGATGTTCGACGAGCTGCGGGAGCAGATTGTCGACGGGGCCCGCAGCCAATGAGTCCGCCGAAAGGCCCATGGACACCTCGGACATGTAACTTGTGCCCCTTTCGACGGCGGTCCGGTACATCGTAGTTACTTCGGCGGTCGTGCCGATACCGAGCCTAGTCATACCCTCGTGCCCATGTCGTCGAAACCTGCCGGTCGAGTTTGCCGTGTGGCTGCCCGGCGATCGGCGTCCGGCGCGTCGAATCCCCGCTCGAGCCCGGCCAGGGCGTGATCGAGGTACACGGTGAGATCCGCGTCCGCTCGCGCCAGCCAGGCGTCGAACGCCGCCCGGGCCGCCGCGAGGGTGGTCCGGCCCACCGCCATCGGGATGAGCGCGTCCGTGGGTTCGCCCAGCCGGGTCGCGGCGAACTCACCCACTGCCCGCTCCCAGGCGTCGTAGTGGGCCCCGGCCGTGGCGGCCAGCGCCGGAACGGAGGCGACCAGCTTCATCCGGATCCGCAGCTCGGGTACGTCCTCGGCGCGATACCGGTTGGCGTTCACCACGACCCGCCGTACCGCCGCCATCATCGGCTCGGCGTCGGGCACCGTCGCGAAGGCCGCCCGCAGTGCCGTGACCTCGTCGTCGAACGAGTACCACAGCACCTCGGCCTTACCGGGGAAATACCGGAAGAACGTCCGCCCGCTGATTCCCGCCGCGGCGGCGATCTGCTCGACGGTCGTCTCGTCGAACCCCTGCTCGCTGAACAACCGCATGGCGATGAGTTCGAGCTCCCGTTTGGTGGTGCCGCGTGGACGCCCCCGGGAATGCTGTGCAGTCACGGGGGGATTATCCGTCATCGCAACCACACTTGATTATGTCAGTCACTGACGTTAATGTCGGCGCATGATGGTGGCGGACCTCACATGGCCGGAAGTGGATGCCCTCCGGGGCGCCGGACCGGTGCTGGCGGTGCCGGTCGGCTCGACCGAGCAGCACGGCCCGCAACTGCCGTTGTCGACCGATACCGATCTGGCCGTCGCCCTGGCCACCGGCCTCGCCGCCCGCTGCCCCGAGGTGCTGGTCGCTCCGGCCGTGGCCTACGGCGCCAGCGGGGAGCACAGCGGATTCCCCGGAACCCTGTCGATCGGCCAGGAGGCGCTCGAATTCCTGATCGTCGAACTGTGCCGCTCCGCGACCGATACCTTCGATCGCATCGTCCTGGTCAACGGACACGGCGGCAATGTGGAGGCACTGCGGCGCGCCGTCGACCGGCTGCGCGGGGAATCGCGCGATATCCGTCTCTATCTGCCGCGGTACCGCGGTGACGCCCACGCGGGCCGCACCGAAACCTCCCTGCAGCTCGGGCTCGCGCCGGATCGGGTGCGCACCGGCCGTATCCGGCGCGGCGATACCCGGCCGCTGGCCGAGATCCTGCCCGAACTACGCGCCGGTGGTGTCAGGGCGGTGAGTGCCAACGGGGTCCTCGGTGATCCCACCGGCGCGTCCGCCGAGGAAGGCGCCCGGCTGCTCACCGAACTCATCTCTCAATTGTCCGAACAGGTCCGGCAATGGTGGCCGGAACCAGTGGAAAGGATCCGACCATGAACCCGTGGTTCGAAACCGTGGCCGAAGCGCATCGGCGCGCCAAGAAACGCCTGCCGAAATCGGTGTACGGCGCGTTGGTCGCCGGCTCCGAACGCGGTCAGACCATCGACGACAACCAGGCGGCCTTCGCCGAACTCGGTTTCGCGCCGCACGCGGCCGGCCCGATCGGCGAACGCGACCAGTCGACCAGCGTGATGGGTCAGCAGATCTCGATGCCGGTGATCATCTCGCCCACCGGTGTCCAGGCCGTCCATCCCGACGGTGAGGTCGCCGTCGCTCGTGCCGCGGCCGCCCGCGGTACCGCGATGGGGCTGTCCTCGTTCGCGAGTAAACCCGTCGAAGAAGTGGTCGCCGCCAATCCGTCGACCTTCTTCCAGCTCTACTGGTGCGGCAGCAAGGACGATATCGCCGGGCGGATGGCGCGGGCGAAGGCCGCGGGCGCGGTCGGGCTCATCCTCACGCTCGACTGGTCGTTCTCGCACGGCCGCGACTGGGGCAGCCCGGTGATCCCGGAAAAACTGGATCTGAAGACGATGGCGGGTTTCGCGCCGCAGGTGATCACCAAACCGCGCTGGCTCACCACCTATCTGAAGTCGGGATCGCTGCCCGACCTCACCGCCCCCAATATGGCCCTGGGTGACGCTCCCGCGCCCGGTTTCTTCGGTGCCTACGGCGAATGGATGGGCACGACGGCGCCGGATTGGGCCGATGTCGCCTGGGTGTGCGAGCAGTGGGACGGCCCGGTGATGCTCAAGGGCGTGATGCGGGTGGACGACGCGCGCCGTGCCGTGGACGCCGGGGTCGCCGCCATTTCCGTGTCCAATCACGGCGGTAACAACCTCGACGGCACCCCGGCTTCCATTCGCGCCCTCCCGGTGGTCGCGGACGCGGTGGGCCACGAGATCGAAATCCTGCTCGACGGCGGTATCCGCCGCGGCAGTGATGTGGTCAAGGCGGTGGCACTCGGTGCGCGGGCGGTCATGATCGGTCGCGCCTACCTGTGGGGTCTCGCGGCCAACGGGCAGGCCGGTGTGGAGAACGTGCTGGACATCCTGCGCGGCGGTATCGATTCCGCGCTGCTGGGGCTGCGCAAGACCAGCGTCACCGATCTGGACCGCTCCGATATCGTCGTCCCGGAGGGCTTCGAACGGCGGCTGGGCATCGGCACAGCGGGGGAGCTGCGCGTTCCGGAATCGGCTACCGAAGCGGTATGACCCGGTCGGCGTAGCGCGCCGTGCAGTCACGTGACCGGCCGCCCCGGCCGGTCACGTGAAGCCGCACCCGGCCACGGGCGGACCATCCTCGAGTGACTCGGTCGAGCACGCACGGCTCGGCCGCCACGTAGACCCGCCGCGGTCGGCCCCGTCGAGGTGCTCGATCAGCTTGCGGGGTGCGGGTGCTCGAACATCCCGGGTTCGCCTTCCCCGACGTCCGCACCCAAGCTCGCGAGCAGGCGCAGTCCGTCCTCGGCGGGGCTGCCGGGGGCCGCGGACAGCACCAGCAGCTCCATACCTGATCCATCCGGTAGTGCGAAGTTCTCCTGGTGTAGTTCCAGCAGCCCGACCAGTGGGTGCTGGAAGGCCTTGCGGCCGTGTGTGCGGGCGCGCACGTCCGCGCGGGCCCAGAGGCGGCGGAAACGTTCGCTTCCCATCGCCAGCTCGCCGATGAGCGAGGCGAGGCGGGGGTCCTCCGAGTATTTGCCGGCGGCCAGGCGCAGGTGCCCGACCACGTCGAGGGTGCACTGTTCCCAGTCTGCGTAGAGGCCGCGCTCGGTTTCCTCCAGGAAGATATGACGTGCGGTGTTCAGCCCCGGTGCCGACCGGCCGTAGAGGAGCCCGGCGAGGCGGTTCCCGGCGAGCACATCGAGGCGGTGGTCCATGATCAGGGCGGGCGCGTCGGTGACCAGGTCGAGGACACGCAGTAACTCCGGCCGGATCCGTCCGCCCGGTGCTTTCGCGCGGCGGCGGCGCCGGCGGGCGAGCCGGTGCAGGTGCCCGCGTTCGGTCTCGTCGAGACCGAGGATGCGGGCGAGCGCGTCGAGGACCTGCTCGGAGGGTTGGGTCGCGCGGCCCTGTTCCAGACGCACGTAGTAATCGACGCTGACTCCGGACAGGTGTGCCACCTCTTCACGGCGCAACCCTTCCACCCGGCGGCGTCGGTCGACGGCGATGCCGACGACCGCCGGGTCGACCCGGGAACGCCGGGTCCGCAGGAAGCTCGCGAGATCGTCCATGCCTCAGTATGGCCTCGGGTGGCGCCCGGGAAGGTGGTCCTGCTGTTACCAGGAAGTCCTGTCCGATGGAAGCGGCGCCCCTGAACACCGGGCCGCGTGGCGCCCAGGATCGAAGGCATCCGATCCGAAGGAGTTCCCATGAAAACGCTGATCGTCTACGCCCATCCGGAGCCGAAGTCGCTCAACAGCTCGCTGAAGGACCTCGCGGTGTCCACCTTGGAGACCGCGGGCCACGAGGTGCGGGTGAGCGATCTGTACGCGATGAACTGGAAGGCGGTCGTGGACGCCGCGGATTACGGTCCCGACGCCTCGGATCCGCTGCGGGTCGCCCTGGACTCGGGCCGGGCCTTCGACGCCGGGACGCTCACCCCGGATGTGCTCGCCGAACAGGAGAAGCTGCTGTGGGCGGATACGATCATCTTCCAGTTCCCGCTGTGGTGGTACACGATGCCCGCGATCCTCAAAGGCTGGGTGGATCGCGTTTTCACCTACCACTTCGCCTACGGCGTCGGCGAGCACAGTGACACCAGGTACGGCGAACGTTTCGGCGAAGGCACTCTGGCGGGCAGGAAGGCGCTGCTGTCGGTGACGGCCGGCGGCCCGGCATCGCATTACGCGGCCCGCGGGATCAACGGCCCCATCGACGATCTGCTGTTCCCGATCCACCACGGCATCCTCTACTACCCGGGTATCGAGGTGCTGCCGCCGTTCGTGCTGTACGGCACCGACCGAATGACGGCCGAGAGCTACCCGGAGGTCGCCGCGACCTGGGAACAGCGCCTGCTCACCCTGGAGTCGACCGAGCCGATCGCCTTCCGGCGGCAAAACTTCGGTGACTATGAGATCCCCTCGCTGCATCTGAAAGAAGGACTGGAGTCCCCGGGCCGCACGAGCTTCGGGCTGCATGTGCACGGGTGACGGCCGGCCATGGATGGGAAGGCGTGGCGTGAACCCCCGGTGAAGCACGCGGGGAACGGCTGCTCCGTCCGGGGTAGGATTTAGGATTGCCTAACTCCAGGTGGTGCGAGGGTCGGCCGCTAGGCTCGCTGTGCTCGACCCCCGGCGCAGTGGCCGTCACCCGCGGCTGCGCCCTGTTAGACCAGCAGCCCACTTCCAAAGGAGTGCGATCGGTGACCGCGCCCGAGTTCCGCTATTCAGACCTGCTCCCGATCGGCGCCGACGACACCCCGTACCGGCTGCTCACCACCGAGGGCGTCAGTACCTTCGAGTCCGGCGGCCGTACCTTCCTCCAGGTCGACCCCGAGGTCCTGCGGATGCTGACGGCCGAGGCGATGCACGACATCAGCCACTATCTGCGGCCCGCGCACCTGTCCCAGCTGCGCCGGATCATCGACGACCCCGAGGCCAGCGGCAACGACCGGTTCGTCGCACTGGATCTGCTGAAGAACGTGAACATCTCCGCGGGCGGCATCCTGCCGATGTGCCAGGACACCGGCACCGCCATCGTGATGGGTAAGAAATCCGAGGGTGTGCTCACCGGCGTCGACGACGCCGAATGGATCAGCCGCGGCGTTTTCGACGCCTACACAAAACTGAATCTGCGCTACTCGCAGCTCGCGCCCCTCACCATGTGGGACGAGAAGAACACCGGATCCAACCTGCCCGCGCAGGTGGAGCTCTACTCCGCGCCCGGCGATCCCGCGAAGCCGTCCTACAAGTTCCTGTACATGGCCAAGGGTGGTGGTTCGGCCAACAAATCCTTCCTGTACCAGGAGACCAAGGCGGTCCTGAACCCCAACCGGATGCTCGAGTTCCTGGACGAGAAGATCCGTTCGCTGGGCACCGCGGCCTGCCCGCCCTACCACCTCGCCGTGGTCATCGGCGGCACCAGCGCCGAGTTCGCGTTGAAGACCGCGAAGTACGCGTCCGCGCACTATCTGGACAACCTGCCCACCGAGGGTTCGATGGCCGGGCACGCCTTCCGCGATCTCGAACTCGAACAGGAAGTATTCGCACTGACCCAGTCCTTCGGGATCGGTGCACAGTTCGGCGGTAAGTACTTCTGCCACGATGTCCGCGTGGTGCGGTTGCCCCGCCACGGTGCCAGTTGCCCGGTGGCGCTCGCGGTCTCGTGCTCCGCCGATAGGCAGGCGCTGGCCAAGATCACCCCCGAGGGCGTGTTCCTGGAGCAGCTCGAGCGCGAACCCGCGCAGTACCTGCCCGAGCAGACCGATGCGATACTCGGCGGTGATGTGGTGCAGGTGGACCTGAACCGCCCGATGGACGAGATCCGCGCCGAACTGTCGAAATACCCGGTGAAGACCCGGCTGTCGCTGTCGGGCCCGCTGGTGGTGGCCCGTGATATCGCGCACGCCAAGATCAAGGAGCGCCTCGACGCGGGCGAGGAGATGCCGCAGTACCTGCGCGATATGGCCGTCTACTACGCCGGTCCGGCGAAAACCCCCGACGGCTACGCCTCCGGTTCCTTCGGCCCCACCACCGCGGGCCGGATGGACTCCTATGTAGACCAGTTCCAGGCGGCCGGCGGATCGCACGTGATGCTCGCCAAGGGCAACCGCTCCGCCCAGGTGACCAAGGCGTGCAAGGAGCACGGCGGGTTCTACCTCGGTTCGATCGGCGGGCCGGCGGCCCGGCTCGCGCTGGACTGCATCAAATCGGTCGAGGTCCTCGAATACCCGGAACTGGGTATGGAGGCGGTCTGGAAGATCGAGGTCGAGGAGTTCCCGGCGTTCATCGTGGTGGACGACAAGGGCAACGATTTCTTCGCCGAAACTCAGAAGCCGATCGCGCTGCGGGTGCGGACGCGGTCCAAAGAGCGCGTCTGAGCGAGAAGGTGGCTTCGGCCTGCTCGCCGGGTCACACCCGGAGCCGGGCGGCGAATTCGCTCACCCTGGCGTCGGCGGCGGCTTCGTCCAGGGCTTCGGCCAGAACGTCCCGGTAGGTGGGCTCCGCCTCCCGCTGCAGGGCGCGGCCTTCTTCGGTGATCACGGTATATACGCCTCGCCGGTCCTTGGGGCAATGATCGCGACGGCTGAGGCCTCCTGATTCCAGGCGGGCGACCAGGCGGCTGACCGAACTCTGGTTGAGGCCGATGAGTTCGGCCAGTTCCTGCATCCGCAGCTCCCCGTCCTCGGCGTGCGCGAGCCGTCGCAGGGCCTGATACTCCGACAGGCCGATGCTGTGGCGTCGCTGCATCTCCTTGGCCAGCCGCTGGGTCACCATGCCGTGCAGGGTCACCATCTGGTCCCAGATCGCCGCTTCCATGATTCCTGCCTTCCTGTCTTGACATCAGAGTACATGCAGTGACAACATCTGCATGTACCTACATTAATTGCATGTACATGCAATATTCGAAGGGGTTTACCGATGACCGTGCAGCGCATCAAGAAGATCTCCACCACGCCCGACTGGTACGCGCCATACAAGATCTCACAGGCCATCGAGGCCGGCGGTTTGCTCCATGTGTCCGGGCAGGCAGGTATCGACGAGCGAGGAAATACTGTTTCCGACGACTTTCTGACCCAGGGCCGGCAGGCGTTCGCCAATATCGAGCGAGTTCTGGCGCAGGCCGGGGCAGGCATGGGCGACGTGGTGAAAGTCGGCATCTTCGTCACCGATATGGCCGCCAATCTGGACCAGGTCATTCAGCTGCGCGAGGAGTTCCTCAGCGAGCCCTACCCGGCCGACACCTTGCTCGAAGTGTCGTCGCTGGCTCGGCCGGACTGGCAGATCGAAGTAGAAGTCACCGCCCTCGCTCGCTGACCCGCGATCCCTCTCTCCGGCAAGGAAATCTCATGTCCGACAGTTCTTTGTTCCGTCCATACCGGCGCGGCGTGCTCGACCTGCCGAACCGCATCGCGATGGCCCCGATGACCCGAGGGCGCGCGGACGACGCCACGGGCGTCCCGAATCCACTCACCGCGGACTATTACGCACAGCGCGCCGGCGCCGGCCTGATCGTGACCGAGGGCATCTACCCCAACGTCCTGGGTAAGGGTGGCCCCGGCATCCCCGGCCTTGTCGATGAAGCGCAGGTGGCAGGCTGGCGGTCGGTAACCGACGCGGTGCACGCGGCGGGCGGGCGCATCTTCGCCCAGCTCTGGCACGTCGGCCGGATGACCCATCCGTTCACTCTGCCGGGGGGTGCGATCCCGCTGGCGCCCTCGCCCGTGCGGATCACCGGCGCACCGATCTTCACCGGCCAGGGGATGGTGGAGCATGTCACCCCGCGAGCCATGACCACAGCCGAAGCCGATGCGACGGTCGAGGATTTCGTGGCCGAGGCGCGCAATGCGATCGCGGCCGGATTCGACGGTGTGGAGGTGCACGGCGCGAACGGCTATCTCATCCAGCAGTTCCTTGCAGAGAACACCAACCGGCGGACCGACCGTTACGGCGGCTCCCGCAACGGCCGGCTCCGGCTGGCTGTGGATATCGTGACAGCCGTCGCGGCCGAAGTCGGCGCCGAACGGGTCGGCCTGCGCATCTCGCCGGACAACCCGGAAAACGAGATCGCCGAGCGCGACCCGCAGGACACCTACCGTGCTCTCCTGGACACCCTCGATCCGCTCGGCCTCGCCTACCTCCACGTGATCGAACGCGGTGACTACGCCGCGCTTGCCGACCTGCGCCCACGCTGGTCGAGCACACTCATCGCGAACTTCAACGGCCCGTCTCCCACCACGCGGGACGCGGGCGAGAAGGTGCTGGATACCGGGCTGGCCGATATCTTCTCGTTCGGACGGCACTTCATCGCCAACCCTGACCTGCCCGCCCGATTCGCCGCCGGAGCCCCGCTCAACGAATATGCACGCGATCGCGTCTACGGCGGCGGCGCCGAAGGCTATACCGACTACCCGGCGTTACACACCGAGCAGGTATGAGCCATTGCCCGACCGCCTCGGAAACCCGGCGGTAGCGCTGTTGCGGCGCGGAGCCGGAGCCGGTACGTCCCTCACCGTGCTCCGGTCTCGCCCGTTCCGCCTGTCAGGATTTCGACGTACCCGTCCGTGCCGTTCACGCGGATCCGCTGACCGTCGCGGATCAGCCGGGTGGCGTGCTCCACACCGACCAGTGCGGGCAGGCCGTATTCGCGGGCGATCACCGCACCGTGGGTCATCGTCCCGCCCACCTCCGTCACCAGACCTTTGATGGCGACGAACAACGGGGTCCAGCTCGGGTCGGTGTAGGCGGTGACGAGGATGTCGTCGGCTTCGAGGTCGGCCTGCGCCATATCCGAGACGACGCGGGCCCGTCCTTCCACGATGCCCGCGGACACCGGCATTCCGGCCAGGGCCCCAGCCGGTACGTCGGTGCGCCGGTACTCGCCGGCGAAGGTCTCGCCGTCCGAGGTCAGTACCCGGGGCGGTGTGAGTGCCCGATACGCGGAGAACTCGGCTTTCCGCTCACGGATCAGCCGGTCACACGCCTCATGTGTGCGCACCAGCTGATGTAGTTCGTCGAAGGTGAGGTAGAAGATGTCCTCCGGCGCGCGTAGGACCCCGGCCGCCACGAGACGACCGGCCTCGCGCAGCAGGGCTTGTTTGTAGAGGAAGTAGCGGCTGACGATGCCGTACTTCGGGTACTCCCGGTAGCCCGAGAAGGTCCGCAGCCGGTCGATCATGCGGGCCGTCTCCTCGGCCTTCGATTCTCCGCCCGGCAGATCACGTAGGCGCGCGAGCAGCTCTTCTTTCTTCTGCCGGGCCTCCCGCAGACCCCGGTCGAAATGTCGTGCGGCCGCGCCGGGTTCGAAGCTGTTGATATTGCCGAGGATCGTCGGCACGAGCGCGGCGGGGCGTTCGCTCCAGCGCGGTCGCGTGATGTCGATCTCGCCGGCGCAGCGCATCCCGTACTTGTCGAGGAAGGAATCGATAGCCGCCCGTGCCGCGCGGCCGCCCGGTACCTCCACCAAGGCGTCGAGAAAACCCCTGTCCTCGTAGCCCGCGTCCTCGACGTGCCGCAGGAAGTCCACCACCTCCGGGAACGGCCGGATCACATCCGCGACGTCCAGCAGCGCCAGACCCATCTCCGAAGTGATGTTGTGCGGAACCGACTGTGCGAGCGTATCGGCCGCGTTCTTCTCGCCCAGCCACTCCTGCATATGCTCGTTGAGCCACCAGGCGGGCTCCATACCCGCCATGATCACCTGATAGCTGCGCGGGTCGGACATGAGCCGCTGCATCTCCGGGAAATCGGCCAGGATGAAGTCGAGCAGATCCGGTCCGGACCTGGTCTCGATATCGCGTCGCAACGTCGCGACGGAAGCTCGGTTGTCCTCGATCAGCTCGGTGACGATCGCCGGATCGGCCTCGATCGGGGCGGGCCCGGCGCCGGCCGGTGGGGTGGCGGGAGAGTCGTCCGGTACCGATCGGATGAAATCCTCACGTGCGAGGACGGTCCGTAGTGCGTCCCCGATCAGCGGATCGGATCTGCCCAGCGCGTCGACCACGGCCCGGCGACCGGCCGGTGACGCCAGACTCTCGGTGACATCCACGAACAACCGAGCGCCCGCGTGGCGCATCGGCGCCCGGCTCGTCAGCTGCCATACCGAGATCCCCAGCGGTGTGATCGGATCGGTCATCATCTGCTGGTGGCCGACGGAGACGTACACCCGGTTCGCGTCGTCGGCGGCGTCGGGAATCGGGAACAGGGTGGTGATCGGCCGGCTCTGCACAATGCGGAACCCGTCATCGGCCAGGCACCATTCGATGTCCTGCGGGCTGCCGAAATGCGCCTCGATTCGACGCCCCAACCGGGCGAGTTCCACGATCCGCGCGTCGGTCAGGGCCGGCCGTTGCTGCCGTTCGCCCTCGATCGGCTGATGATGTGTGCCGCCCGCCGGATCGGGCACGACGGCGAGCCGTTTGGCGGCGACGGTCCGGTCGGTGACGACGCCGTCGCGCACCTTGTAGACGTCGGCGTCGACCAGACCGGA
Source organism: Nocardia sp. NPDC024068 (assembly GCF_040638875.1). Lineage (NCBI taxonomy): Bacteria > Bacillati > Actinomycetota > Actinomycetes > Mycobacteriales > Nocardiaceae > Nocardia > Nocardia sp. NPDC024068. Next base: position 45,899 of record NZ_JBEZYU010000033.1, on the reverse strand, counting down.
AACCAGGGCCTCGCCGAGACCGAAACCGGCGTCCACGGAAACGACCTTCCGGTTGGACGTGAGGGGGTCGGCGGTGACCATGATCCCCGCCGCCTCCGGAAACACCATCCGCTGCACGACCACCCCCATCAGCACATTCCGGTGGTCGAATCCATTTCGCAGCCGGTAGGTGACGGCCCGTTCGGTGAACAGCGAACCCCAGCACCGGCCGATATCCCGGAGTACCGCCGCCGGTCCCACGACGTTCAGATAGGTGTCCTGCTGACCCGCGAACGACGCGGTCGGCAGGTCCTCGGCCGTGGCGCTGGACCGGACCGCATACGCGTCGTGTGCACCGAGCCGCGTGAGCGCACCGGTGATCTCCGCGGCCACCTCACCGGGAATGCCGGCTTCTTCGATCGCCTGCCGTATCCGCGCGCCCAGCACGCGGATCGACTCCCGATCTCCCGCGTCGAGATATGACAACCGTTCGAGCGAATCCTCGATCGCGGGTACGCCCGCCATGACCCGGCGGAAAGCGTCCGTCGTCACGCAGAAGCCGTCCGGCACCCGGATACCGTCCATTCGTGACAGTTCGCCGAGGTTCGCGCCCTTGCCGCCGACGACCGTCACCCGGTTCCGGTCGATCTCCTGGAAGCCCAGCACGTAGCCCATCCCGACACTTCCTCACCTGTAGGTTTCGGGTTTCGTGGGCGATTATGGACCACCGGCCGATGCCTCATGAGGACCTCGAATCGTGTATAACCTGAAAGGGGGACGGGGGATCGACAACCGATCTCTTCGGCGCCCGGAACCGGCCGGTCTCGGGCAGGATGAGCCGTATGCCGATCACCGAAATTCCCCCGGCCACCGCTCTGGTCGTCATCGATATGCAGTCGGGCACATTGCCCAATGCGCGAGCCGTCACCGCGGATCGGTTGCTCGATCGGGTCGCACTGCTGCTCGCCGGATTCCGCAAGGCCGAGCGCACCGTGGTGCACCTGATCGCGACCGGCACCCCCGATGGACGTACCACCTACGCGGATACGGGACAGAGCTGGAGCGCGGAACAGACCGTCATCCCGCCGGAAGCCGCGCCTGCCGGGAACGAACCGCTGCTGCGTCGACGGGGATGGAGCGGGTTCGCCGGCACCGATCTCGAACAGCGGCTGCGCGCCGCCGGAGTCACCACGGTCGTCGTGGCGGGCCTGGCGACGACCTTCGGTGTCGAGTCGACCGCGCGCGATGCCTACGATCTGGGCTTCGATGTGGTCGTGGCCGCCGACGCGGTATCGGATCCCGACCCTGCCGGTCAGGAGAGGTCGCTGACCCGGGTGTTCCCGGTACTGGGCCGGGTCGCCACGGCCGACGAAATCCTGGCACTGATCACCTAGACGAGTAAATCCGAAGGCCGCCGGGCTCATAGTGCGTTTGCTTGGTCAGCAGTCGGGTGTGGGATATTCGCTGGCGTGCTCACGGTGAAGATGAACGATCGGGCGGCGGTGACCTTGGGTGTGCTGTCGGGATTCGGGGTCATGGAGCCACGGGCAGGATTGGCCTCCGGTTTGCGTGAGCAGGCCGCGCGCGGAATTGCCCGCCGGGGTGAGGTGTTGACGTGGGCCGACTCGGCCGCCGATGCCGGCAACGCACCGTCGTTCTTTCCCAACTTGTCTTACTGGGAAGCTGGCGACAGTTCATTCCATCTGGAGGACTTCGTTGCGGTGGCCGTCGCGGTTGTGGACAACCAACCGCTCATCGAGGAGGACGACCAGCGGGTTCTGCTCGTGCACGGCGTCGCGTTGGCGCGGGTGATGAGCCGGCTGGTCTACGAGCTCGACTCGCCTACTGCGGTGCGCTTCATCGTCGGCGCGAACGAAACCAACGCAACGTTCCGGTTTCATCGAATCCGCAGCGGTGAGAGCTGGAACACCCCCGACCTGGACAGCTACCGACAAGACAAACTGGTCGTTATCGACGTCGAACCACCCGACGCCGCCTAAAGCGCGCAGGCGAACCGAGTGTTCGACCAGCCCGAGCGTGGCCCGCTGGCGCTTGTTGTAGCCGGACTGCTGCGGCAGGTAGGGGAACATGCCGGCCAGGTGCTTGCGCGCGTACCGCGGCCAGTGTGTCTCCGAGGTGAACCCGAGCAGCGCGACGATCGCCTGCGCGAGTTCGGCGCCGTCGAGCATCGCCGGATTCGCGCCGTCGCCGGACGGCGGCGTAGATCCCGGCCGTAACCGGCCCGGCGCCGTCGGCCTCAAAAACCTCCGAAATACATCTGTACCAGTGGGTCGTCGGAGGTCGATAGCTCCGGCAGTGTTCCGGAGGCGCGGATCTGCCCCTTTCTCATGATCACCAGGCGGTCGGCGAAACCGGTCGCGGTGAGCAGAGGGACATCGTGGGTGATGACGAGCAGGGCAGCACCCGAGTCGGCGTATTCGCGCAGCGATTTCCAGACGCCGAAGGCGTTGCCTTGATCCAAAGACGAGGTCGGGCCATCCGCGACCAGCAGGGACGGGGCGGCCAGCAGGGCAGCGGCGACGGCTGCGCGCTGGATCTGACCGGCGGAATTGTGTTGCGGAAAGAGGTCCTGGGCATCGGACGGATAGCAGGCGGCGGCGCAGGCCTGCTCGACAGTCCAGGATCGGTATTCCTGTGCCAGTTCCCGGAGTTGGACACCGACGGTGCGGTCCCGTGCGAAGGTATCGATACCATCTTGGGGTATGTAGCCGATACTGCCGTCGACCCGGACTTCGCCCGATACGCGGGCCGATTCGGGCAGGCGCCCGGTGAGGGCGTAGGCGATCATCGTCTTGCCGTCACCGGGTCCGCCCAGCAGTGCGGTGATCTGTCCCGCGGGGATGGTCAGATCCACTTCCGTGAGGACCGTTTCGCGCCAGCGGCCGGTGTCGATGTCGACGGTGAGGGAACGCAGCTCGGCTGTCATGGCTCCAGTGTCTCCGCGCGACCGGATCGGATCACCCGGGGGCGCCGATCGGGTGCACCACCGATATTCCGGGCACCATCGCGCGGGCCGGATGTCCGCCGGATCGATCGCCGCCAACCCGACGGGCGATCGATCCGGGAACACACGGTGGCGATCGGTGGGTGAGCCCACCGATCGCCACCGTGCTTATGGGTTTGTCACCGCGAGAGCGTGGCGCGCAGATCGGTGAGGGTGGCGCGGCGCTCGTAGGCGATCCAGGCGAAGATCGCGGCGAGGGTCAGCGGGAAGATCGCCATGGCGGGTTTGTCGGCGATGAACGCCTGTGTCCCGGCGGCGAGGACGGTGAGAACCGACAGGCCCGCGGCGGCCAGGGCGCTGAGCCGGGGCACCATCAGGGCGATACCGCCGGCGACCTCGACGATGCCGATGAAGATGAGCAGCGCGAAGGGGATGGTCAGGTTCTCGGGGGCGTTCTCGGTCAGGGAGTTCGGTATCACCAGTTTCGGCCCGCCGGAGGCGATGATGAAGAACAGGCCGAGCAGGATCTGCAGGGTCCACAGGACGCGGTTACGGATTTTGCCGGGACGGTAGGTGGCGGCGTCGGCGGAGTAGCTGGCGGTGGGGTTGGCGGTGGTCATATCCGGTCCTTCGGTCGGTCGCGCCGGGTTGGTAGCGCGTTCAACCGATAAGACGGAGCACCGGCCGGGGAGTAATCGCTACCCGCGAAGATTCTCGTCACCGCTGCCGTACTCGCTCGGCACCGGATTTAGTCGAGTGCCGCTGTTCACCCGCGGAAGGTGCCTCACCGATACCGCAGGCCGCGATCGTTCGAACCGGACCAGGGAACTGCGATCGGAGGACCGCGATGAGCTTGGAATACGCGGATCGAACGGCCTTCGGCAACGTCGAACACGGGTTGATCATCACCCTGCACCCACTGCGGATCACCACCGGCGACGGCCGCGTCGCCTTCGACGTCACCGGCTACCTCGTCGGCGACTGTCCCGATACGGTGAGGCTACCTCGCTCGGGAGGGGTGCCGGGGGTGCGGCCTGTCCCCGGATACAGGCTTATCGTGGCGGTATGACGACTTCTGCTGACGGTGCCGGGTGGGTGCCGGATGCGTGCACGCTGCCCACCGTGGAGCAGCCGATTCGGGTCGCCGAGTTCGACCGGCTTTTCGCCGACTCTGCGCGCAGCGCCCGCCGGCCGTTCCCGGCCCGGCTCGAAATCGTGCTCGATCCCGCTGCCGGGCCGGGCGCTCGGGAACTGGCGGCTCGGGAGTCGAGTTGCTGTGCGTTCTTCACCTTCGACTTCGCCACCACCTCCGAGGGTTTGGTGATGGGGGTCGCAGTGCCCGGCGCGTATGTCGATGTGCTCGACGCATTCGCCGCGCGTGCGGGCACAGCGATCGGTGGCGCCCGCTGACCGCGTTCAGTGCCGGTGCGCTCGCGGCCCCGGCTGCCGGTGCCATGTGACCCTGCCTTTTAGGCTCTGCGCATGACCGTATTGCGCTCGATTCTGCTGTTCGTCCTTGCCGCGGTCGCGGAGATCGGCGGAGCGTGGCTGGTCTGGCAGGGCGTGCGCGAACACCGCGGCTGGGCCTGGATCGGCGCCGGTGTCATCGCGCTCGGCATCTACGGGTTCATCGCGACCCTGCAACCCGACGCCCATTTCGGACGTATCCTCGCCGCCTACGGCGGCGTTTTCGTCGCCGGATCACTGCTGTGGGGGATGGCTCTCGACGGGTTCCGGCCCGACCGCTGGGACGTCACCGGAGCAGTCATCTGCCTGATCGGCGTCGCGGTCATCATGTACGCACCCCGACCGGCCTGACCGCAGTCCTGTTCATCGATTGCTGCATTTCCGAATACCGCGCAGCGCGCTCGCCGGAGTGGTTACCGAGGACGAAGCTGCTTGTCCAGCTGCATCGATGAGACGCGGTATCCGTTGCGGCGGTACAACGCGATCGCCGCCTCGTTGTCTCCCACCACGTTCAGCCCAAGTCTTGTGTAGTCCTCGCCGGCCAGGAGTTCGGCGGCGGCCAGGATCGCGGACCCGTATCCGTTGCGGCGGAAGCATTCGAACACGGTGATGTCGTACAGCCACGCGGCGTCCGCTGTGCCGGTCGTGCCCTGCGGGTCGGGTCCGATCCACGCATTTCCCACCACTTCGCCGGACTCGTTCTCGGCGACGACGAGGTGATGACCGGGGGTATCACGCCCGTCGGGGAGGAAGTGGGCCGTCCCCTGCCGTGAGCGGTTCCATGCTTCTTCCTCCGGCATGAACCGGGAGAGCTCACGGGCGCCTTCGGCTTCGCGATGCCGAGTAGCCTGCTCATACTCGGTTTCCGTCATCTTCCGCAAGGTCACCCTCGGTGCTGCCATGACTACATCATCGGCCGGACGGTCGAGAGGTCAAATGGTTTCCGTGCCGGGCGGAGGCCGGTGCACGGTGCCGGTGAGATAGTCCGCTCCGCCAACGTAGAACGTCTGCCCGGGTGCGGCAGGGGTATCGAGCGCATCGGCCACGGCCACCGCGAACTCTTCCACGGTGGGCAATGGCCCCTGGGTGCGCCGCGCCGCGACGGCGTCGGGGTCGCGGCGTTCCAGCAGCCGGATGATGATCGTGCCGTCGATCATATCGCCGGATACGACGACGAACCCGACACCGTGGTCGATGAATTCGGGCAGGAGAGCTCGCAGGGCGTCTTCGCCGGCACGTTTGCTCGCGGCGATCGGCTCGTATCCGTCGGGCAGTCCGCCGCCGTGGGTGTGGAAGTGCGCTTGGTGGCTGGTGACGAACACGATTCTGCCGCCGGGCATGAGCGGCAGGGCGAGGGTGGCGAGCCGGACCTGCGCGTCGCGGTTCAGTCGCAGCGCGTAGCCGGGATCGGCGCCGCGTTCGAGCCCACCCGAGGCATTGAGCACGAGCGCGTCGAGGCGGCCGAATCGGGCGCGGATATGGTCGATCATCTCGGTGACCGCGGTGCCGTCGGACAGATCCGCCCCGATGGCCGAGGCACTGCCGCCCGCCGCGGTGATCGCATCGACCACCGTTTGCGCCCGTTTGGCCTTCTCGCGATAGTTCACCAGGACGTGGGTGTCCGGGGCCGCCAGCCGCTGGGCGGTGGCGGCGCCGATACCGCGGGAGGCGCCTGTCACCAGCACGATTCGTCGCGTGGGCGGGTCCGTTCGGTCCATCGGGTGTCTCCTCGGTCTCCCGGATGCTTCTGATCGAGAAGCAACTATGGTGCTTCGAAATGAGAAGCGCAAATGATCGCGGCCCGGCCGGGCCGACCGAGGAGTCCGGCAACGCACCGATCCTGGCCGCAATCGACCTGCTGGGGCAGCGGTGGATGCTGCGCGTGGTGTGGGAGCTGGAACCCGGACCGCTGGGGTTCCTGGAACTGCGCCGGCGGATGGGCAACTGCTCGTCGAGCATGTTGTCGAACCGGCTCCAGCAGCTTCAGGTGGCGGGCCTGGTGGAAAAACACGGCCCGAAAGGTTCCTACGAACTGACCATCGCCGGGGTGCGCCTCGGGGAAGCCCTGCAACCGCTGTGGGATTGGTCGGAGATCTGGACCGATCGGCCCCACGACTTCCGCTGGCCCTGAACCGCTGCGCAAGAGACACCGATCGGCCCTCGACTGTCGCGACAGGGATCCCACCGGCCGAGCCCGCCGCACCCCGCCACTACCCGTGCGCAGCGGCGTCGGGCTGCCAGTTCTGCCACCGAGGAATCCACCAGCAGTCGCCACGGTCCAGTTCGGCAGCCACCCGCGCGGCTTCGCGCCACACCGTATCGGCCTCCGTGGAGGTGAGCCGGCCGACGGCGACCTGCTCGGCGACGTCGTCGCGGTCCTTCCACTGCCATTCACCGTCCCGGACAACGATGTCGAGGCCGTGATCGTCGGTGTCGAAGTAGTCGTCGCCGCGGTGGTAGGGCCGTTCGAAGTTGATGTACCAATGGTCGAACCGGCCGTGACGGAAGAACGCCCACACCGAGTAGGCATCACCGGGCCGGTACAGCTGCAGGACGTTGCTGCCGGTCCAGCGGTCCTGGCCCGACCACGGATGCGGGCCGAACGGATGCGGCGGAAATGTGAAGGGTGCGCCGTCCTCGAACCAGACAGCGAGTACTTCGTCATCGGCGATCACTCGCACCGGCATCGTCATCCACACCCGGCCGTGCAGTACTTCGCGTCGCTGCACCGTGGATCCGACCGCGAACCTGGGCATGGTTGCCACGTTAGCTTCTCTGCAGGCGCCGGCCCGAGGATCAGGTGCGGACCGACCCGGCAATATTGGTGTTGTGCACCGAACAGGCCCACCATGCCCCGTTGCGCTTGAGCAGAACCCAGGTGCCTCGGTTGGCGAGGGAGAACTCCGCAGTGTGCAGTGTTTGCTCGACGTTGACGATTGCGTGTTCCGGTGTCAGGAGGCGCAGGGCGAGTATCCGGAAGTGGGCTCGCGCGTCCGGGCTGTCGCCGAGACGTGCGCGGTGGTAGCTGTGCAGTTCGGCCCAGCCGCGGAAGATCGCGCCCGCCGGTGTGATGAAGACGATGTCTTCGGTGAACGGCTGGTCGAAGGCTGCCGCGTCCTTGGACTCCAACGCGGATTCCAATGTCCGGAACAGGGCTTCGATCTCGGCAGTTGTGCCCGGGTCGGCATCCGGGATCCCTGCCGTGGGACGGACGCCGGCCGGAGCATGCTCGCTAGAACTCACTCGCCGCACGCTACGCCCTCCCACCACCCGCCGGTGCGGCCCTCCGGTGCCCGATATCGTGGTCGTTCGTGGCTGCTTCCGACGCACGGCAACGGTTCCCCGAGATCGAGCCCTACGAGTCGGGGCTGCTCGACGTCGGTGACGGCAATCGGATCTATTGGGAAACCAGTGGGAACCCCGAAGGCCGTCCGGTCCTGGTGGTGCACGGCGGGCCCGGCGGTGGCGGCGGGCGGGGGGCGCGAAAGACCTTCGATCCGGACGCCTTCCGGATCGTGTTGTTCGATCAACGGGGGTGCGGGGCGAGTCTGCCGCACTCTTCCGATCCGTCGGTCGATATGGCCCACAACACCACCGAACACCTCCTTGCCGATATGGAACTGCTTCGCGAGCATCTCGGCATCGACCGATGGCTGCTGTACGGGGGCTCGTGGGGATCGACCCTGATTCTCGCCTACGCGCAACGCCACCCCGGCCGGGTGACCGCGATCGTGCTGGTCTCGGTGACGATGACCCGGCCGCAGGAGATCGACTGGCTCTACCACGGCCTACGGCTATTGCTGCCGGTCGAATGGGAGGAATTCCGTGCGGGGGTGCCCGCGGCCGATCGAGACGGCAACCTGGTCGAGGCCTACCGGCGGCTACTGGAACATCGCGACCCCGAGGTCCGCGCCGAAGCCGTGCGTCGATGGTGTGCGTGGGAGGACGCGGTGATCGCGCACGAATCTCTCGGCAGGCCCGGCCAGGCGGGCGCGAAGCCGGACGCCGACCAGGTGGCGTTCGCGCGGACCTGCGCGCACTACTTCGCCCGCGCCGCCTGGCTCGACGACGAACAGCTCCTGCGCGACGCGCACCGCCTCGCCGGTATCCCCGGCGTCCTCATCCATGGCCGCCTCGACCTCTCCACACCGCTGCGCACCGCCTGGGAGCTGTCGCGAGCCTGGCCCGACAGCGAGTTGCGAGTCGTCGAGGACTCCGGCCACACCGGAAGTCCCACCATGCAAGCCGTCATCCTGGAAGCCGTCGCCCGGTTCGCCGACTGAGCGAGAATCCCGCGAGGCAGCGGTTTCTGGTGTGATATCGGTCATCCACCCACCCGGTGGGTCTTCGTGAGCAGGTCGCTTACTCGAAGGTGGGGTATCGCACCGGAAAGTGTGTACTGGTCCGTGCCGCCGCCTGCGCCGAGACTCGGTCTCTGTGAACGAGACCGCGGAATCCCCCGCGCAGCGCGTACCGGAACCGCATCGGCCCATCAGAAGGTTGCGGTAATCGTGAGGAAGGATCATCATGCCGCGAGCAGTAGCTGATTCGGTGACCGTTATCGGCCTGGGCCCGATGGGACAGGCGATGACCAGGTCATTGCGGGCCTCGGGCGTCGAGGTCACCGTCTGGAACCGTAGCTCGGAGAAGGCGCACGCCATGCGGGAATTCGGCGCTGCCCGTGCGGATACGGTGGCGCAAGCCCTCGACGCCGGAGAAGTGATCCTGCTCAGCCTGACCGACTACGCCGCTATGTACGAAGTCCTCGAGCCGGCTGTCGACCGGCTGCCGGGGAAGACGATAGTCAACCTCTCGTCGGATACGCCGGAAGAGACACGCGCCGCCGCGGGGTGGGTTCGTGCACGAGGCGGTCGATTCCTCGCCGGGGGAGTGATGGCCGACGGAGAGAGCCTCGGGAGTGCGGACTCCTACGTCTTCTACAGCGGGGAACGCGAGGTGTTCGATGCCAGCGCCGAGGTACTTCGTCCCCTCGGCCGGGCCGAGTATCTGGGCGCGGACGTCGGGCTCGCGCAGCTGTACTACCAGGCCGTTCTCGCCATTTTCCTGTCCGGGCTGCTCGCGTTCGAGCAAGCACTCGCCATGATCGATCGCTCGGGCGAACCGATCGAGCGATTCCTGCCCTACGCGCAGCAATCAATGGGCGATATGAGGGCCCTGTACGCCGCGGTTGCCGCAATGGCGACCGACACCGGCGGGTGGCGGGACATCGCACATCTGCGCATGATGACGGCCGGTGCCGGGCATGTGGTCGAGACCACCGCAGCCGTCGGTGTAGATACGGGTTTGGCGCGCGCGGTACAGAACCACTGGCTTCGCGCCTTATCCGAAAGCGAGCGAACCGGTGTACCGATATCGACCTTCGAGTTGGTTCGAGGGCATCCACAATAGGACGAAGGTAGCCATGCCAAGGGATCCGGTGCTGACAAGAGCCCACGCTCTCTGGGAGGGGCTGGCCGCGGCGCCGGTTTCGTTCTCGTCGCCCGACGGCGTGGATGTGGCGATCTCCCCCCGATCGATGGTCTGCCCGCAGGGCTGGGCCGGCTTCATTGTGTTGCAAGGCCGGGCAATCGTGACCGCGCCCGGTCCGGCCGCGGCGATTCGCGGTGCCATCGCAGCGCTGTCCGTCGAGGACCTGGTCGACCCCGAAATGCTCGGCCGGGTCCTGCCCTTGGCAGAAGTGCTGGGCCCGGCCACGCTCGCCTACATCGACGAGCGCGATTTTCGGGCGGCTCCGCCGGGTGCGGTGTCGGTCGATCGGCTTTCCGTCGAGCACCCTGATCTACGCCGGCTCGAAGTTTCGGCGGGCGAGCAGGAATCCGAGGAAAGCGGGCTCCGCGAGATAACCTCCCCGGCCTTCGCCGTCCGGATCCATGGCAAGGTGGTCGCCGCCGCCGGATATCGCACCTGGCCGAGCCGGACCGCCCACATGAGTGTGCTGACAGCGCCCGAGGACCGAGGGCGGGGCTGGGCACGGCTGACGGGTTCTGCGGCCGTGGCGCACGCTCTGGAGTCCGGGCTGCTTCCCCAGTGGCGGGCCCGCACCCCGCAGTCCAAACGCGTTGCGTTCGCCCTGGGATTTCGCGAACTCGGTGCCCAACTCAGTGCCAGACCGAGTTGAGGACTCCATCGAATCGGGATTCCGGTGGTTCCTCAGATGGCATCGGTCGCGCTGGGGTTCAGTAGCGGAGGTCTCGGCCTGGCGGGAGGGACATGCTCGCCCATTCTCGGAAAGTGCGTGGTTCTCGTCCGAGCAGCTGCCGAGCGGGTTCCTCTTGCTCCCGGAGCACGGGGTCGTCGGGGTAGGCGGCGAACGCCGGGGTGGCGTAGAGGGTTACCGCGATCGTGTCCTCCGGCCAGCCTTCTGCTCGCCAGCTCACCAACATCTCCGGACATTCCACACTGTGCGTTCATGAGTTCTGGGGATAGGTGTGAGCCGGCTCGCAAAAACCATATGGTCTGTTTTTTGCCATGGCCGGTGAGTGATCATATCCGCGTGGATCTCGATCGAATCAGCACCCGGGCCGCGGAACTCGCGGCAGATTTCGGCGTGCGCACGCCACGCGTCGTGGTGGGGAGCGTGCCGCAATGGGTGACCTGGAGGCTGCGGTACTCCGTCCGGAAGCGGGAGCCGGTCCTGACAATCGCTGCCGGATTCGGTGACCTCCCTGTGTCCGAGCAGGACGCTGCGCTCGCGAACATGATCGTGGTGGGCCATACCTATCGCGCCGGAGCGACCAGAACCGCCCTGATCTTCGCCCTGTGCTTCGTGGTCGCCAGCTGGCCGCTGATGTATGCCGCCGCCTATCACGGAACTCCGATAGAGGTGACCGTTTCCGTGTTCGGGACTCTCTACGTGTTCGGCTACCTGCTGACGTTCGCGCTGCGGTCGCGACATGTCATCCACCGCAGTGATCACAGAGTGGCCGAGGTGATGGGGCGATCGGCCGTGGACTCGATGATCGACCACGACATCCGTAACGGGCACATGATCCGGGGTTTCATACGGCTCTATCTGACCGCGTTCAGCCCTACGATCGCTCAGCGTATGCGGCGCCTGGACGCCGACTTCGGGCCGCGTCCTATCGCCGCCTAGTCGATTCGCCGGACCCGAGAGGCGCTCGGGCACATACTCGGGTTGCCTCCGTCCGCTATGGCGGAACAAGGCAATGGACAACCCGCCGAGTTCCTGCCGAAAGCGAAGGGAAACCCTTTGCTCAGCTTTCGGAGAGGGGCCTCACGGTCGGCGGTAGCTGATGTCCGAGGGAACCGGGTAGGGGGTGTCCGGGATCGAGCGCGGGCAGGCCGTCGATGCTGTGCCCGTTGTCGCCGGTGACCCGCCGCGCGTACTTCTCCTCGGGCTGCCGGGCGTGATGGGCATCGAGGACCGGACGTTCGCCGACCAGGTCGTAGTAGGGCACCGAGTAGCCGCACGAATCCGCGATGCGATCGACCTCGACCACAATGGCCATCCGGACACCGGGATGGTCGGTACCGAACTGGTGTCGCAGGGTGGCGAACTCCGGGTCGTCGGGCCGGACGGCGCGGCCGGTGCCGAACAGGCGCAGGATGCGCGAGTTCCGGGTGAACGAGCAGAACATGATGGTGATCCGGCCGTTGTCCCGCAGATGCGCGATGGTTTCGACACCGCTGCCGAACAGATCGAGGTAGGCCACGGTGTGATCGTCGAGTACGGCGAAGGTGTCGCGGTAGCCCTTGGGCGACAGATTGACGTGACCGCCCTCGGAAGGAGCGGTGGCGACGAAGAACATCGCCTGTTTCCCGATGAATTCCCGCAAGGAATCATCGATATGCGCGAACACCTTGGCCATGGTGGACCTCTTCCCTCGTCGCCTCGTACCGGACCCGGATTCGAACCTATCCCGCACGTCGTGCGGGGGCATCGAGAAAATCGACACATCGGGGCATGGCCGCCGGACCGAGGTCGTCGCCGGGTGCCGGAAAAAAAGTTTCGATTCGGCATGCTGTGGGTGTCGAGAATGTCGTGCGGGCTCCGTCCCAGGGATGAGAGCGGCCACGAGGGCCGCGATGACGAAGGAGAATCGACATGAAGTACCTGCTGCTCAAGCATTACCGCGGCGGCCCCGCCCCCGTCGGCGATTTCGTGCCGATGGATCGCTGGACGCCCGCGGAGGTCGACGCGCATATGCAGTTCATGCGGGACTTCGCGACCAAACTGGAAGAGAACGGCGAATTCGTGGACGCGCAGGCGCTGGCCCCGGAGGGCGCGTTCGTGCGGTTCGACGGCGCGGGCCGCCCGCCGGTGACCGACGGTCCGTTCGCCGAGACCAAGGACCTCATCGCGGGGTGGATGATGATCGACGTGGAGTCCTGGGATCGCGCGCTCGAGCTGGCCGGGGAGCTGTCCGCCGCACCCGGGTACGGCGGCGAACCCCTCTACGAATGGCTCGAGGTCCGTCCGTTCCTGTCCGAGGCCCCTCCGGCGGCCGAGTGAACGACGCGTTGCTGCGGGAGCTGGTGCCCGCGGTCCTGGCAGTCCTCGTCCGGCGCGGCGCCGATTTCGCGTCGGCCGAGGACGCTGTCCAGGAGGCCCTGATCCGGGCGCTGGAAACCTGGACGGAGGATCCCCCGCGGGATCCGAAAGGGTGGCTGGTGACGGTCGCGTGGCGCAGGTTTCTCGACGCCACCCGCGCGGAGACGTCGCGGCGGGGGCGGGAGGTCGCGGTCGAGGTGGAGCCGGCGCCCGGTCCGGTGCCCGCCACCGACGACACTCTGTGGCTCTATTTCCTGTGCGCGCATCCGTCGCTGGCCCCGGGTTCGGCCGTCGCCCTGACCCTGCGCGCGGTCGGCGGCCTGACCACCCGGCAGATCGCCACGGCCTATCTGGTTCCCGAGGCGACCATGGCGCAGCGGATCAGCCGGGCCAAACGCCGGATCTCGGGCCTGCCGCTGGACCGGCCCGGTGATCTCGACACCGTGCTCCGGGTGCTCTATCTGGTGTTCAACGAGGGGTACGGCGGGGACGTCGACCTGGCGGCCGAGGCGATCCGGCTCACCCGGCATCTCGCCGCCGCCACCGGTGACCCCGAGGCCGCGGGACTGCTCGCGCTCATGCTGCTGCATCACGCCCGCCGGGCGTCCCGCACCGGCCCCGGCGGCCGGCTGGTGCCGCTCGGCGCGCAGGACCGCAGCCGCTGGGATACCGCGCTGATCGCCGAGGGCGTGACTATTCTGCAGACCGCACTGGGCCGCGACCGGCTGGGGGAGTATCAGGCGCAGGCCGCCATCGCCGCCCTGCACGCGGACGCCCCGGCCGCCGCGGAAACCGACTGGGTGCAGATCGTCGAGTGGTACGACGAACTGCTGCGTCTCACCGGCAGCCCGGTGGTGCGCCTCAATCGCGCGGTGGCGGTGGGTGAAGCGGACGGACCGCAGGCGGGTCTCGCGGCGCTGGCCGAAGTGGATCCCGAACTGCCCCGGTACACCGCGGTCCGGGCGTACTTGCTGGAACGGGCCGGTGACCTCGACGCGGCCGCGGGGTTGTACGCCGAAGCCGCCCGGGCCGCGTCGAGTGTTCCCGAGCGCGATCACCTCACGCGCGAGGCCGCGCGCGTGAGGCAGCTGTCGCCACCGTGAGCGCGAAGCGTCCGGCCCCCGTCGCCCCGAGACCGCCGCCCCGATATTCACACCGGGGCAGCGGTATCCGGGGGGCTACGACGGGCCGGCCGGTTCCGAGTGGTCGGCGGCGGCCAGCAGCTTCTGCAGGTCTTCTTCGGCCATGCCGAATCCGGCCAGCCGGTCGAGGGGTATGGAAGCGATCATCCGCATCATGTCCGTGCCGAAGGCGCCGCCGTCACCCATCTGGGTTGCCATACCGCTGAACAGATCGGCCAGTGCGGCCGCGGTTTTCGGGTCCGCGAGCGCTTCGCCGAGGGTGGACTGCGCGGTGATCGGGATGCGGAGTTCGTCGCCGGTGACCGCGACCGTGCCGGTGGCCCGGATATCGCGGCTCGAGGCGCCGATATGGGCCCGGTAGGCGCCGTCTTCGACGACCCACTGATCGGTGCGGGTCTCCCAGTAGGCGAGATCCTCGCGGGCGATATCGATCGTGACCCGCTCGGTGGCACCGGGCTCGAGTTCGCCGGTGGCGGCGAAACCCTCGAGTTCCAACGGGGGCCGGAGCACCGCCGAATCGGGCATCGAGGTGTAGACCTGCACGATTTCGCGACCCTTGCGTGTGCCGGTGTTGGTGACGCTCACTCGTACCCGGATTCCGGAATCGCCGGCGGTGAGTTCCGCGTCGGAGTAGTCGAAGGCGGTGTAGGACAGTCCGTGTCCGAACGGGTAGGTGACCTCCGCTTCGCGGGCGTCGTACCAGCGGTAGCCGATATGGATACCTTCGCCATAGCGGACATGGGAGTTCTCGCCCGGGAAGTTCAGGTAGGCGGGGGTGTCCTGCAGGCGGACCGGCACCGTTTCGGCGAGCCGCCCGGAGGGGTTCACCACCCCGAACAGCACATCGGCGATCGCGCCGCCACCGGCCTGACCCAGCAGGGCGGCATCGACGATGGCCGGGGCGAGTGCGGTCACCGGCGCGAGCCGCAGCACCCCGCCGTGCGCGAGCACCACCACGGTGCGCGGCTGTACTCGCGCGATCTCGGCCAGCAGGGCGAGCTGGTCGGCGGGCAACTCGATATCGTCGCGGTCGAAACCCTCGGATTCCTGCGATGCCGCCAGGCCCAGGAACACCACGGCGGTCTCGGCATCGGCCGCGACCCGCGCCGCTTCGCGTCGGAGCGTGTCCGCGTCGCCGGTGCCGTCGGTGGTGAACCCGCGGGCGAAGGTGACCGCGTCCGCGCCGGCGAGGGCGCGGATCTCCGCCAGTGGGATATCGAGCGAGGTCGGGTTCACATGCGAGCTGCCACCGCCCTGGTATCGCGGTGATTCGGCGAACTCGCCGATGACCGCCACCGGACGCCCGGGGGGCAAGGGCAGCAATTCGTTCTCGTTGCGCAGCAATACGACGCAGCGGCCCGCCACCTCGCGGGCGAACGCATGGTGTTCCGGCAGCTCCGGCGCCGGCCCGGCCCGGCGCCGTCCGGCCACCGCTTTGGCGGCGAGCGCGGCCATGTTGGCGGCCGCGCGTTCGACGGCGGTCCCGGCGAGCGTGCCCGCGTCGAGCGCCGCGGCCACCTGGGTATCGCCGCGCCCCGAATCGCCCGGCATCTGCAGGTCCAGTCCCGCGGCCACCGAGGCGACGCGGTCGGCGACCGCGCCCCAGTCGCTGACCACCACACCGTCGAAGCCCCACTCCTCGCGGAGGACCTCGGTGAGCAGCCAGTGGTTCGCCGCGGCGGGTACCCCGTTGATCCGGTTGTAGGAGCACATCACCGTCCACGGCCGCGCCGTGCGCACGATATGGGAGAAGGCCCGCAGGTAGATCTCCCGCAACGGCCGCGGATCGATATCGGAGCTGGACCGCATCCGGTCGTGTTCGCAGTTGTTGGCCGCGAAATGTTTCAGCGATGCTCCCACGCCGGTGCTCTGCAGCCCCTCGACCCAGGCGGCGCCCAGCCGGCCGGTCAGAATCGGGTCCTCCGAGTAGTACTCGAAGGACCGGCCGCCACGTGGATCCCGTTTGATATTGATGCCCGGCCCCAGTAGTACATCCACGTCGAGCGCGCGGGCCTCGCGTCCCAGGGCCACACCCACCCGCCGCAGCAGATCGGGGTCCCAGCACTGGCCCAAGCCGACCGCGGGCGGGAAACAGGTCGCGGGTGCGCTCTCGGAGAGCCCGAGGTGATCGGAGGCGCCGAGCTGTTTGCGGACACCGTGTGGGCCGTCGGTCATCGTCAGGGCGGGCACCGCCCCGACCGCCTTCGTGGTCCAGAAATCCGCACCGCTACCGAGCGATATCTGCTCTGCTCGGCTCATTTCGGCCTGTCCCGCCGCTGCCGGTGACCGGTTGTCCATATCGTCTCCCTGTCCGCTGGGCACATCACTGTGCGAGACGCCGCTTCCTCAAAACCGTATGCCATCCGGTTTTTGGTGGCAAGAGATCACCCCAGTACAGTCGTCGCGTGGCGCCACGTGGCTCGTATTCGAAGGGCATCGCGAAACGGACCGAGATTCTGGACGCGGCCCTCGAGCTCGTCGCGCGCGTCGGTTTCCGTCGCACCACCGTGCGCGAACTCGCCGACGCGGTCGGGCTCAGTCAGTCCGGGTTGCTGCACCATTTCGGCACCAAGGAACAGCTGTTCACCGAGATCCTGCGCTACCGCGACGAAGTGGACCGCCGCACGTTCGCCGGACCCGCGGGCGGCACCGGGTCCGGCGAACTACCCGCCGCCATCGTGAACCTGGTGCGCCACAACGCCGAAGTGCCCGGGTTGGTTCAGCTCTACTCGCGGTATTCCTCCGAGGCGGCCGACCCCGGCCACCCCGCGCACGACTTCTTCCGGCAGCGCTACGAGCAGGCCCGCGGCGATCTCACCGAGACGATCACCCGGCTCCGGACCGCGGGCCGCCTACCCGCCGACCTCGACGGTGACCGCCTGGCGGTGCTGGTGTTCGCGATGATCGACGGACTCCAGATGCAGTGGATGTACGACAGCTCCATCGATATGGCCGACCATATCGCCTTCTTCTGGGAGATGATCCTCGGCGCCGGGCCGGAGCCACATTCGCGTAGTTGAGACCCGGTAAACTTTTTGACGACGGCGTTCGGGCGAGGCGGGCGGTAGGTGACGGGGATGCGACTGACAGATCACGTTTATGCAGCTCAGGATGAATTTTTCCGGAGGCGGGAGTGGGGCGCCGATAGGATCGGCAGCATGATCGACTCCCTCCGCGTCCTACCCCGCCGTATCGGTGTGACCGGCGCGATCGTGGCCGCCGCAGCCCTCGGAACGGTGCTGGGCGCCGCGCCCGGTGGCGCCGCGCCCGCGCAGGCGTTCCCGATACCACCGCTCACGGAGGTCGCGGCGGCGGGCACCGAGGGCCTCGATCCGCTGCTGGCCCTGGCCTACACGATGGCCGAGCAGGACGCGCACGCACAGGGTGTGCCGATATCGATCAATTCCGGCTATCGCACGCCCGAGGAGCAGCGGGCCATGTGGGAGGACGGACTGCGCACCTACGGGACCCCGGAGGAAACCCGGCGCTGGGTGCTGCCTCCGGAGGAATCCACCCATGTCACCGGCAAAGCCGTCGATATCGCGCCCCGGGAGGGAGCCGCCTGGCTGGAGGCGAACGGCAACCGCTGGGGCCTGTGCCGGACATTCGACAACGAGTGGTGGCATTTCGAGCTGGTGACACTCCCCGGTACCGCCTGCCCACCCCGGATTCCCGACGCCGCCCACCGCTGAGGTGCGGGGCGGCGCCGGGTAAGCGCTCAGACTCCGGACAACGATCGCAGTTCGTCCAGGTATTCGCGGGTTCGTGGGTCACCCGGGAAATAGGTCACCAGTTCCTGCGCCACTTCGCTGCCGATGGACAGCAGTGAGGGCAGCGACCGGCGTCTGGCGCCGAACGCCTGCAGTCCTTCGGCGACCGCCTGTTCCACATCCCGGGCCCGCGCGGCCACCACGGCCAGGGTGAGATGGGCCTCCGCGACCCGCATCGGATTGCGGACGGTGCCGTCGAGGGTGGTGGAGTCGGCCAGCACCGCCCGGGCGAAACTCGCGGCCTGCGCGTCGTCGCCGACCACCCGGCAGCAGTCCATCGCATAGAAATCGAATTTCTGCGGGTCCACCACGAAATGGTTCTCCAGATCCTCGGGGTGCCCGAGTCGCTCCATCAGTACGCGACCCTCGGTGAGCGCGGTCTCGACGGCGTCGCGATCACCCAACCGCGCCCACGCTTTCGCGCGCTGCGCGGCCAGCTGGACCCCGACACCGCTGGCGGCGCATTCCGGCGGTACCGCCTCGGCCGCCTGGATCACGCCCCGATGGTTGCCCTGGGTGAGCGCGAACCAGGCCGCCAATTCCGAACTCCAGCCGATGATCTCGGAATGCCCGGCCTCCTGGCCCAGCGAACGGGCGGCCCGCCGGGTGGCCTCGGCGCCGCTGCGCCGGCCCAGATCGTAATCCAGGCAGCCCAGCAGTAGCGCGACCCAGCCCGCCAGTTCCAGGACCTCCCTGTGCTGGGCGAGGGTGAGCCGGCTGTCGAGCAGCGCGGCGATCCGGCGCAGCCAGCCGGTGGCCTCGTGATGCAGTGCGTGCGCGTCGGTGGAGGAGTAGTCGCAGCACAGCCTTTGGGCCGTGATCCGGACGGCGTCGAGGGTGGCGGCCGAAACATCGGACATTCGTAGCCGTCCCATGAACTCGAGCGTGTCCATCCCGGTGGCGGTGAGCAATTCGTCGTCCCGGCTGGGACGGGCCTTGGGGAAGAACGCGGCGGCGACGGAGTCGAAGGCGGAGGCGATGAGGGGTGCGTAGAACTCGTCGGGACGGGATTCGCCCGATTCCCAACGGCGCCAATTGCGTAGCAGGGTGCTGTCGGTCGGCAGGTTATGGGAGGATTTGGCGCGTAGCGCGCGTACGGCATCCGCTTGTGACCACCCACGCGCATCGCGTTCCGAGCGCATCCGGACGGCCCACAGCGGACGATCTTCAGCAGCAGTCACGCCGCCAGTATTGCACCAGCAAACTCCTGGTGGACCGTATAGGGCATCCAGATGTCCCCCGCATGACCTCTTTTGCCCTTGTCGGCGTTGGGTCATCCTCGAATCGAACCGGTTTATTGCCGGTTCAAGCAACACCCCCGCGAATGCGGGGAGGAGATCCCGGAGCAGGAAATGGTTCCCCGCCCCCGTGTGGGGAAGGATTCAGGAGGTTCGGGTGGAAGCGTTGGTATACGGGTATTTACGCGACGATCTGGCCGCGGGCGACGGTGACGATATGGAGGCCGCGCTACGCGACCTGGCCGATGCCCAAGGACTGTGCTTCGCCGCGACCTTCCATGAATCACATGCGGGCGACGGCACAGCGTTCGCAGAACTGACCCGGGAACTCCTGCGAGCGGACGCCCACCATGTGGTCGTTCCCTCGCTCGATCACCTCACCGGCCAGACGATTCCCCGCGAGTTGCTCATCGCGAAACTGGCCAGTGATGCCGCCGCCCGCATCTGGTCGGTGGCCGGCTGAACCGAGGGCCCGGCGGCCCGGCGTCCCCCCTCAGCGACCGAAGCCGCCGGGTCCTCGTCTGCGCAGATACTTCTCGAACTCCGCCGCGATGGCATCCCCGTCGATCTTGGCCATCGCCTCGTTCACATCGATCGCGGCGTCGCCGCGTTCCTCGAGCGACCGGACGTATTCGGCGATCTCCTCGTCGGCGACGGTCATCTCGTTCACCGTCGACTCCCATTCCTCGGCCTGCTGCGGTAGTTCCCGCATCGGCACCTCGATATCGAGGACCTCCTCCACCCGGTGCAGCAGCGCGATCGTCGCCTTCGGGTTGGGTGGCTGCGAGACGTAATGCGGTACCGCGGCCCAGAACGACACCGCCGGAATACCGGCCTTCACACATTCGTCCTGCAGAACCCCGGTGATCCCGGTGGGACCTTCGTAGCGGGTCTGCTCGAGGTCGAACCGTTCGGCGGCCTCTTTGCTGTACGCCGAACCGGTCACCGGCACCGGGCGGGTATGCGGGGTATCGGCCAGCAACGCCCCCAGGATGACCACCGTCTGTACGCCGAGCTGATCGATGAACTCCAGCAGATCCGCGCAGAAGCGCCGCCACCGCATATTCGGTTCGATACCGCGCAGGAGCACCACATCGCGATCGCTGCCGGGCGGGGAGCACACCGACAGCGTGGTCGCCGGCCAGACGATCTCCCGGGTGACTCCCTCGACCTGCCGCACCATCGGACGGTTCACCTGGTAGTCGTAGTAGTCCTCGGAATCGAGCTCGGCCAGCGGCCGCGCATCCCAGATCAACTCCAGATGCTCCACCGCCCCGCTGGCGGCGTCACCGGCGTCGTTCCAGCCCTCGAAGGCGGCAACGAGCACCGGGTCGCGCAGTGCGGGCATTTCCCGATCCACCGGAGATTCACTCGAGCTCACCCCTGCCAGCCTACGGGGCGGGTGGCGACCGGCGCGCAGTATCGGTACCGTCGCGCCTGTCGCAGCGGCCCCGGTGAGGTGGGCCGTCGCTGTGGCCGCCCGCACAGGGGGTCCGGCGGGGCGCGGGCGCCGTGGGGCCGACCACTACTCTGGAATCCATGTCTGCCTCCCGCTCCGCCGAGTTCGACACCACGCTGCTCGACACCCTCAGCCGGCGTGTCGTGATCGGCGACGGCGCGATGGGCACGATGTTGCAGGCCGTGGATCTCACGCTCGACGATTTCCGCGGTCTGGAGGGGTGCAACGAGATCCTCAACGACACCCGTCCCGAGGTGCTGCGGCATATCCACCGGGCCTATTTCGAGGCCGGCGCCGATGCCGTGGAAACCAACACCTTCGGCTGCAATCTGCCCAACCTCGCCGACTACGATATCGCCGACCGCATCCGTGACCTGTCGGAGAAGGGCACCCGGCTGGCCCGGGAGGTCGCCGACGAGATGGGCCCGGGGCCCGACGGCGTACCGCGCTACGTACTGGGGTCGATGGGACCGGGCACCAAACTCCCGACCCTCGGCCACGCGCCCTACACCAGCCTGCGCGATGCCTACACCGAGGCCGCGCTCGGCATGCTCGACGGCGGCGCCGACGCCGTGCTCATCGAGACCTGCCAGGACCTGCTGCAGGTCAAGGCGGCGATCAACGGCACCCGGCAGGCGATGGACCGGGCCGGGCGGCGTATTCCGATCATCACCCACGTCACCGTCGAGACCACCGGCACCATGCTCGTGGGCAGCGAGATCGGCGCCGCGCTGACCGCGCTCGAACCGCTGGGTATCGATCTCATCGGCCTCAACTGCGCCACCGGTCCGGACGAGATGAGCGAGCACCTCCGCTATCTCTCCCAGCATTCCCGGATCCCGGTCTCGGTGATGCCGAACGCCGGCCTGCCGGTGCTGGGCGCCAATGGGGCCGAGTATCCGCTCACCCCGGAAGAACTGGCCGCCGCGCTGCGCGGGTTCGTCGCGGACTACGGCCTGGCCCTGGTCGGCGGCTGCTGTGGCACCACCCCGGAACATATCCGCCAGGTCGCCGCGGCCGTGCGCGAGGTGGAGCCCGGACTCGCGCCCATCGGGCAGCGCCGGAACCCGGAACCCGAACCCAGCGTGTCCAGTATGTACACCGCGGTGCCGTTCCGGCAGGACGCCAGTGTGCTGATGATCGGCGAACGGACCAACGCCAACGGATCAAAGGCGTTCCGTGACGCGATGCTCGCGCAGGACTGGGCGAAATGCCTGGATATCGCCAAGGACCAGACCCGCGACGGCGCCCATGTGCTCGATCTGTGCGTCGACTACGTGGGCCGCGACGGCAGTGCCGATATGTCGGAACTGGCGTCCCGTCTGGCCACCGCCTCCACCCTGCCCATCATGCTCGACTCCACCGAAACACCGGTGCTGCGCGCCGGGCTGGAACACCTCGGCGGGCGCTGCGCGGTGAACTCGGTGAACTACGAGGACGGCGACGGGCCCGACTCGCGGTTCCAGCAGACCATGAGCCTGGTCGCCGAGCACGGCGCCGCGGTGGTCGCGCTGACCATCGACGAAGAGGGCCAGGCCCGTACCGCCGAGCACAAGGTCGCCATCGCCGAACGGCTGATCGCCGATATCACCGGCAACTGGGGCCTGCACGTCGGCGATATCATCATCGACACCCTCACCTTCACCCTCGGCACCGGGCAGGAGGAATCCCGCCGCGACGGCCTGGAGACCATCGAGGCCATCCGGGAACTCAAACGCCGGCATCCCGGGGTGCAGACCACGCTGGGCCTGTCGAATATCTCCTTCGGCCTCAATCCGGCCGCGCGGCAGGTGCTGAACTCGGTCTTCATGCACGAATGCGTCCAGGCGGGGCTGGACAGCGCCATCGTGCACGCCTCGAAGATCCTGCCCATCAGCCGGATTCCGGACGAACAGCGCGACACCGCCCTGGACCTGGTCTACGACCGCCGGAGCGAGGGCTACGACCCGCTGCAGAAACTGATGCAACTCTTCGAGGGGGTGTCGGCGGCCGATTCCCGTGCCTCCCGCGCCGACGAACTGGCGGCACTGCCGCTGTTCGACCGGCTGGAGCGACGCATCGTCGACGGCGAACGCAACGGTATGGACGCCGACCTGGACGAGGCGATGCGGGAAGTGCCGCCACTGCGGATCATCAACGAGACCCTGCTGTCCGGGATGAAGACGGTGGGCGAACTGTTCGGCTCCGGCCAGATGCAGCTGCCGTTCGTGCTGCAGTCGGCCGAGGTGATGAAAGCCGCTGTGGCCCATCTCGAACCGCATATGGAGGCCACCGACGACAGCGGCAAGGGACGCGTGGTCCTGGCCACCGTCAAAGGCGATGTGCACGATATCGGCAAGAACCTGGTGGACATCATCCTGTCCAACAACGGCTACGAAGTCGTGAACCTCGGTATCAAACAGCCCATCGCGAGCATCCTCGACGCCGCGCTGGACAAGAAGGCCGATGTGATCGGGATGTCGGGGCTGCTGGTCAAGTCCACCGTGGTGATGAAGGAGAACCTGGAAGAGCTGAACACCCGCGGGATGGCGGAGCAGTTCCCGGTGCTGCTGGGCGGCGCCGCGCTCACCCGCTCCTATGTCGAGAACGATCTCACCGGGGTCTACGAGGGCGATGTGCACTACGCCCGCGACGCGTTCGAGGGCCTGCGCCTGATGGACGAGATCATGGCGCGTAAACGCGGCGAGGGCCCCGACCCCGACAGCCCGGAGGCGGTCGCGGCGCGGAAGAAGGCCGCCGAGCGCAAGGCCCGCCACGAACGTTCGCAGCGGATCGCCGAACAGCGGCGCGCCGCCGAAACCCCGATCGAGGTGCCGGCCCGTTCGGATGTGGCCGCCGACGTGCCGGTGCCGGTACCGCCGTTCTGGGGCACCCGGGTGGTCAAGGGCCTGCCGGTGCACGAGTACGCCGGTCTGCTCGACGAGCGTGCGCTGTTCCTGGGGCAGTGGGGGCTTCGCGGACAGCGGGGCGGCGAGGGGCCCAGCTACGAGGAACTGGTGGAGTCCGACGGCCGGCCGCGGTTGCGGGCCTGGCTGGACCGGTTGAGCACCGAGGGGGTCCTACAGCACGCGGCGGTGGTGTACGGGTACTTCCCGGCGGTGTCCGAGGGCGATGACGTGCTGGTGCTCACCGAACCGGAACCCGATGCGCCGGTGCGGTATCGCTTCACCTTCCCGCGTCAGCAGCGCGACCGCTTTCTCTGCGTCGCCGATTTCCTCCGGTCGCACGAGGACGCGCGGAAGACCGGGCAGGTGGATGTGCTGCCGTTCCAGCTGGTGACCATGGGGCAGCCGATCGCCGATTTCGCGAACGAGCTGTTCGCCGCGGACAACTACCGCGACTACCTCGAGGTGCACGGGATCGGCGTGCAGCTCACCGAGGCGCTCGCCGAATACTGGCACCGCCGGATCCGTGAGGAACTCACCCTCGACGGGCACGCGATCGCCGAATCGGATCCGGCGGAGGTCGCCGAGTACTTCAAACTCGGTTATCGCGGCGCGCGCTACTCCTTCGGGTACGGCGCCTGCCCGGATCTGGAAGACCGCGCGAAGCTGGTGGATCTGCTCGACGCCGGACGTCTCGGGGTGACCTTGTCGGAGGAACTGCAGCTCCATCCCGAGCAGTCGACCGACGCGTTCGTGCTGTTGCATCCGGAGGCGAAATACTTCAGTGTCTGAGCCGGACTAAACATGATGCCGGTGTGATTGTGATCACCAGATGGTCGCGCCGGATACCGGGTATTGCCGATCAGATGCGGTATACGCAGGTGAACAGGGTTCCGCAGGTTCGGCAATCGCGCACTGCCCGCACGGGTTCCGGGTGCCGGAGCGTAGGATTTCCGGGAATTTCCGCTGAGGTTCCCGCCGAACCAGAAATCCGGACGACGTGGTCCGGGACCGGTGGCGCCGGACCGGAGCGGAGCCGTAGGCAGCCGCCTGTGAACGCGCGGAGTGCTGGACGACTCGGCGGCGAGCAGAAGGGCCACGACAACACATGACCAAGGATCGGCTGATCGCCGGACGGTATCGGCTCACGGATCCCATCGGCACCGGCGCGATGGGTGTCGTGTGGCGCGCTCTCGATATCCGGTTGCAGCGCACCGTTGCGGTCAAGCAGGTGCTGCTCGGCCCGAACCTGACCGAGCAGCAGACCGCCGAGGCCCGGAAACGCGCGCTGCGCGAGGGCCGGATCGCCGCACGCCTGCACCATCCCAACGCCATCTCGGTGTTCGATGTCGCCGACGAGGACGGACAGCCCTGGCTCGTCATGGAATACATGAACGCGCCCAGCCTGGCCAGCCGACTCAATCTCGACGGCACCATGGGGCCGCTCGAGGTGGCGCGCATCGGCGCCCAGGCGGCCGCCGCGCTCGCCGCGGCCCATGACGCCGGGATCGTCCACCGCGACGTGAAACCGGCGAACCTGCTGGTCGGCGACGACGGTACGGTGAAGATCACCGATTTCGGAATCTCGCGTGCCACCGGCGACGTCACCGTCACCGCCACGGGTTTCCTCGCCGGGACCCCCGCCTACCTCGCCCCCGAGGTCGCCCGGGGTGAGGAACCGAAATCACCCTCGGATGTCTTCGCGCTGGGTTCGACCCTCTATCACGCCAATACCGGCCGTCCGCCGTTCGGCGACGGTGACAACCCGCTGGCGGTCCTGCACGCGGTCGCCGGCGGCCGGGTCGAACCGCCCGCCGATGCCGGGGCACTGGGCCCGGTGCTGATGCGGTTGCTGGAGACCGAGGCCGAGACCAGGCCGACGATGGACGAGGCCCGTGCCATGCTCGCGGATGTGGCCGCCGGCCGGGCGCCGGAACCCACCGCGTCTCCGGCTCCGGTGCCGCCGACCACCACCAAGGTGCTGCCCGCGGGCTACGCGGCCGCCGCGCCGGCAACCGGCCGTCCCGCCGAATCCGATTCCACGCCGCCACGCGCCGCCGTCGCGGCCGCCGCCACGCCTGCGTTCCGCGCTCCGGGTCCCGCGCCCGCACCGGGCCGCGGTGCCCCGCCGGCCGCCCCGGTTCCGCCGCCGGTACCCCCGGCCGCCGGGCCCGGCGGTTCCGGCGGCCGCGGTTCCGGTGGTCGTACCAAGATCGCCGTACTGGCGGGCGTGGCGGCCCTGATCCTCGTGGTGACCGTCGGCCTGGTGCTGGCCAACGGAGGCGGCGAACCGGGCGATTCCGCCGCGGACGACCCGGGAACCAGCCAGGCGCTCGCCCCGGAGGCCACCGATTCCACGGATCCGGGCGCCGAGACCACCCGCCCTCCGGCCACCACGACGCCCGCCCCGACCACCGAAACCGGTCCGCCCACCCCGGCGCGGGTGGAGCAGTTCGTGCGCGGCTACTACGGGCTGCTCCCCGCGAACCCCTCGGCCGCATGGGCACAGCTCACCCCCGGTTATCAGGCATCGACCGGGGGTTTCGCCGATTACTCCGGATTCTGGTCGACCATCGGCGGGGTGAGTATCGGTTCGGTGCGGCCGTCGGGCAACGACACCGTGATCGCCACGGTCACCTACACCATGCGGGACGGGTCCACGCAGTCGGAGAACCGGTCCTTCCAGGTGGTTCCGGGGAACGGGCAACTGTTGATCAACGCCTCGCAGGTGGTGTGAACGATGGGCCGGCTCGCCGGAGTGCTCTGGGATATGGACGGCACCCTGCTCGATTCGGAGAAGCTGTGGGATATCGGCGTGCACGAACTGGCGCGGGAGCTGGGCCGGGAGATGACACAGGAGATCCGGCACGCGCTGATCGGGGCCTCCGGGGTGAACGCGCTGCGGATCATGTTCGCCGAACTCGGAGTCGATCCGGAGCCCGCGGCCGTCCGGGAGGCGGGGGAGTTCCTGGAACGGCGGGTCACCGAGCTCATGACCGGGCCGATCCCGTGGCGTCCGGGGGCGGCCGAAGCACTGGATATGGTGCGGGCGACCGGTCTGCCGTGCGCGCTGGTGACCAACACCAAACGGTCGCTCACCGAGTTGGCGCTCGAGACGCTGGGCCGGCAGCGATTCGACGTTTCGGTCTGTGGTGACGAGGTTCCGCACGGAAAACCCGATCCGGCGGTCTATCTGCGTGCCGCGCAACTGATCGGCGTGGATCCCGGTGACTGCGTGGCCATCGAGGATTCGGCGACCGGGGTGGCCGCCGCCGCGGCCGCGGGATGCGGCGTGCTGGTGGTGCCCTGTGAGATCCCGGTGGCGGTCCATCCGGCCCGGGTGCACCGTGACGGCCTGGTAGGGCTGACGCGGGCGGAACTCGACGATGTACTGGCCGTCGCCGAGCGT
Organism: Nocardia sp. NPDC024068; assembly: GCF_040638875.1. NCBI lineage: Bacteria > Bacillati > Actinomycetota > Actinomycetes > Mycobacteriales > Nocardiaceae > Nocardia > Nocardia sp. NPDC024068. The sequence continues at coordinate 19,052 of NZ_JBEZYU010000033.1, read as the reverse complement.
GCCGCCGGGGGCGAAGTGGTGACCGTGGAGCGCACGCCAGGGTGAACTCCCGGTCATCCGGGCTGGGGTGATCCCGCATCGCGTGAGGGCGAATCATCCGATCATCGGCCGCATTTCGGCCATCCGCCCGTGGATATCGACAACGCGGGCCCGCGAATACTGTTGCGAATCAACAAAACCGATCGGTCCGTGACCGGACTCACCAGTTGAGTACCGCGTTTACCGGGCGTGTCGCAGACAGCTCCGATAACAATATCGGCATGGCCGCCACGGTGACCTTGGACGAGATCGTCGATACCTCCCGCTACCCGATCGCCGATTCCGGCGCGCCCGCACGCCGCGAGGCGGTCGCGGCGGCACGGGCCGATCTGGCGGAGGACGGCTGCACCGTCCTGCGCGAATTCATCCGGCCCGAGTTGCATGCGCTGCTCGGTACGCAGGGCGAGGCGATGGCACCGCACGCCTACTACCGGACGGAGCGGGTCAACGCCTACAACATTCCGCTGGACACCGAACTGCCCGAGGATCATCCGGGCCGGATCATCTTCGAACGGGGCAACGCGTTCGTGCCCCGCGATCGGATCCCCACCGGCGCGCTGATCCACCGCCTCTACACCGATGCTGCGTTCCAGCGCTTCCTCGCCGACTGCTTCGGCCACGACCGGCTGCACGAGTTCGCCGACCCGCTGGCCGGCCTCGTGCTCAACGTGGTCGCGCCCGGCAACTCCCACCCCTGGCATTTCGATACGAACGAGTTCACCGTCAGCATGCTCACCACCAGCCCGGAGTCCGGGGGAGTCTTCGAGTACTGCCCGGGGATCCGGTCGCCCCATACGGAGAATCTCGCGGACGTGCACGCGGTCCTCACCGGGACCGGCGAACGCCTCGTACGGCGGCTGGAACTGCGCCCCGGCGATCTGCAGCTGTTCCAGGGGAGGTTCTCGCTGCACCGGGTATCGCCGGTGCGCGGCGAGACCCCCCGGCATACGGCGATCTTCGCCTACAGTGACCGGCCCGGTGTCATCGGCACCGTGGAACGCACCCGCCAGCTCTTCGGGCGGGTGCTCCCGGAACATCTCGCGGCGGCCGACGCCGTCCGGGGTGACCGGCTACTCGATTGACCGGAAAACCGATCGAGTAGGTACAGCGCGACCGAGAGGAACACACCGTGCCCGTGCCGTTGCACACCACCGGGAAAGCATCCTTCGACGACATCTACTCGAGACCGGATCCCCGCGACTACTACGCGCGGATGTCGGAGCTGGACTATCGCATCCCCGAACTGGCGAAACCCCATCTGCGCGCACAGATCACCGAATACCGGAGAGTCACCGGCTCGGCACCGGCGGTTCTCGATATCGGCTGCTCGTACGGTGTGAACGCGGCGCTGCTGCGGCTGGACACCACATTGGCGGAACTGGCCGGGTCCTACGCCGGGTCCACCGCCGCAACGCAGGAGCTGATCGAGGCCGACCGGGCCCGCCTGGCCGGCGCGGACGCCCTCCCGGGGGTGCGTTTCCTCGGTATGGACGCCTCGGCGCCGGCGCTGGAATACGCGAAGGCCGCGGGCCTGCTGGACGGGATCGTGCACGCCGATCTCGAGGCCACCGACCCCGGCGACGAACAACGCGAGATCCTGGCCGCCGCCGATCTGGTGATCTCCACCGGCTGTATCGGCTACGTCACCGAGAAGACGATCTCCCGGATCGCCACCGCGCACCCCGAACGCCGACCCTGGATGGCGCACTTCGTGCTGCGCATGTACGGTTTCGCAACAATCGAGGCGGAACTCGAGGCGCTCGGCTACCGCACCGAACGAATGCCCGGTGAGTTCGCCCAGCGCCGCTTCGCCTCGGAGGCCGAACGGGAGCAGGTGCTCGATACGCTGACCGGCCAGGGCATCGCGACCGCGGGTCTCGAGGACGAGGGCCTGCTGTATGCCAATCTCTATGTGTCCCGGCCGCTTTCGGCACCGCGCCCTACCGTGTGACCGCGCCGGGCACCTGTCCGACGACCGAGCGAGAACGACCGAACCGGAGAAACCGACTTGACCGAACCCACCTTCGCCGCCGAAGACACCCTGCCCAGGGTGCCGCTGCCGACCCTGGAGAACAGTGGTGCGCGTTTCCTCGAATGGTGCGCACCACTGCTGACCGCCGCGGAACTGGCCGCGACCGAAGAGGCCGTTACCGACCTGCTGCGCCCCGGCGGTCCCGGGCAGGTGCTGAATCAGGCGCTGCGTGAGTACGACGAAACCCCCGGCGTGGGCAGCTGGCTGGACGAGTTCTGGCCGTCGCGCTACCTGGGCCGGCGGGACCGGATCGCGCTGAACGCCAATTTCTTCTTCCTGTTCCGGGACGACACCGCGCTCGCGGCTTCCACCGCGGCCGATCAGGCAGAGCGGGGAGCGGCCCTCGTCGCGGCCGCCGTCGACTACAAACTGGCACTCGATCAGGAGCGGATCCCGCCGATCATCCAGCGTGGGCAGCGACTGTCCATGTGGCAGAACAAGTACCTGTTCTCCGAAACACGTATCCCGGGAATCGACCAGGACACGGTGCGGGTGCCCTACACCGACGAGTGGCCGGGGCCCTCCGCCGCCCGGCACATCCTGGTGCTGCACCGCGGCAGTATGTTCCGGATGGACGTGCTCGGCCCCGACGGTGATCCCTACGCCTTCGAGGACCTGACCGCCGGACTGTGCGCGATCCTGAAATCGGCGACCGAGCCGGCGCCCGCCGGCACCAGCGTGGGGCATCTGACCACCGCGGCCCGCGCCGACTGGGCCCGGGCCCGGGCCGAACTGCTCACCGACCCGGACAATGCGGCCACCCTCGATACGATCGAAACCGCCCTGTTCTGCGTCTGCCTCGAGGATTTCGCCCCCCGCGACGAACTGCACGCCTCCGACACCCTGCTGCACGGGGACAGCGCCAACCGGTGGTTCGACAAATCGGTGTCGTTCATCGTCTTCGCCGACGGCCAGGCCGGTATCAATGTCGAACACTGCGGTCTGGACGGCACCACCATCCTGTCCTTCGTCGACGCCCTGCTGGAGACACCGGTCGCCGAACACGCGGAACGTTCGGGCGCCCGCGATCAGGGGCTGCCCCCGACCGAACAGCTCGAGTTCCGGCTCGACGCCGGACAGCGGGCAGCGGTCGTGGCGGCGGGCGAGGCGTTCGGGCAGTACGCGGCGGACAACGCCACCATCACGGTGTCGTTCGAGGATTTCGGCACCACCCGCGCCAAACAGCTCGGCATCTCCCCGGACGCGTTCGCTCAGCTGAGCTACCAGCTGGCGCACCGGCGCAGTAAAGGTCTCACCGGCGCCACCTATGAATCCATCGCCACCCGGCAGTACCGCAACGGCCGCACCGAGGCGATGCGGGTGGTGACCCCGGAGATGATCACCTTCGCCGACATCATGCAGGACCCGGCCGCCGGCGACGCCGCCAAACTGGCGGCCGCCCGCGCGGCCGCGGGCGCGCATGTGGCGCGGGCCAAACAGTGCCAGACGGGCGAGGCACCCGAACAGCATCTGTGGGAACTCGAATGGATCCAGCGGCGGCGCGGCGCCGAACTGGGCGTCACCGATCCGATCCCGCTGTACTCCAGCCCGGGCTGGACGGTGATGCGCGACGACTATCTGAGCACCAGCTCGGCACCGTCGGTGAACATCCGCTACTTCGGTTTCGGCTCCACCAGCCCGAAATGCATCGGCGTCGCCTACGTCCTGCTCCCGGACCGGTGGAACCTCTACCTGGCCACCCCGGCTCCGGTGGCCGGCGAGATGCACACCTTCGCCGGTCATCTGCGCACCGCGGTCGCCGAACTGGAAGCCCTGTTCGTGGCGGGTTGATACCCGGATTCCTCCGCCCGGATGCGTGCCACGACACCGCGGCGCGCACTCGGGCGGAGGCCCGGCGCGGTGGTCTGAAACAATGACCTGCCGTGAAGACTTTCGAGGCCCTGTTCGCCGAGCTCCAGGATCGCGCTGCCACCCGGCCCGAGGGGTCGGGCACCGTCGCCGCACTGGACGCGGGCGTCCATACCCAGGGCAAGAAGGTGCTGGAGGAGGCCGGTGAGGTGTGGCTGGCCGCCGAACACGAAGGCGACGACGCGCTCGCCGAGGAGATCTCCCAGCTGCTGTACTGGGTGCAGGTGCTGATGGTGGGCCGCGGGCTGCGGCTGGAGGACGTCTACCGACATCTGTAGACGCCCCGACCGTTCCCCGACTCCGAAAGGACCAACCATGCTGCGCGTCGCCGTCCCCAACAAGGGCGCACTCTCCGAATCCGCGACAGCCATCCTCACCGAGGCCGGCTACCGCAAACGCACCGACTCCCGCGACCTGACCGTGCTGGACCCGGCCAACCAGGTGGAGTTCTTCTTCCTGCGGCCCAAGGACATCGCCATCTACGTCGGCTCCGGTGAACTCGACCTCGGTATCACCGGCCGCGACCTCGCCCTCGACTCCGGGGCCCCCATCCGGGAACGGCTGTCGCTCGGCTTCGGCGGCTCCACCTTCCGCTACGCCGCCCCGCAGGGCCAGGACTGGAAGGTCGAGGATCTACAGGACAAGCGGATCGCGACCTCCTATCCGAACCTGGTACTCGCCGATCTGTCCCGCCGCGGTATCCAGGCCGAGGTCATCCGGCTCGACGGGGCGGTGGAGATCTCCATCCAGCTGGGAGTGGCCGACGCGATCGCCGATGTGGTCGGCTCCGGCCGGACCCTGCGCCAGCACAATCTGGTGGCATTCGGCGATTCGCTGTGCGATTCCGAGGCCGTGCTGATCGAACAGTCCGACTCCGATCAGCGCGACCGCGCCCGTAACCAGCTGATAGCCAGGGTCAAAGGTGTGGTGTTCGCTCAGCAGTATCTGATGCTGGACTACGACTGCCCCAAGGGTCTGCTGGACGCCGCCGCGAAACTCACCCCCGGACTGGAATCACCGACCGTGGCGCCGCTGGCGGACCCCGGCTGGGTGGCCGTCCGGGCCCTCGTACCCCGGCGTAAAGGCAACGAACTGATGGACCAACTGGCCGAACTGGGCGCCCGCGCGATCCTGGCCACCGACATCAGGTCCTGTCGAGCTTTCTGAGTTTTTGGCGCCGCCTCCGGCGTCGCGGGGGTCGAGGCCCCCTGGTGTCCCGTGTTTCCGCCCTCGAGACTGGCGGCTGCGCCGCTTCGCTTCGAGGGCGGAAACACGGGACGGGCCTCGACCCTTTCAGGGCCTCGCTGAACTCGGCGCTTGTGGGCGGGATGGTGGGTTCGATGCGGGGATCGGGGAGGGTGGGATCGGTGAGATTCTGGTTGTCGGTTCTCCAGGGAGCGGGGCGGGTGGGTCCGTCGGGGTGTCGGGATGCCTATTTCTGGGTGCCGCGGGTGTCTTGGAAGGTGTTCGAGGAGTCGGCGGCGACCCGATAGCCGAGTTCTCGGGCAGCCGGTTGGCCCGTGGGGAGGTGCGATACGTCGCCGGACCCGGAGATCGTTGGTTTCCAAGGGACCGGGCCGAGGGTGGTGGTCCCCGGAGTGGGCGAGGCTCGGAGGTCGAGGAGTAGGCGAGTCCGGGCGAGACACTCGGGGATTTCGATGTTGCGAGCGACTCAGAGGGTGTCCTCGGGGGCGGTGGCAAGAACACGATCCGATACCGATTCCGGGCGGGATTCGGAGGGGGTTTCCGGGCCGCCCGGCCAGCCGGGGTACGGGGGCGGGGTTCCGTCGAACGCCGGGCAGAGCCGTTTGTAGGCGCAGTAATCACACAGCCAACCCGGATTCGGTGGAAAATCTCCGGTGTCGCCGGCGGTCCGCACCGCCTGCCAGAGGGCGGTGAGGGTGCGTTCGAAGCGGAGCAGCTCGTCTTCTTCGGGGGCGTAGGTGAGCAGCTGGGCGTCGGCGAGGTAGATCAACCGCAGCTGGGCCGGCAGCACGCCGCGGGAGCGCAGCAGCATCAGGGCGTAGAACTTCAGCTGGAACAGAGCCCGGGTCTCCCGGGTGGGGCCCGGGGACCGGCCGGTCTTGTAGTCCACCACCCGCAGTTCACCGGTGGGCGCCACGTCGATGCGGTCGACGAAACCGCGCAGCGGTGGGCCGCCGGGCAGTTCGACCTCGAGTCTGGTCTCGCACGATTCGGGCTCGAAGCGGCGGGGGTCCTCCAGGCGGTAGTAGGTGCGCACCAGTGCGCGTACCTCCTCCAGGAACGCCTCCGGCCCGGATTCTCCGTCCAGCACCTCCGCGGCCTCGGGTTGTTCGCCGAGAACCCGGTCCCAGGCGGGTCCGGCCAGCGCCAGGGCGTTGTCGGGATCGCGGTCGGCCGCGGGCAGCGCGTACAGCTCCTCGAGGACGGCGTGCACCACGGTGCCGCGCACCTGCTGACGGGACGGGGGCTCCGGTATCCGGTCGATCGTCCGGAGCCGGTACTTCAGCGGGCACTGTTTGAAATCGGCTGCGCGCGAAGGGGACAGCGCGGGGCGGGCGGACCGCGGCGCGGATCCGGGACCGCAACTCGCCGGGGGTGTGCTCGGAGGCGCTGACATACCTGGCAGGCTATCCGGCGGCACCGACACGGGTGCTCGCGCGCGGAGTCAACGGGCCGGGCGTGGACCGAATCGCGGAACGGAGATCCATGACGGCCAGACGGACCGGGCCATTCGTCGTCGGCGACCGGGTGCAGCTCACCGACGCCAAGGGCAGGTTGTACACGGTGCTGCTGGAACCGGGGAAACAGTTCCACACCCACCGCGGGGCCATCTCCCACGACGAGCTGATCGGCGCCGAGGAGGGCACGCTCGCGCACTCCAACAACGGCACGCCGTATCTGGCCCTGCGCCCGCTGCTGACCGACTACGTGATGTCCATGCCGCGGGGTGCGGCGGTGATCTACCCCAAGGACGCGGCGCAGATCGTGCACGAGGGCGATATGTTCCCGGGTGCGCGGGTGCTCGAGGCCGGGGCGGGCTCCGGTGCGCTGACCTGCTCGCTGCTGCGGGCGGTGGGCTCGGAGGGGACGGTGGAGTCCTACGAGATCCGCGACGATCACGCCGAACACGCGGTACGCAACGTGGAGCGGTTCTTCGGCGAACGACCTGCGAACTGGGAGCTGACGGTCGGCGATGTCGCCGGCTACGAGGGGCAGGTGGACCGGGTGGTGCTGGATATGCTCGCCCCCTGGGACGCGCTCCCGGCGGTCGCGAAGGCGCTGGTCCCCGGCGGCGTGCTCGTCGTCTACGTCGCTACTGTGACGCAGCTCTCCAAGGTCGTGGAGGCGCTGCGCGAACAGCAGTGCTGGACCGAACCGCGGTCCTGGGAGTCGATGGTGCGCGGCTGGCATGTGGTGGGCCTGGCGGTACGCCCGGAACACCGGATGCAGGGCCATACGGCCTTCCTGGTGAGCGCACGGCGGCTGGCCGAGGGTGTGGTGACCCCCAAGCCCCAGCGGCGGCCTTCGAAGGGCTGAGGGGTCGTGGCGGCCCAGCTCGCGAAACGGCGGCGGGACCGGGGGCGGCGCGATGTCGCCGGCCCCGGTCCCGCCGTGCGGGTATGCGCTACGCCGCGTTGCAGGGGATCTGGGCGAAGCCGAACAGGACGCACGCGTCCGCGTCGGACAGCTTCCAGGAGTCGTCCTGATGCTGCCAGGTGAACTCGTCCGGCGGCGCGCTGTAACCCCTGGGGCTGGTGATGGTGGTCTGGGCGGTGGCGGTATCGCCGTCGACCGCGACCCCGGTGACCTGGAAGGTGATCCCACGGTAGGTCTGCAGAGCGGCGTTGAGCTGCTCGAAATGGCCGCGGCGCTGTTCACCGTCGACCACCAGGGCGACCTTGTCGTCCACCGGCACATCCGGGTTGACGAAGGTGTCGAGACCGGCCTGTAGGCTCTCCGCGGTGGGCGCGTCCGCGGATTCGCCGTGCTCGTGGTCGTGACCGTCCCCGGCGGCGCCTGTCGAGGCGACGCTGCTGGTCACCGCACTCGTCTCGGCGGACCCGGAGCTGTCGTCGCCGGACCCGCATGCCGTGGATCCCACTGCCAGGGCGACGGCCGCGGCCGACGCCGCGGCGACCCGGGACAACCGCAGTCTCCGTGCGGGAAGGTGCATAGCTGGCAACCTTTCGGCTAGTCGGTGAGCTCGCCCACCGATTGTGGGTTAGGGCAGGCTAACATGGTTTGACCAGCGCGTGGCCGCGGACCATATGTGATCACGACGAAATCATGTCGGACAGCGCAAACGGGTCGCGCCCGGTAGCGTTGGTAGACCGGGACTGGGAGGAGCAGCATATGAGCCCCATCGAGAATTCGGATTCGGCGGCCTGGAGAGAACTCGAGGCAGTACGCGCCGAAGCGGCTGCACTCCGGAGGCAACTCGCCGACTCACCGGATCGCTCACGGGAATTGGAAGCCCGTATCGATTCGCTGACCATTCGCAACACCAAGCTGATGGATACCCTGAAAGAAGCGCGGCAGCAACTCGTCGCGCTGCGTGAGGAGGTCGACCGTCTCGGTCAGCCGCCCAGCGGTTACGGGATTCTGATCGGTGTCTACGAGGATCAGACCGTCGACGTGTTCACCTCCGGCCGCAAGATGCGACTGACCTGCTCGCCGAATATCGACACCAGCACGCTCGCGTACGGCCAGACCGTCCGATTGAACGAGGCGCTGACGGTTGTCGAGGCGGGCATGTTCGACGCCATCGGTGAGATAGGCACGCTACGCGAGGTCCTCGACGGTGGCCGCCGCGCCCTGGTCGTCGGCCATGCGGACGAGGAACGGGTCGTGTGGCTGTCCGGTCCGCTGGCCAAGCTCGCCGATGCCGACGATATGGAGGATCCGGACTCCCCGGTGCGCAAGCTGCGGCCGGGTGATTCGCTGCTGGTCGATACCAAGGCCGGTTTCGCGTTCGAGCGGATCCCGAAGGCCGAGGTCGAGGATCTGGTGCTGGAAGAGGTTCCCGATGTCGGCTACAACGATATCGGCGGTCTCGGCCGGCAGATCGAGCAGATCCGCGATGCCGTGGAGCTGCCGTTCCTGCACAAGGACCTGTTCCGCGAATACGCGCTGCGCCCGCCGAAGGGTGTCCTGCTCTACGGCCCGCCGGGCTGCGGCAAGACGCTCATCGCCAAGGCCGTCGCCAACTCACTGGCCAAGAAGATCGCCGAGGCGCGAGGTGAGGATGCCAAGGAAGCGAAGTCCTACTTCCTCAACATCAAGGGCCCCGAGCTGCTGAACAAGTTCGTGGGCGAAACCGAACGCCATATCCGGATCATCTTCCAGCGGGCGCGTGAGAAGGCGTCCGAAGGCACCCCGGTGATCGTGTTCTTCGACGAGATGGACTCGATCTTCCGCACCCGCGGTTCGGGTGTCTCCTCGGATGTGGAGACCACCGTGGTCCCGCAGCTGCTGAGCGAGATCGACGGCGTGGAAGGGCTGGAGAACGTCATCGTCATCGGCGCCTCCAACCGCGAGGACATGATCGACCCCGCGATCCTGCGGCCCGGCCGGCTGGACGTGAAGATCAAGATCGAGCGGCCCGACGCCGAATCCGCGCAGGACATCTTCTCGAAGTACCTCACCGAATTCCTGCCGCTGCACGCCGATGATCTCACCGAGTTCAACGGCGACAAGGTGGCCTGCATCCGCGCGATGATCGAGCGGGTGGTGGACCGGATGTACGCCGAGAGCGAAGACAACCGGTTCCTGGAGGTCACCTACGCCAACGGCGACAAGGAGGTCCTGTACTTCAAGGACTTCAACTCCGGCGCCATGATCCAGAACATCGTGGACCGGTCCAAGAAGTACGCGATCAAGGCGGTGCTCGACACCGGCAATCCGGGTCTGCGGATCCAGCATCTCTACGATTCGATCGTGGACGAGTTCTCCGAGAACGAGGACCTGCCCAACACCACGAATCCCGACGACTGGGCCCGTATCTCGGGTAAGAAGGGCGAGCGGATCGTCTACATCCGCACGCTGGTCACCGGTAAGAACGCCAGCGCGAGCCGGGCGATCGACACCGAATCCAATACGGGCCAGTACCTGTAAACCGATACCGGTATCCGCCCACCGACACAGGGGCCGCGCTTCCGCCGGAAGCGCGGCCCCTGGCCTGTTCCCGGCCGGACCCGTCCGCCGTTCGCCCGTTCGCCACTGTCCCGGTGCTCGCCGTCGCCGCGGCCGCCGCGATCGTGCTGGTGGCGTCGGCGACCCGCTACGGATATTTCGGCGACGAACTGTACTTCCTGGCGGCCGGCCGGCGACTCTCGTCCGGCTATGCCGACCAGGGGCCGGTGCTGCCGGTGCCGGCCTGGGCGATGGATACCGCCGCCCCCGGCTCGCTGGTCGCACTACGGGGGCCGGCCATCCTGCTGGCGGTGCTGGCGATCGTGGTGAGCGCGCTGATCGCGCGGGATCTGGGCGGCGGGAGGTCTGGCCGGAATGGATGCATATGTAGCGTGCGCCGGGCCGCTACGCTGCGGGATATGAGCTCTCCGGAAACCGAGATCTGGCACAACCCGCGCTGCACCAAGAGCCGCGCGGCCGTGGCGCGTCTGGACGACCTCGGCATCGCCTATACCGTCCGCCGGTACCTGGAAGATCCGCCCACCGCCGCCGAATTGCGCGCGGCGCTGGACCGGCTGGGCGCCGAACCCTGGGAGATCACCCGTACCGGCGAGGACGCCGCCAAGGAGCTGGGAATATCGGGCTGGGGCCGGACCGCGGCGGACCGGGATCGCTGGATCGACGCGCTGGCCCGCCATCCACGGCTCATCCAGCGTCCGCTCGTATTCACCGCCGACGGTCGTGCGGTCGTCGCGCGGGACGAGGATGCTCTGCATTCGCTCGGCTGACCCGGAGGTATTTGCCGGCGGGTAACGGGCCCGGCCGGGTGGGATGGCCCGGTGACCTCGGACGCCCCCGCGGCGGTAGTGTCGGATCATGAAAGTTGAACTGCGGCACAACCCGTCGTCGACGGTGGCGCGGTGTGTCCTGGCGGGTGGTGAACCGGTCCGGGTGGAAACCGGTGCCATGCTGGCGCATTCGGCCGGGGTGAGTCTCGAGGCCAAGGCCGAGGGCGGCATCCTGGCCGGGCTGAAACGGTCGGTGCTGGCGGGTGAATCGTTCTTCGTCTCCACTTTCACCGCGCCCGCGCACGGGGGCTGGGTGGATGTGGCGGCCTCCCTCCCCGGCGATATGCTCGCGCTGCCGATCACGGCGGACCGGCCGCATTTCATCAGCCGCGGCGGCTGGATCGCGAATTCGGCCGGGGTGCAGGTGGAAAGCCAGTGGGGTGGTTTCGCCAACCTGTTCGGGGGCGAGGGCGGTTTCGGCCTGCGGGCGCACGGGCAGGGGGAGGTCGTGATCGGCGTGTTCGGCGCGATCGATGTCATCGATCTGGCAGCGGGGGAGCCGGTGACCATCGATACCGGACATGTCGTGGCCTACGACCTGTCCATGCAGTTCACCATCCGGCGCGCGGTCTCCGGCCGGTCGCTGCAATCGCTGAAATCGGGGGAGGGCCTGGTATTCGATTTCACCGGTCCCGGCCGGGTGATGCTGCAGACGCGCAATCCGCGGGCGTTCGCGTCCTGGACGGCATCGGTCTCGTCGGGGTGACCCCACCCACCCACCCGCGGCGCCTTCAGGCCCGGTCGCGCAGCCATTCGATCGGATCGCCCCAGCCGACGGTCTCCTCGGACAGTTCGCGGTGTAGCCAATACCGGACCTGCTGGCGTCGGTACGCGGCATAACTGAGGACATGGGCGATCACACTGCCCAGGACGAAACTCTCGGGCGGATCGCACAGCGCGTCGATCAGGGTGTCACCCCATCCGCCCCGGCGATCGATCTCGCGCACCGTATCCAGCCACCGCGGTCCCACCTCCGCGAGCCGGGCCGTGAGCGCGGCCGGATCGTCCGCGCCCGGGGCAGGGATATCGGCGCCGTCGATCGCGGCGAGCCAGACTTCTTTGCTCCGGATCAGGTGATGCAGTACCGCGGCGATGGATTCCTCCGGTCCGTCCCACGGCAGCACGACCGCACCGGGGGACCGGTTGTACCGGTACCGGTCTCCGGGCAGCCCGGCGGCCGCCTCCAGCAGCAGCCGGGTGTCCTCGAGGTCGTGGTGCAGCAGCAGTGCCGTCGGGTCCATATCGGACCGTCCTTTCGGTTCGCCCTCCACCCAGAGCGATATGGGCGGATGGAAATGGATCCCGTTGACCGCGGGCAGCCACCGAGGTGCCCGGCCGGTACGCGGCGGGGTCGCGCTCGGCGGATGGCCGAACGCCCGGGTGAACGCCCGGCCGAAACCCTCCACGGTGTCGTAACCGGCGGCGAAGGCCGCCTCGGTCACCGACATGCCTCCGCCGAGTTGCCAGCAGGCGCGTTCGAGCAGTACCCGGCGCCGCAATCCAACCGGCGATTCACCGGTACCGCGACTGAACTGGCGGGAGAAATGAAACGGGGAGGCGTAGGCACCGGCCGCCATCTGCCCGAGTGACGTGTTGTCCTCGTCGAGCACGGCGTCCAGCAGTTCGCGGAGGCGGTCGCGTCGGTTGCGCACTCCTCGAGTGTGGCCGTTCGGCGGCACGATGCGCCCGACCGTTCTTGCGCTGCCGGCCGGTGACTCAGCGACGGTTGCGGCGCTCCAGACCCTTGCGGTCGTAGAGGTAGGTCACCGCCGCACCCAGGATCAGGCCGACGGCGAGCCCGAACAGGCACATTCCGACCCCTCGGGAGAGTCCGGGGTTGCCGTGGGCGTCGAAGTAGAGGATCGCCCGGATACCGAGATAGATCTGGTGCATCGGTTCGAAGGTGGCCAGCCACGCCATGTACTTCGGCGTCGCCTCGAGCGGGATGGTCGCCCCGGCCGACGGCAGGCCCAGCACGATGAACAGGATCAGGTTCACCAGCATGCCCGCCGAGCCGAATACCGCCAGCACCGACAGCGCGGTCACCCCGACGGCGATGATCGCCAGCGTGCTGAACAGGAAGAAGGCCAGACCGTGGTCGAACGGCATATCCAGCAGCGTGCCGATCCCGAGGAAGACGCCGGAGACGATCGGCGCCGCGACCGCGATCACGCCCCATTTCAGCAGCAGTGTGCGCAACCGGGAATGCGGTGCGGTGGGCCGGTGGACGAACCACGGGCCGTATTCGGTCGGCACGAAACCCAGTGCCGAATCGACCATGGTGTGCACGATCATCGCCCCGGTGAACCCGGCCAGCACCACCAGCAGGGTGACGAAGAACGCCGACAGTCCGCTGCCGGTGCCCGCGGGCAGTGGCCGGTACTGGTCGGTGATCACCTCGATCGGTTCGGCCAGTATCAGCCGCGAGGCGCCGGATATCTCGGTGGCGGTGCCGCCGGGAGGTGGGGTCAGCGCGGTGTTCACTGTCTCGGTGAGTTGCCGGCCCACCTCGCTGTTCACCTGGATCAGGGCCTGCCGGGAGACCAGCGCGACGATCTGGGTGGCGTAGGTGCCGGTGCGGGGATTGGTCCAGACGGTGATGGCGGGCTGCTGGATATCTCCGGGCACCACCGCGCCCGCCCCGAGGATCGACAGTCGTTTGGACAGATCGCTGGGCAGCACGATCGCCCCGTAGACCTCGCCGTTGCCGAGCAGCCGCTGTGCCTCCGCGATACCGGTGACCCGCAGATCGACCTTGTCCGCGGGCACCTGCCGGGTCAGGCCCTCGGTGATCTGGTCGCCGATATTGATCGGTGTGCCGTCACGGATATCGCCGTCGTCCTGGTTCACCAGCGCGATCGGGAAATCGTGCAGATTCTTCTCGGGATTGACGACATAGCCGAGGTACATGGTGGCCAGCAGCGACATCAGCAGTGTGACGACCGCCAGCGGCCCGGCCCAGATCCGGATACCGGGCCGGTTCGCCGCGAGCGTCGCGCCGCCCGCGGGGCGGCCGGCCGTCCCGGTATCCGTGCCCGGCTCGTCACCGGTGTCGTTCGACTCCATCTGTCCTCCCTCGATGCCGCGGGTCGCGGGCTCGGGGCGATCGCACCGGGCCCGGCCGCGTTCCATCGTGGCAGTTCGCCGGGCCGGTGCCGGGACAGCACGCTGGTGTGTCGGTCACTGCGCGCACCGGAGGGGTCCGCGGGTGGGCGTCGTCATACCCGGCCCGGTGCGGAGCCCTGCAGGCGTGGCTACCCGGTCGTGGCCGGCGTCCGATGTTCCCCGGTGAGGCGCTGGTAGCTCGCCTGCCAGAGCCATTCCACCGGTCCGCGCGCGAACCGGCGCAGCCACAGATGCGCGAAGCATCCGATCACCACGATCACCACCAGATAGATCGCGACCGTGAACGGCACCCGGGCGCCGGGGGCGAAACGCGCGGCCAGGCCGAATCCCCAGCCGTAGCACAATATCGAGGCCACCAGATTCTGCAGGATGTAGCAGCTGAGCGCGGTCCGGCCGATCTCGGCCAGCCGGTGGCCGGTGAAACCGGCGGTGGGCCGGCGCAGATAGAACTCGGCCACCAGCGCCAGGATCGCGAGCGCGACGAACGGGGCCACCAGGTAGCGGGTGAGCAGTACCAGATCGCCGCCGCCGAGGACCCCGGCCAGCAAGTCGATCGGCGCCGCGACTCCGAATCCGGCGAGCATGAGAAGCCGCCGCAGCCGGGCGCCGTCGGCGCGGAACACACCCGCGTGGAACAGCCGGGCGCCGAGCAGGAACAGTGCAATCGACATCGGCAGGATGAACAGGGCCTCGGCACGGAAGACCAGCGCGTTCTCCGCGCGGAACAGCACCAGATCCCAGAACGACCCGTCCGCGTAAGGATTCGGGGACGGCGTGCTGGAGCCGGTGGAGTTCCCGGGGCCCGCAGTTGTCAGTGCGACCGCGATGAGCCCGATCAGTGTGAGATGGACGCCCAGCATCGTGAGCAGCCATCGCCACTGGGCGCCCGGACCGAGGGTGAGCAGGAATGCCACGATAAGGCCGGTGACGGCGTAACCCATCAGCACATCGAATTCGGCGATCAGCAGGAAATTGAGCAGTCCGTCGAGGAACAGTAGTGCCGCCCGCCACGGATATCCGCCCGGCCACGGCCGTCCGCCGCGCCGGGCCGAGGCCTGCTGGATGGCCAGGCCGATGCCGAACATCACGGTCAGCAGGCCCAGGAACTTCCCCTGGGCCAGCTGCTGGAGGATCTTCTCCGTCCACATCCACGCATCCGTGGGCGAGGTGGACAGCCGGTCGAGATAGCCGGCCATTCCCCGCGGATCGGTGAGGATCCAGATGTTCGTACCGAGCGTGCCGAGGATCGCGAGGCCACGCAGTACATCCAGGGCCACCAGCCGGACCGGCCGCGGCGAAGTGGCTCCGGAAACGCCGGAGTCGGTAGTCGTGCGCGTCATGCTCCGAGGATGTGGCCGCGGACCCGCCACGGCATCCTCCGGAAGTACCACTCAGCGGATGATTCGCGATCCGTCGCCTACTCTCGAACCCATGCAGCGCATCATCGGTATCGAGGTCGAATACGGGATATCCACACCCGCCGACCCGTCGGCCAACCCGATCCTCACCTCTACGCAGGCGGTTCTGGCCTACGCCGCCGCCGAGGGGGTGCCCCGCGCGAAGCGCACCCGGTGGGACTACGAGGTGGAATCGCCGCTGCGCGATGCCCGCGGTTTCGATCTGAGCCGGATGAACGGACCCGCGCCTGTCATCGACGCCGACGAGGTCGGGGCGGCGAATATGATCCTGACCAACGGCGCCCGGCTCTACGTCGATCACGCCCACCCCGAATACTCCGCCCCCGAGGTCACCGACCCGATGGACGCGGTTATCTGGGATAAGGCCGGCGAGCGGGTCATGGAGGCCGCCGCCCGGCACGCCTCCAGTGTGCCCGGTGCGGCGCGGATGCAGCTGTACAAGAACAATGTCGACGGCAAGGGCGCCTCCTACGGCACCCATGAGAACTATCTGATGAGCCGCGAAACTCCGTTCAACGCGGTCATTCTCGGACTCACCCCGTTCTTCGTCTCCCGCCAGGTGATCTGCGGGGCCGGCCGGGTCGGTCTCGGGCAGTCCGGGGACAACGCCGGTTTCCAGCTGTCGCAGCGGTCGGATTACATCGAGGTCGAGGTCGGCCTGGAGACCACCCTCAAACGCGGCATCATCAACACCCGCGACGAACCGCACGCCGACGCCGACAAGTACCGGCGGCTGCACGTGATCATCGGCGACGCCAACCTGGCGGAGATGTCGACGTATCTGAAGGTCGGTACCACCGCGCTGGTCCTGGATCTGATCGAATCCGGCGCGGACCTCTCGGACTTCCAGCTGGCCCGGCCGGTGACCGCGGTTCACACCATCAGCCACGATCCCACGCTGCGTGCCAAGGTCGCGCTCACCGACGGCCGCGAGCTGTCCGGCCTGGAAATCCAGCGGCTCTACCACGAGCGGGTCGCGAAGTTCGTCGAGGTGCAGGGCAACGACGAGCCGCGGGTGCGAGATCTGCTGGACAACTGGTCGATGGTCCTGGACCGGCTGGAACGCGATCCGATGGAATGCGCGGATCTGCTCGACTGGCCTGCCAAACTCCGGTTGCTCGAGGGGATGCGCAGCCGCGAGGGGCTGGGCTGGGCGGCGCCGAAACTGCATCTGATGGATCTGCAGTACTCCGACGTCCGGCTCGACAAGGGCCTGTACAACCGGCTGGTGGCCCGCGGCTCGATGAAACGTCTGGTGAGCGAGCAGCAGGTGCTCGACGCCATGACGCAGCCGCCCACCGATACCCGCGCCTACTTCCGGGGTGAATGCCTGCGCCGGTTCGGCGCCGATATCGCCGCCGCGAGCTGGGACTCGGTGATCTTCGACCTGGGCGGCGATTCGCTGGTGCGGATCCCGACACTGGAGCCCCGGCGCGGGACCAAAGCCCACGTGGGCGCTCTGCTCGACGGTGTCGACACCGCTGCTGAGCTGGTACGACAGCTCACCACCTGATCCGCGTACGGTCGCGGCCCGGCGCCGGGGTGGGCGTTATACGACTACGTGTCGTCCCGGCTGGGTAGTGTTGAAGAACGAGCACAGAGAGCTGCTCACGATTCGTCCGGTACGCACCACGCGTCCGGTCGGTGGAAACAGAGGAGGTCGGCTGCGATGGCACAAGAGCAGACCAAGCGCGCCGGGGGCGGCGACGATGACGAAGGCGTCGACGGCGTAGACGCCGCCGGTCAGGAGCGGCGCGAGAAGCTGGCGGAGGACACCGACGACCTGCTCGACGAGATCGACGATGTGCTCGAAGAGAACGCCGAAGACTTTGTTCGCGCCTACGTGCAGAAAGGTGGCCAGTGACCGCAGGTGACCCCTTGCGTCTCCAGTTGGGGTACGCCCTGTCATCCTTTTCCGAACATCTCCGCCAGCAGGCACCGGATCTATTGCCGAGCAACAGATTCGATGCGCTGAGCCAGACCACCGCCGCCGGGAAACCCGGCGGCGGTGCCGCGGGGGATATCGCACCGCACGGGACCACCGTGGTCGCGGTGTCCTATCGCGGTGGTGTCCTGATCGCCGGCGACCGGCGCTCGACCCAGGGCAACCTGCTGGCCGGCCGCGATGTGGAGAAGGTTCATATCACCGATACCTTCTCGGCGACCGGTATCGCCGGGACGGTGGGCATGGCCATCGAGCTGGTGCGCCTGTTCGCGGTGGAACTCGAACACTACGAGAAGATCGAGGGTGTCTCGCTGACCTTCGACGGCAAGGCCAACAAGCTGTCGAAGATGGTGCGCGACAACCTTCCGGCCGCCATGCAGGGCCTGGCGGTGGTTCCGCTGCTCGTCGGTTACGACCCGCAGGCCACCGATCAGGACCGGGCCGGGCGCATCGTGTCCTACGACGTGGTCGGCGGGCGCAGCGAGGAGCGGTTCGGCTTCACCGCCGTCGGCTCCGGTTCGATGTTCGCCCGGACGTCGATGAAGAAGCTGTACGCCAAGGGGATCGACGCCGACCGCGCCCTGCGGATCGCGGTCGAGGCCCTGGTCGACGCCTCGGACGACGATACCGCCACGGGTGGGCCCGATCTGCTGCGCGGAATCTACCCGACCGCGATCCTCATCGATGCCGACGGTGCTGTCGACGTGGCCGAATCCCGGCTCGAGGAGATCGCGCGCGGTATCGCCGCGGACCGTGAGGCCGCCGAGGAAGGGAGCGCACGGGCATGACCCTGCCGCTGTATGCGTCCGCCGAGCAGATCATGCGCGATAAGACCGAGCTCGCGCGCAAGGGGATCGGCCGGGGCCGCAGTGTCGTGGTTCTCGCCTACGACGAGGGTGTGGTGTTCGTGGCGGAGAATCCCTCGGCCACCCTGCACAAGGTCAGCGAACTCTACGACCGGACCGGTTTCGCCGCCGTCGGCAAATACAACGAGTTCGAGAGCCTGCGCCGCGGCGGAATCCTGCAGGCCGATCTGCGCGGGTACCAGTACGACCGCCGGGACGTCACCGGGCGCGCGCTGGCCAACGCCTACGCACAGGCACTGGGCTCCATCTTCACCGATCAGCTCAAGCCCTACGAGGTGGAGATCTGCGTCGCCGAGGTGAGCTATCCGGAACAGGAACCGGAGTCGGTGCTCTACCGGATCACCTTCGACGGCTCGATCGTCGACGAACGCGAGTACGTCGTGATGGGCGGGACAACCGAACCCATCGTCGCCGCCCTCAAAGACACCTACCGGGCGGGCCTGGACCTCGCCTCGGCGATCGGGGTCGCCGTGGCGGCCCTGCAGGCCAGCGAGGAGAAGGAGAAGCGGAGTCTCGGCGAGGCATCGCTGGAGGTCGCGACCCTGGAACGGGCGCGGCCGCGGCGGGCGTTCCGCCGGATCGGCCGGGCGGCTCTCGAGGAGCTGCTCGGTTCGGCCGGAGAAACCGGAGCCGACACCCCGGAAACGGGCGGAAAGCCCGACTGACCGACCCCGGCGGGCAGAGTCCCGACGCCGGGCATCCAGCCCGGGCCGGGGGGCCGGGGGGGGGGGGGGGGGGCCGGGGGTGGGGGGGGGTCGGGGGGGGGAAATGTTGGGGGGGGGGCCCCGCCCC
>NZ_JBEZYU010000032.1:0-57754 GCF_040638875.1 Nocardia sp. NPDC024068 | reverse complement strand
GAGACGGAAGCGGCCTACTACAGTCGACAACCAGCCCAGCCCACCGCTGAGCTGTCACACCAGTAAGTCTCCGGACTCGCCGGGGCGATTCAGCAATGCCGAGCCGACCCATCATGGCAACTCCACCACCGTGTGCATGGTCGTCGAGAGCGCAGAGAATCCGCGATGGACTCCAGACAATGTTTCCCGTGAAACATCGCAGCCGCCGGCGCGTACAGCAGCAGCCCGCGTTGCCGTTCCGGCACCCCGCGGACGACTGGCGGGATCGACTCAGCTCTTGCGGCGCTCCGCCCGAACGCCGCGCTTCTTGGACTTCTTCGACGTCCGCTCCGAACGCCGGAGCCGTTCCGCGGACAGCACGACAGTGGGGGTCGAGAGGACTTCCACGCCGCACGCCAGGACGCTGAAATTCCCGGCGCCGGTACGCTCGACCGCTTCACGATCGCGTTCCAGTTCCTCGGTGACACTGGACCCTTTGAGGGCGAGCATATGTCCGTGATCCCGCAGGAGGGGGAGCGACCATTCGGCCAGCTTCGCCAAGGGAGCCACCGCACGTGAGGTCACCACATCGGCGCCGCCGGCTTCCTGGATCACACCCGGCTGTTCCGCCCGCCCGCGTACCACGGTGATATCGAGTTCGGCCGCGTCGATGAATTCCTTCAGGAAGACGGTCCGGCGGAGCAGCGGCTCGACGAGAATGATCCGGAGGTCCGGCCGGGCCAGCGCGAGGGGGATTCCGGGGAGACCGGCGCCGCTGCCGATATCGACCACGGAAGCGCCCTCACCGATCACTTCACCGACCACCGCGCAGTTCAGGATGTGCCGCTCCCAGAGGCGCGGGACTTCGCGGGGGCCGATGAGTCCACGCTCCACCCCGGCGGTGGCCAGCGCGTCCCAGTATCGGCGCGCCAGCCCCACGCGGTCACCGAATACGACCTCCGCCTCCGCCGGCGGCCGCGACTCCGGCGCCGCGGCCGCCGAGTCGCCGAGATCTGGTTTCACGTGAAACACCCTTCTGTGTGATCGTTCGCGCCGGTGTGAACTGGCCACCCGGTATCGAAGGTCAACCGTATCCGCTACCCGCGACAACCGGGACCACCGCGCGCCGGGCAGAGAAAGGGCTCGGGTCCATCGGACCCGAGCCCTATCCAACCACCGGCCGCGTTCGGCCGGATCGCCGTCTCACTCCGGGATGACCACAACCCGGCGGTTCGGCTCCACGCCTTCACTCTCGCTGGCGACCCCGTCGATCGCGGCCACGGCGTCGTGCACGATCTTGCGCTCGAACGGCGTCATCGGCGCGAGCTGCTCGGGTGATCCCGTCTGCAGCACCCGCTGCGCGGCCGCGGCGCCGAGTTCACTCAGATCGGCCCGCCGCTTGGCACGCCAGCCCGCCACATCGAGCATCAGCCGGCTGCGCACCCCGGTCGACTGCTGTACCGCGAGCCGGGTGAGCTCCTGCAGCGCGTCCAGCACCTCGCCGCTGTGACCGACCAGCTTCGACAGATCATTACCGCCGTCGATGCTCACCACCGCACGGTCGCCCTCGACATCGAGATCGATATCGCCGTCGAAGTCGAGCACATCCAGAAGCTGTTCGAGATAGTCACCGGCGATCTCGCCCTCTTCGATGAGCGCCTCCTCTGCATCGCTCACGGCGTCATCAGGATCGGCTTCCACCACGGTCGCGGATACGGTGGCGTCGCCGCCTTCGGTCTCGAGAGTCATATGTTTCCTTTTATCTGCTCGTCGGGACTCCACCCGGTCGGCCGGCCGGGTCCCGATCACAAGGGGTCTCGGTGGGGGAGCGGTCAGCGCCGGCGCTTCTGATTGGCGCGGCCGCGATTGCCGGGTCGCTTCTGACCACTCGACCTCCGCTGGCCCGACTGCTTGCCGGCGGCCTTGGTCGGCGTCGAGCCGTTGGTGCCCGCAGCGCCTTCGTCGGCGGGATCGGCATCCTCTTCGCCGGGCTTCGCCGTCTTCTTCTTGGTGTCGACCGGTTTGGCACCGGGCTTCGGTGCGTTCTGCGCCTGCTTCTCTTTACGCTCCAGCGCCTTGGCCTCTTCTTCCTTGGCCATCCGGCCGAAGACGAGATGCTGCTGGCCGTAGGTCCAGATGTTGTTGGAGACCCAGTAGAGCAGGATGGCGATGGGCAGGAACGGACCACCGATGAGCACACCGAACGGGAACACCCACAGCGCCAGCTTGTTCATCAGCGCGGCCTGCGGATTGGCCGCGGCCTCGGGAGTCT
Source organism: Nocardia sp. NPDC024068 (assembly GCF_040638875.1). Taxonomy (NCBI): domain Bacteria; kingdom Bacillati; phylum Actinomycetota; class Actinomycetes; order Mycobacteriales; family Nocardiaceae; genus Nocardia; species Nocardia sp. NPDC024068. The sequence goes on along the minus strand of NZ_JBEZYU010000032.1, from coordinate 55,503 downwards.
GCCGGGCGACGGAGGCGCGTGCGTTGAAGTGGGTGGCGATCGCGGCGATCACCATCAGCGGGATGGCGACGGCGGCGATGCTGATCTTGCTGGGCACGCCGCCGTAGTCGGCGAAGGCCTGCAGTTCGTCCACCGGTGCGGTGATGAAGGCCGAGATCGGGGCGCCGAAGATACGGGCGCTCAGGAACGACTGCACATCGTCGGCGTTGAAGACGTAGTTCGGGGTGTGGGCGTTGGTATAGGGATCCATACCGAGCTGCCCGAATCCGTGGCCGGTCCGGTTGAACGACCGCAGCACATGGAACAGACCGAGGAAGACCGGGACCTGCGCCAGGATCGGCAGGCAGCCCATGAGCGGGTTGAAGCCGTGATCCTTCTGGAGCTTCTGCATCTCGGTCGCCATTTTCTGGCGGTCGTTCTTGTACTTCTTCTGCAGCTCCTTGATCTGGGGCTGCAACTCCTGCATCTGTTTGGTGGTCCGGACCTGCCTCACGAAGGGCCGGTAGAGCACCAAGCGCAGCGTGAAGACGAGGAACACCACGGACAGCGCCCAGGACAGACCGTTGTCCGCTCCGAAGGCGAAGCCGAAGACCCGGTGCCAGAACCACAGGATCCAGGACACCGGATAATAGATGAAATCGAGCACGGCTCTATGCACTCCCGTCGGTAGTGTCACCGATCACCGCGTGCGGTGATCCCTTACAAGCTTCGGTCCGCGGATCGTCGTGGCCGACGTTGCGCCGCCGCTCCGGTACGGGATCCCATCCACCAGGGTGCCAGGGTGCGCATTTGGCCAGCCGGGCGGCCGTCAGTCCGAGGCCGATCACCAGTCCCCGGGTGCGCAGCGCGGTGACCGCGTACTCACTGCACGTGGGTGTGAATCGGCAGACCGGCATCCGGGTGGGGGAGACATAGGTCCGGTACAGCTCGATCAGAAAGATCAGAATATTCGCGGGCCAGCGAGCAGGCGCGAGGCGACGGCCACGGGGGCTCATCACGGGGTACCTGCGTCGGCGAATGCGCCGACGGGCTGGACGCCGAGCTTGCGGAGACCGCTGCGCAGCTGCCGACGGAGCTCGTCGCTGCCGGCGGCAGCGGAGCCCGGGAGTGCGCGAATCACGATATCCACTTCGGTGGGGACCTCCGCGGTCAGCTCGGCGCAGATATGACGCAGGCGGCGAGCCACGCGGTGACGGACGACCGCGGGACCCACCGCCTTGCTGACGATCAACCCGAAACGCGGTCCACCGAACCGGGTCGTTACCTCACCCGATTCGGGATCCGGCAGTTCGGTCAGTACGTGGACGACCAGATCCTGTTTTCCCGCGCGCCGGCCGCGGCGTACCGTCCGGGAGAAATCGGCACGTCGGCGCAGCCGGTGCGGCTCAGGAAGCACCCGGAGATCCCAGGTGGAAAGGAGCCGCCGGCCGGATCGGACAACCGGCGGCGTGGGCCACGGAGTTCGGCGAACCGGGCATCGGGCACCGAATACGACGGGCGATCAGGCGGTGAGGGTGCCGCGGCCCTTACGGCGCCGCGCGGAAACGATGGCGCGGCCCGCACGGGTCCGCATCCGGAGACGGAAACCGTGGACCCGCGCCCGACGACGGTTGTTCGGCTGGAACGTCCGCTTGCCCTTGGCCACGGTGAACACTCCTCGAATTGGTGGGCGCCCCGCGGCGCCCGAAGCTTTTCAATGATTCTGGCGATGTCCTCCGACTCGGCGCCGCGGTCCTGGCGAACGGTCAGCACAGAACGGTCACCGCGCCAAGGGGTGACTGTACGAGGGTACTTATCCAGTTCTACCGGGTCAAACTCGCCCCCCATCGCGGCGATCCGCGCGGCGGTTGCCGCCGTGGGCCGCGATTCATGAGTGGTGGTGATCATCACCGCTCATCCGCCCGGCCCCCGAGGCCGCAGGTCGTAGGCCTGCCACCGGGTCGTCCGCACCGCGCGACCAGAACGGCGGTCCACGGAGATTGTGCACATCTGTGGATAATTGTGTGGAAATACCCTGTGAATGGCATATTCGTAGGGCCGACGGTGCCACGCAGCAGCCGGGAAATCGGGGATTCCCGGCAGCGCCCCTCGGGCGCCGTATCCGTCGCAGCGCTCCCGGGGCGCCGGATGCGGCAGCTCTGGTCGGGTGGACGTATGCGGTGTCGCTGAAACGAACCAGTACAGTAGACGCACCGCGAGCCCCGGACGTCTGCGCCGAGCAACCGACTCCCGGGGAGGACACTGGATGGACGACGAGCAGAACGTACTGGCCACGGTGTGGCCGACGGTGGTCGCGGAGCTGACCACCGGTTCGCCCGACGGTGCCATTGCCGCGGTGACCCGGGCCCAGCAGGCCTGGCTGAAGCTCGTCAAACCGCTGATGGTGGTCCAGGGTTTCGCGCTGCTCTCCGTCCCGTCGTCGCTCGCCCAGGAAGCAATCGAACGCGACCTGCGCGAACCCATTCTGCGATCGCTGGGCCGACGGCTCGGGCCTCAGGTGGAGGGGCTGGGGGTGCGCATCGCGGCACCGGTGCCCACCGGCTCCGACAGCGGGCCCCCTCGGCACGCACGCATGACCAACCGGCCGGATCATTTCGGGTCCCCCCGTCCCGGACCGGGACCGTCACCGGTTCCCGCCGGGCCTCCGGAACCCTGGCAGGCCGAGCCCTCGCGCGATTCCGACGGCGGCGAGTATCCCGCCCGCGGCTACCAGCGCGATCCGGGCTTCCCGCGTAATCAGGCGGGCGAACCGCGCTATCCGCGCGAGGAGTTCTCCCATGAGGCGGAACTACCGCTGACCGGGGAGCTGCCGCTGAACCCCGGCCATCCACGCGGGCCCGAAGCACCCGGGCCCGACCATTCCCGGCGCCCGGCCCTCCCCGAACTGCCACAGGGGGCGCAGTTCGGGAACTCGCCGCCGGTCCGGGGCGGCGACGGGCCCGCACCGTACGCGGTTCCCCGGCCGTACCCCCGGGAATACGCACCGGCGGCCGAGTACACCCGGGAGCCCGGATACGAGCGGGACCGCGAGTATCCACCCGCCGAATACCGCGACGCCTACTCCACGGGCCGCTCCGATATCGCGGAACCGGCCGGCGGCCGCGACCGTCCCGCCCCGCCCGTCCGTGATTCCGGACCCGAACTCGATCCGGTCCTGCCGCCGCGTCGTACGAGCCGCCCGGCGCAGGACACCCTTTTCGCACCCGACCTTCCGGCCGCCGAAACCGCCGGCCGCGACCCCCACCGGGACAGCAGCCGCGACAGTCTCCGCGAAAGCGTGCGGGATTCCGGGATCGAGCCCGTCGACGACGATCACGAGGACGAGAAGGTGGTGAACGTCCGGGATTCCTGGCCCACCTTCTTCGCCAAACCGACCGAAACCGCCGATCCCTCGAAATCCTCGGCGAGCCTGAACGCCAAGTACACCTTCGAGACCTTCGTCATCGGCGCGTCCAACCGGTTCGCGCACGCGGCCGCCGTCGCGATCGCCGAGGCGCCCGCGCGGGCCTACAATCCGCTGTTCGTCTGGGGCGCCTCCGGACTCGGCAAAACCCATCTGCTGCATGCCGCCGGTCACTATGCGCAGCGGCTGTTCCCGGGGATGCGGGTCAAATACGTGTCGACCGAGGAATTCACCAACGACTTCATCAACAGCCTGCGCGACGACCGGAAGGTGGCGTTCAAACGCCGCTACCGGGAGACCGACATCCTGCTGGTCGACGATATTCAGTTCATCGAGGGCAAGGAAGGTATCCAGGAGGAGTTCTTCCACACCTTCAACACCTTGCACAACGCGAACAAACAGATCGTGGTGTCCTCCGACCGCCCGCCCAAGCAGCTGGCCACCCTGGAGGAGCGACTGCGTACCCGGTTCGAATGGGGGCTGATCACCGATGTGCAGCCGCCGGAACTGGAGACCCGTATCGCGATCCTGCGCAAGAAGGCGCGGATGGATCGCCTGGATGTCCCGCACGATGTCCTCGAACTCATCGCCAGCCGGGTGGAACGCAATATCCGCGAGCTCGAAGGTGCACTGATCCGGGTCACCGCGTTCGCCTCGCTCAACGGTCAGCCGCTGGATCAATCCGTGGCCGAAGTGGTGCTCCGCGATCTGATGCCCGAATCACAGGACGTCGAGATCACCGCCTCGACGATCATGGGTGTCACCGCGGAGTATTTCAACACCTCGATGGAGGAACTGACCGGTCCGGGCAAGGCGCGGCCGCTCGCCCAGGCCCGCCAGATCGCCATGTACCTGTGCCGCGAACTCACCGACCTCTCGCTGCCCAAGATCGGCCAGGCCTTCGGCCGCGACCATACGACCGTCATGTACGCGGAGAAAAAGGTCCGTAAGGAGATGTCGGAGCGGCGCCGCGTGTACGACCAGGTCCAGGAACTCACCGCGCGGATCAAGCAGCGCTCCCGGTAGTCGATCCGAATTCTCGCCCGGTGCGGCTCGGAGTCCGATGGCTCCGGGCCGGTGCCACAGCGCGACCACATACCGTCGGGTGCTCGCACCTCTTCCGGGCAGGACCTCGAATTCGTTCGGGATGATCGCCTGATCCGCCCCGGCAATCGGTGAGATCGACGCCCTGTACATTCGCGGACCTTCGGCCCCATTTCCTTCGCTTCTTCGGCCCTCGCGGACTGCTGCCTGCGTCGGCGCACGGCCCCAGCGAGGTCCGACGAGCGCACTGGTGGGTGCATCGTTCCCGGGCGCTCCGGGTACGGCAGGACCCGAACCAATGACCACCGCGGGTGCATTGCGCCGCCGGCCGGCCCGCGGCGCAATGCCTCACGGCCTCAATCGGGTTGGCGAATCGGCGCTTCGCCGGTCGGGTCCGATCAGTCGCCGGGGGCGGCATTCCGAATCCATACACAGGTATTCCGCTAACAGCCTGTGGATGCCCTGAACTGGGGGTTTCCGATGGTTATCCCTGTGGATTCCACAGGTTGTCCACCGGTTCCTCCACAGCTTCGGACCACCTGCGCCGAGATCTTGTCCACAGGAAGGTTATCCACAGTTTCCACAGGCAGATTCATCCACACGCACTGATCAGGAGCGATCCGGTCAGAGGCATGGGGACAACCTGTGGAATCCCTGGGGAATCCTCGAGGAATCCACAGGTTATCCACGGATTCGTACACAGTGTGCACAACAACGCGAAAACTGGGGAGCGAACTGGGGATGAACTGTGGAGACAGTGTGGACAACGAAACCTGTCCACAGAGCGGGCGAATCCATCCTCGAGTTATCCCACGGCGGTCCACAGGCGGACACGCGCTGCCATCAGGTAAAACAGGGGAAATCCACAGTTTCCACAGGGCCTATTACTACTCCTGTTCTTCCCCTAGAGAATTTCTCTTGAAAACAGGATGTGTGGACAAGCCGTCGAGCGGACCGCACGACTCGAATCGCGCCCGGAGCCGACAAGGAGAGCGGAACGGGCGGTACTCGGACGGATGAGCACTCGTCCGCGAGTGCCCCGGCCGGGGTCGGCCTTCCTGTCCGAGAGTCCCGAGCCGAGCACGCTCGGACAGCACCGGCGGGCCGGCGCGATAACCGGACGGCGGACTTGTCCACATCGCGGGCACGGGACAGCTGTGGATACGTGGCGGGAATCGGTTCCCGCTCGTTTGTCCCCAACCGTCCCCATGTGCGTCCCCCCTTGCCGGGATACTCCACCGCCGCATGTGGGGCAGGCCTGGTCCGTCCGGCCCCCGAGGACGTATCCTCCACACGGAGGGGCAGCCGACCCGGCCACCGGAAACCGGGTACGGTCTGATGTCGGTCGCGTGTGCCGGACTTCTCGGGCGATCGAGCCGGTTCACCGATCGCGCGGTAACCGCGCCGGCGGAGCAGGAGTAGGCGCAGCCGGATACACGGGGGCAGTACGGCCACCGATCCACACTGAACGGGAGAGGACACCTCGGGCGATGGACCTTGCAGGCATGAAGTTTCGGGTCGCGCGTGAGGATTTCGCGGAATCGGTCGCCTGGGTGGCACGCAGTCTGCCGTCGCGCCCGCCGGTCCCGGTTCTCGGCGGAGTCCTGCTGGTCGCGGACGAGGACGGTTTGACGGTTTCCGGGTTCGACTACGAGGTCTCCGCGCAGATGCGGGTCGCCGCGGAAGTCGCCGGGCCGGGCAAAGTGCTGGTCTCGGGCAAACTCCTCGCCGATATCACCAAGGCCCTGTCGAACAAACCGGTGGACGTATCGGTCGACGGCAGCCGGGTGCTGATCCAGTGCGGAAGCGCCAAGTTCTCGCTGCCGACCATGCCGGTCGAGGATTATCCCCAACTGCCCGAGGTGCCGCAGTCCAGTGGGGAACTGCAGGTCGATGTGTTCGCCGAGGCGGTCGGCCAGGTCGCCGTCGCCGCCGGTCGCGACGATACGCTGCCCATGCTGACCGGGATCCGGGTCGAAATCGAGGGGCCGCAGGTCGTCCTCGCCGCGACCGACCGGTTCCGGCTCGCGGTCCGCCATATCCAGTGGCAGCCGGCGCGCACCGATATCGAGACCGCGGTCCTCATCCCGGCCCGCACCCTCTCCGAATCGGCGAAGACCCTGGGCGCCTCGGATAGGCCCGTGCAGTTGTCGCTGGGCTCGGGAACGGGGGCCGACGGGCTGCTCGGGATCGTGAACGGTGGCCGCCGGACCACGACCCGGCTACTCGATGCCGAATTCCCGAAGTTCCGGCAGCTGCTGCCGAAAGAGCACACTTCCATCGCGACGCTGGAGGTCGCCTCCCTCGCCGAGGCCATCAAACGTGTCGCCCTGGTGGCCGAGCGTGGCGCCCAGGTGCGGCTGGAGTTCTCCGGAGAGGGACTGCTGCTCTCCGCGGGCGGGGACGATGCCGGCCGGGCCGAGGAGTGGCTCACCGCCGATTTCCGGGGCGAACCGCTCACCATCGCCTTCAACCCCGGGTATCTCATCGACGGGCTCTCCGCGCTGCGGTCGGACCGGGTGACGTTCGGCTTCACCACTCCCAGCCGTCCGGCGGTGTTGCTGCCGGCTGCCGACGAAGCACCGGAACCGCTCGACACCGGGGCCTATCCGGCCCTGGAAAGCGAGTACATCTACCTGCTGATGCCGGTCCGGCTTCCGGGCTGAGCCCGTGGACCCGGCAGCGCTGACCCGGCGGCCGATCCGCCTCCGTGCCCGGGTGTGTGATCCCATGGAGACCGCGGCGGCGCGGGGGAGCGATATCGCCGCAAACTCGCGCGCCGACCTGCACAATCCGAAGTTATCCACAGCTGTGGATAACTCGGTGGTGATGTTTCGGGCGGTGTGAACAGGTGCATATCCGTGCTCTGACCTTGCGTGACTTCCGTTCCTGGGAGCTCGCCGAGATCGAGTTATCCACAGGGCCTACAGTTTTCCTGGGTGCCAACGGCAACGGCAAAACCAACCTGCTCGAGGCCCTGGGCTACCTTTCCACGCTCGGCTCGCACCGGGTTTCCAGCGATACACCGCTGGTTCGCACCGGCGCCGAACGCGCCCGGATAGGCGCGAATGTGGTGCATCTGGGCCGCGAACTGCGTATCGATCTGGAGCTGAACCGCGGTACGGCCAACCGGGCCCAGATCAACCGCTCACCGGTGCGCCGCCCCCGCGAGATCCTGGGCATCCTGCACACCGTGCTGTTCGCCCCGGAGGACCTGGCCCTGGTGCGCGGAGACCCCGGGGAGCGGCGTCGCTTCCTGGACGAGCTGTGCACCGCCCGCCGCCCGAGCCTGGCCGGTGTCCGCGCCGACTACGACCGGGTGCTGCGGCAGCGGTCGGCCCTGCTGAAAACCGCGGGCCGTTCGGGGCGGGCCGAACTCGGCACGCTGGACGTGTGGGACGGGCACCTGGCCGCGCATGCGGCCGTGCTGCTGGCCGAGCGGCTGCGCCTGGTGCACGAACTGCACCCGTACCTGGCCCGCGCTTATGCGGCACTGGCTCCCGAATCGCGTCCGGCCGCCATCGGCTACCGCAGTGCCGCGCTTCCGGAGGAACTCCTCGATCCGGGTCGTGTTCCCGAGCCCGGCGATACCGCCGTACTGGAGGAAACGCTGTTGCGTGAACTCGCCGCGGCCCGGCCGAAGGAACTGGAGCGCGGTGTCTGCACAGTGGGTCCGCACCGCGACGACCTGGATCTGATGCTCGGTGAGACGCCCGCCAAGGGGTTCGCCAGTCATGGCGAGTCCTGGTCGTTCGCGCTCGCCCTGCGACTGGCCGCCTTCGAGCTGCTGCGGGCCGGGGGTACCGAACCGGTGCTGCTGCTCGACGATGTTTTCGCCGAGCTGGATCGCCGCCGCCGGACCGCGCTGGCGGCGGTTGCCGCGGCCGCGGAGCAGGTACTCGTTACCGCGGCCGTCCCCGAGGACGTCCCTGCCGAACTCTCCGGAGCCACCCTGCGGGTCACGACCACCGGTGATCCCGAACACCGGATTTCGAGGTTGTCCTCGTCTCCGGCGCCGGCGGCCACGGGCGGGACCGGCGGAGAATCATCCGCCGTTGCCGGCGAATAGTCGGCACCTCGGACACGCGGTGGTTCCTGCCTTGCACGCGGGCCGGAGCGTTCGTAGAGTGAGCCGGTACGTCGGGCCGTTATCCCCGCCCGGCACGTAGCGCACAGTTATCCACAACCTGTGGATAACTTGTTCCCCTGGTCGTCGGCCCGGATTCGGGTGGTGGCTCGGTGCGCTTGTCGGCAACCCGCGCCGAACCTCGTAAAACCTGGTCTGAACTGGGAATTTCCTATTCATCACCAGGTATGCCCGGATCGGGGCCGCGGCGCCGGGGAGCGGAACCTCGGATGTGCACAACCTGAGGAATACCGGTCGAACCTGGGGATAACTCGAACCGGTGAGTGGAGCGCGACCATGACCGACCAGCCCGGTACACCCGGTGGCACGCCGCCGTCCGCCGAAGCCGCGTCGCCGGAGTTACGCGGGATCGACCTTGCCCGCCGTGCGCTGGAAGAGGCCCGTGCGGCCGCGCGGGCAAGCGGCAAGTCCGTGGGGCAGGGGCGCTCGTCGCCGCGCCGCGGCCGGACCGGCCGTCGGCGCAGCGGATGGTCCGGTCCGCGACCGGACGACCGGGATCCGCAGCCGCTGTCGAAACTCGCGAGTTCCATCGCCCGCAGCCGGGGCTGGTCCACCAAGGTGGCCGAGGGCACCGTTTTCGGCCATTGGGAGGGTGTGGTCGGTGAGGACATCGCGGCCCACGCGAAACCGGTGAAACTGGAGAACGGCGTGCTGAGCGTGGCGGCCGAGTCCACCGCGTGGGCGACTCAACTGCGATTGCTGCAGGCGCAACTGCTCGCGAAGATCAGCGCGGCCGTCGGCCCCGGTGTTGTCCGGTCCCTGCGGATCGCCGGCCCCACCGCACCCAGCTGGCGTAAAGGACAGCGCCACGTACGGGGCAGAGGGCCGCGGGACACCTACGGATAGGGGTTCGGTTTCACGTGGAACCGGCCGCATATTCGGGTGTGGCCGTCAGTGAACTCTCAGGCCGAATCTGATGGTCCGAAACCGCCCGGGCCGCGAGGGGACCCGTGCCGGGTCGATTTCTCCCATCCTGGAAGCGCTCAGGGGTGTCGCAGATGCACTGTAAGTTGGGCTGCCAAGTAAGATGGAATAGTAAATCAGCGGCGATACCCTCGGCGCGCTGTGTGCAGCCCTCGATCGATTCCGGGCCCCACGCGTGCTGTCCTACCGTCGTCCCGGGGACCAGCAAGTAAGGAGAGCTACCGACCAGTGGCTGCCAAAGACTCCAAAGCATCGGGTTCGAGCGCATCGGACAAGCAGGACTACGGTGCCTCCTCCATCAAGGTCCTCGAAGGTCTCGAGGCGGTGCGGATGCGCCCGGGCATGTACATCGGTTCCACCGGTGAACGCGGCCTGCACCACCTGATCTGGGAGGTCGTCGACAACTCGGTCGACGAGGCGATGGCCGGGCACGCCAGCCGGGTGGAGGTAACCCTCCTCGCCGACGGCGGCGTCCAGGTCGTCGACGACGGCCGCGGTATCCCGGTGGCGATGCACTCCCAGGGCATCCCGACCATCGAGGTCGTCATGACCCAGCTGCACGCCGGCGGCAAATTCGATTCCGATTCGTATGCCGTGTCCGGCGGTCTGCACGGTGTCGGCATCTCCGTCGTCAACGCGCTGTCCAGCCGGCTCGAAGCCGAGGTCGACACCGACGGATACCACTGGAGCCAGACCTACAAGGACGCGGTTCCGGGGCAACTGATCCAGGGCGATCCGACCAAGGCCACCGGGACCACCATCCGGTTCTGGGCCGATCCCGCCGTGTTCGAGACCACCACCTACAACTTCGAGACGGTCTCGCGGCGGTTGCAGGAGATGGCCTTCCTGAACAAGGGCCTGACCATCGTGCTGACCGATGAGCGGGTCACCGATACCGAGATCACCGACGAGGTGGTCAGTGATACCGCCGAGGCGCCCAAGCACGATGAGGGCGGCGAGAAGCCCGCGACCGAGCACAAGGTCAAGACCCGGACCTACCACTACCCGGGCGGTCTCGAGGATTTCGTCCGGCATATCAACCGGACCAAGCAGCCGATCCACAACTCGGTGGTGGCGTTCAACGGCAAGGGCACCGGGCACGAGCTCGAGATCGCCATGCAGTGGAACTCTGGTTACTCCGAGTCCGTGCACACCTTCGCCAACACCATCAACACCCATGAGGGCGGCACGCACGAGGAAGGTTTCCGCGCGGCGCTGACCACGGTCGTCAACCGGTACGCGAAAGAGAAGAAGCTCCTCAAGGACAAGGACGGCAACCTCACCGGCGACGATATCCGTGAGGGTCTGGCCGCCATCGTCAGCGTGAAGGTGAGCGAACCGCAGTTCGAGGGGCAGACCAAGACCAAGCTCGGCAACACCGAGGTCAAGGGGTTCGTGCAACGCGCCTGCAACGAGCACCTCGCGCACTGGTTCGAGGCCAATCCGGCCGATGCCAAGACCATCGTCAACAAGGCGGTGTCTTCGGCGCAGGCCCGGGTCGCGGCCCGGAAGGCGCGCGAACTGGTCCGGCGCAAGAGCGCCACCGATATCGGCGGCCTGCCGGGCAAGCTGGCCGATTGCCGGTCCAAGGATCCGAGCAAATCCGAGATCTACATCGTCGAGGGTGATTCGGCCGGCGGTTCGGCCAAATCCGGTCGCGATTCGATGTATCAGGCGATCCTGCCGCTGCGCGGCAAGATCATCAACGTCGAGAAGGCGCGGATCGACAAGGTCCTCAAGAACGCCGAGGTCCAGTCGATCATCACCGCCTTCGGCACCGGTATCCACGACGAGTTCGATATCGCCAAACTGCGGTATCACAAGATCGTGCTGATGGCCGACGCCGATGTCGACGGCCAGCACATCTCCACTCTGTTGCTGACCCTGCTGTTCCGGTTCATGCGCCCGCTCGTCGAACAGGGACATGTGTTCCTGGCGCAGCCGCCGCTGTACAAGCTGAAATGGCATCGCACCGAGCCCGAGTTCGCCTACTCCGACCGTGAGCGCGACGGACTGCTCGAGGCGGGCCTGGCGGCCGGTAAGAAAATCAACAAGGACGACGGTATCCAGCGGTACAAGGGTCTCGGCGAGATGAATCCGAAGGAGCTGTGGGAAACCACCATGGATCCCTCGGTTCGCGTGCTGCGTCAGGTGACGCTGGACGACGCCGCTGCCGCGGACGAACTGTTCAGCGTTCTGATGGGCGAGGATGTCGCGGCGCGCCGCAGCTTCATCACCCGTAATGCCAAGGACGTCCGCTTCCTCGACGTGTAGGAGCGGTGCTTCGCCCGCGGCGCGCACGCGCGCGGTGATGTACAGCGCGCTCGCGCGCGGGTGATCCACCGTTGTTCCGTCAGTACCTAGGAGATTGCATGACCGACACCACCCTGCCGCCGGAGAGCGCGGGCGACCGGATCGAGCCGGTCGATATCCAGCAGGAGATGCAGAACAGCTACATCGATTACGCGATGAGCGTGATCGTGGGCCGCGCGCTGCCCGAGGTGCGCGACGGCCTCAAACCCGTGCACCGCAGGATCCTCTACGCGATGCACGACAACGGCTATCGGCCCGATCGTAGCTATGTGAAGTCCGCCCGTCCGGTGGCCGACACCATGGGTAACTACCATCCGCACGGCGACTCGGCCATCTACGACACCCTGGTGCGGATGGCCCAGCCGTGGGCGATGCGGTATCCGCTGGTCGACGGCCAGGGCAACTTCGGCAGCCGGGGCAACGACGGCGCCGCCGCCATGCGTTACACCGAATGCCGGCTGACCCCGCTGGCCATGGAGTTGCTGCGCGAGATCGACCACGACACGGTCGATTTCATCCCCAACTACGACGGTAAGACCCAGGAACCGGTCGTCCTGCCCAGCCGGGTGCCGAATATGCTGATGAACGGCAGCAACGGCATCGCGGTCGGTATGGCGACCAATATCCCACCGCATAATCTCAACGAGCTGGCCGAGGCCATCTACTGGGCGCTGGACAATCACGACGCCGACGAGGAATCCACGCTCGCCGCCTGTATGGAGCGGGTCAAGGGCCCGGATTTCCCGACCGCCGGCCTGATCGTGGGCACCCAGGGCATCCACGATGCCTACACCACCGGCCGCGGGTCCATCCGGATGCGCGGTGTGGTGGAGATCGAAGAGGACGCCCGCGGCCGCACCACCATCGTCATCACCGGGTTGCCCTACCAGGTGAACACGGACAACTTCATCAACGCGATCGCCGAGCAGGTCAAGGACGGCCGAATCGCCGGAGTCTCCGATATCCACGACGAGTCTTCGGACCGGGTGGGCCTGCGCATCGTGGTCACGGTCAAACGTGACGCGATCGCCAAGGTGGTGCTAAACAATCTCTACAAGCACACCCAGCTGCAGACCAGCTTCGGCGCGAACATGCTCTCCATCGTGGAGGGCGTGCCGCGCACCCTGCGCCTGGATCAGATGATCCGGCTGTATGTGAACCATCAGCTGGAAGTCATCGTCCGGCGCACCCGCTACCTGCTCCGCAAGGCCGAGGAACGCGCCCATATCCTGCGCGGCCTGGTCAAGGCGCTGGATCTGCTGGACGAGGTCATCGCGCTGATCCGCCGGTCGGCCAATACCGATACCGCGCGCACCGGCCTGATGCAACTGCTCGATATCGACGAGACGCAGGCCACCGCGATCCTGGATATGCAGCTGCGACGCCTCTCGGCGTTGGAGCGGCAGAAGATCGTCGACGAACTGGCCAAGCTCGAGGCCGAGATCGCCGATCTGAAGGACATCCTGGAGAAGCCGGAACGTCAGCGGGCGATCGTGCGCGACGAACTGGCCGAGATCGTGGAGCGATACGGCGACGACCGGCGCACCCTGATCATCTCCGCCGACGGTGATGTCGCCGACGAGGATCTGATCGCCCGCGAGGACGTCGTCGTCACCATCACCGAGACCGGATACGCCAAGCGCACCAAAACCGACCTCTACCGCAGCCAGAAACGTGGCGGTAAGGGCGTACAGGGCGCCGGGCTCAAACAGGACGATATCGTCCGGCACTTCTTCGTGACCTCGACCCACGACTGGTTGTTGTTCTTCACGAACAAGGGCCGCGTCTACCGGGTGAAGGCCTACGAACTGCCCGAGGCCAACCGCACCGCGCGCGGTCAGCACGTCGCGAATCTGCTGGCCTTCCAGCCGGACGAGAAGATCGCCCAGGTCATCCGGATCAAATCCTACGAGGACGCCGCCTACCTGGTCCTGGCCACGCAGAAGGGCCTGGTCAAAAAGTCGCGTCTGGTGGACTTCGACTCCAACCGCAGCGGCGGTATCGTCGCGGTGAACCTGCGCGACAACGACGAATTGGTCGGCGCCGTACTGTGTTCGGCCGAGGACGATCTGCTGCTCGTCTCGGCGCAGGGACAGTCGATCCGGTTCTCCGCCACCGACGAGGCGCTGCGTCCGATGGGGCGCGCCACCTCGGGTGTGCAGGGTATGCGGTTCAACGCCGAAGATGCCCTACTCTCGCTCAATGTGGTCCGTGATGGAACGTATCTGCTGGTAGCGACCTCGGGTGGCTATGCCAAGCGGACCGCCATCGAGGAGTACACCGCCCAGGGACGAGGCGGAAAAGGTGTATTGACGATCCAGTACGACACCCGGCGTGGCACCCTGGTGGGGGCGCTCATCGTCGACGACGACGACGAGCTGTATGCGATCACGTCCAGCGGAGGGGTTATCCGCACTGCCGCCCGGCAGGTTCGTAAGGCCGGTAGGCAGACCAAGGGCGTGCGATTGATGAACCTCGGCGAGGGCGATACCTTGCTTGCGATCGCACGTAACGCCGACGAGCCCGAACAGATCGACGGTGGCGGTTCCCCCGAACAGTAATCCCATATCGGCGGCAAAGAACGGATCCGAGGATTCCCATTGACCACTCCGAAACAGCCGAGCGACGAGCGGCAGCAGACGAACGGTGTGACCGAGAGGGTCACCCCGTCCCCGATTTCGCCGCGCCCGATCCAGCGGCCGGGCGATGCCGCGGAAAACGAGCAGGCCGGCGGCGGTCAGCAGGGTGGTAACCCGCCCGGCGGGTCGTCCGCCGGGGGCCCGGCGCCCGAGAATCAGGAGAACCAGGGAGAATTCGCGTCCGAATCGCGGAATTCACCGGCGGGCCAGCAGAATCCCGGCCAGCAGAATCCCGGCCAGCAGAATCCCGGTCAGCAGCAGGGCGGTAGCAATCCGCCCGAGCAGCAGGGTGGAAACGGAACGGACAGTGGACGTTTCCAGGAGGGCTGGTCGCAGCTGCCGCAACGGGAACCCCAGTCCAACCTCTCGCGTCCCGGGCATATGCCGGTCGGCGGCGCCCAGTCGCAGCGCGGGGTCGGTCTGAGCGGCGGGGTCACCAACGCGCGGACCACCAGCGACCTGGCGGCCAAGGCGGCGCGTAAGGAAGCGGCCATGGCCAAATCCGTTGGGCTGGACGGTCCTACCCGCAGTATCGCCCGGCCGGAGCTGGTCAAGGATATGCCGGACCTTTCCGAGATCCGGCATCCGCTGCCTCCGGACCAGGCCCCGCACGCCCCGCATCCTCCGCATATCCAGCACACTCCGCCCCCCGCGGCCCCGGCGGCCCCGCAGGTCCCGCGTGGGCTGCCGCAAGCGGTGCTCGGCGGCGAGCCGCTCCGGGCGACCGTGCAGGTGCGGCGTATCGATCCGTGGTCGACGCTGAAGATCACCCTGGTCATCAGCGTCGCCATGTTCTTCGTCTGGATGATCGCGGTTGCCCTGCTGTACATGGTGCTGGCCGGTATGGGCGTTTGGGAGCGGCTGAACAGCACGTTCACCGATATGGTGTCGCCGGACAGCGGGTCGGTGGGCCTTATCGACGCCGGCACGGTCTTCGGCTACGCCGGGGTGATCGGGCTGATCAACGTCGTGCTGTTCACCGCCCTGGCCACCGTCGGGACGTTCATCTACAACCAGTGCTGCGATATGGTCGGCGGTATTCAGGTCACCCTGGCCGACCCCGACTGATCCGGTTCTTCCGTTGACGGCCGACCCCGGAAATTCGGGGCCGGCCGTCGCGCGTTAGGGTGTGTGCCGGCCTCCGGCTCTGTGACCAGCCGTTTTGGTTCCTCATGGAGGATTCCGGTACAGTCTCTCCTCGGCGGTTACTTGACATAGAGCAGTCGTCCCGCGGGTCTATAGCTCAGGCGGTTAGAGCGCTTCGCTGATAACGAAGAGGTCGGAGGTTCAAGTCCTCCTAGACCCACTGGAACAGTGCAATCGGGCTCGGATGAAATTCATCCGAGCCCGATTGCATTTCTCGATGAATTTCGTCGTTCACACCCAGGCCCGATATCGCCGTATGGTCCGGTATCGCAGCGGTCCGGAGTCGGCCTCTCCGCCGGAGAACGACAGCGCCCGCAATGCGCCGCCGTCGCCTCCTGGTGGTGGTCACCGACACCGTTGCGGCGATGGGGCAGGGCGCGCGGAACGCTGCGGGGGCGGGCCGCAGGGCCGAGGCCGGGAAGCGGGCCGCCCGGTGGCGCACTAAGCTGAAAGTATGAAATACGTTCTCACCATCGGAATTGTCGCCGCGGTCCTCATCGGGATCAACAAACTGCGCCAGCGTGACGACGCCGATCTGTGGCACGAGGTCACCACTCGCTGAGTCCGCCGCGTTCGACGTCCCCGGCCGGCCGGTAGGCACCTGACAGCCGGGTGATCAC
Organism: Nocardia sp. NPDC024068; assembly: GCF_040638875.1. Taxonomy (NCBI): domain Bacteria; kingdom Bacillati; phylum Actinomycetota; class Actinomycetes; order Mycobacteriales; family Nocardiaceae; genus Nocardia; species Nocardia sp. NPDC024068. Next base: position 39,267 of record NZ_JBEZYU010000032.1, on the reverse strand, counting down.
GGCCGGGCCAGCAGTTCGATGACCGAATGCACCTGAGCGGTGGTCGGCGTCGGCAGGTTGTCCCGGCCGTGGATCAGACCGAGCCCGATATACACCATGGCGCCGGCCCGCAACCCGGCCTGGTATTCGTCGAATCCCAGGTCCAGCATCGTCCGGTGCACCGTTTCGAAAACTTCCTGATCGAGCGTGCGTACCGCGGCCGCGACCTTCGGATTGCTCCGGGACCATTCCCGTACCGTGGTCTCCACCAGCCAGTGCCGCCGGTCGACGAGCATCGCGGCCATCTTCTCGATCCGTTCCTCCACCGGAATCCCCACGAAGGCGCCCAGTTCGCGCACCGTTTCACTCTGTGTCGCGCTCCAGCGGTCGGCCATCGCCGTCGTGAGCTGCTCGATATCGTCGAAATGCCAGTAGAAACTGCCCTTGGTGACCCCGAGTTCCTGGCACAGTCGCGGGATCTTGATCGCCGCGACGCCCTCGCGCGACAGTAGATTCAACGCACCGTCGACCCAATCGTCGTAGGTCAGCCGTGCGGTGCGGCGGGTCCGGCGTTGCTGCGCCTGCGCCTTCTTCGATTTCGGACGGGGAGTGGCCGGCCGTTCGTCCGATGGGTCCGGGTGGTCGGCGGTGGAACCCGCCGTCATCGGCCCGACGGATCGGCACTGAGTCTCATACCCCGATGGTAGGGGAGCCGCATCCGAGGCTCCGCTGTAAACGGTCATCGACGGATTCGCGGCGTCCTCACCGACGGCACGGATATATGCGTTCCGAAGGTGGAGCTTCCGCGAACCCTCGCCCTCAATCCATACCATCGAGTACTGTATTGCCATACGTAAAGGTACGGTCCGCAAAACGGGTCCGGTTCGGTGAGATATCGGACCGGGACGGCGGGATCGGCGAGGGGAGCGACGATGTCGGCAACCGTGGACTACCCGGATGGTGCGGAGGGCGCTGCCCCGCGTTGCCCGGAGGCATTTCATTACTGGCAGGCGCGGCAGAGGCCGTGGGTGCGCCGGGCCGAACGATTGCTGCGCACGCTCACCGGAGCCGAACTCTTCCCCACCGACGAACAGGCGCGCGCCCTGTGCCGGGATATGTTCTCCGGCGATCCGGTCGCCGAGCGGTTCGTCGCCGAGGTCCTGCACGGGGATATCGGCCGCGATCACGGTCGCCGGATGCTCGACACCGCCCTGAGCGCGGGAATCGGCGAGGTTCCGGACGCTCCGGAGGCCATGCGCGCGCTGTTCGCCGAGTTCGAGACCGTACCCGACTGGGTGCGCCCGGAACTGGTCGAGCGCGGCGCCGCGGTCTGGCGCCGGTGGGGGACCATGCTGTTCAGTTTCGCGGGCGCGGAAACCCTGGAGATGTACACCGAATCCGCCGTGGCGACACCGCTCTCGCTGGCCGGCGGCTACGCCGGCGACAGCGCGCTGCGCCGTTTCCTGGAGACCTGCCGGTTCTGGATGGACGTTTCCCGGCCGGGTGCGTTGCTCACCACCGGGTCGCCGGGACGTGCCACCGCACTGAAGGTGCGAATCATGCACGTATCGGTCCGTGCGGGCGTCGCGCGGCATCCGGAATGGGATACCGAACGGTGGGGGTTGCCGATCAGCCAGACCTACCAACTGCTGACACTGATCGCGGGCAGCACGGTCCCGGGGCTGGGTCTGTGGGCGCTCGGATACCAGACCACCCCCGCGGAGTTCCGGGCGTTACTGCACTTCCAGAAGTACCTGGGCTATCTGCTCGGTGTGCGGCTCGCGTGGCATCCGGAAACCGTGGCCGACACCCTGCGGGTGATGGCGATGACCATGGTCGCCCGTGCCCACGACTCCGGGGCTCACGGCGCCGAGCTCATCGAGTCCTATCCGGCCGCCTTCGCGCCGCGCGCCGAACAGCGGGGTCCGGCGCGGCTGCGGGCGCGCTACAACTACCGGATCAATTCCGCGTATGCGGCGCTGTTCATGCTGCCCACGACGCGCCGCCGATATCGGATGCCGCCCGCGTTCCCGTGGGTACTGCTGCCCATCGCAAGGATCCCGCTGGTCACCGCCGTGGAACTGCTGCGACGGGTGCCACCGGTGGGCCGCCTGCACGAGCAGCTCATGCTGTGGCACCGGGAGAACTGGTACCGCGAGCAGATGCAGGGGCGCGAAGCGGAGTTCGAGGCCACCGGCGCACTGCGGCGGTGAGGGCGTCGACGTACCCTTGTTTGACGGTGTACGTGCCGGAACGCTACTGTTTCGCAGGCGACCGGCGGTTTCCCGCCGGGTCTGCAAGGGGCCTTAGCTCAATTGGCAGAGCACTGCCTTTGCAAGGCAGGGGTTAGGGGTTCGATTCCCCTAGGCTCCACTTCTCCGCCACCGCGGTCAGCAGGTGGCTCCCATCAGGTGATCGCGATGGCGATCGCCCCATTCCTCCAGCGGGCGCAGCGCGCCGGCCAGATCCTTGCCGAGCGCGGTGAGCGAATACTCCACGCGCGGCGGCACCTCGGGGTACACCTCGCGGCAGACCACCCCGTTCGCCTCCAGATGGCGCAGATTCTCCGTCAGCACTTTCTCGCTGACCCCGGTGAGTGTCCGGCGGATCTCCCCGAACCGGCGTGGTCCCTCGCCCAGGATCCACATCAGGTGCAGTTTCCATTTGCCGCCGACCACGTCGATGGCCAGGGACATCCCACAGACATCGTGATCCGTATCACCGGCTGCGGTCATCGCGTCCTCCTGACCTCATTACGGACCTCGAGGTGGGCAACCCCACCCGGGCGTACGTTCTTGTCCACTCTAGCTGCGGCGACGCACTATCGGATCCGGCGCCGATCAACCGAAGGACTACCGAGAAGGGGCATGGATATGTCTCAGCAGAAAAACCGGTCCGTCACCGTCGTCGGCCTGGGGCCGATGGGGCAGGCGATGGTTCGCGCGTTCCTCGCGGCGGGTGTGGAGGTCACCGTCTGGAACCGCACCGCGGCGAAGGCCGACGCGATGGCGGCGCTGGGCGCGAAACGTGCCGCGACCGTGGCCGAGGCGCTCGCCGCCAACGAGGTGATCGTGCTCAGCCTGACCCATTACGCCGCGATGTACGACGTCCTCGGGCCGGTGGCCGACCGGCTCGCCGGCAAAGTGATCGCGAATCTCTCCTCGGATTCGCCGGAGATGGCGCGCAAGGGCGGGGCCTGGGTGCGGTCGCACGACGCCGAATTCCTTTCCGGCGGTTTCATGTCGGCGGGCGATGACATCACCCATCCCGCCTCGTACATCTTCTACAGCGGCAGCCAGGAAGTGTTCGAGGCTCATGCCGACCTGTTGCGACCGCTGAGTCCACAGGAGTACCTCGGCACCGACGACGGTTTGGCGCAGGTGTTCTACCAGGCGTTGCTGATCACCTTCCATCCCTGGATGCTGGCCTTCGATCAGGCGCTGGCACTGATCGAAAGTTCCGGCAACGACATCGACCGGTTCCTGCCGTACGCGCAGCGTTCCAGTGAGGCCTACCCGTTCTTCATGGCGCAGTACGCGGCGGCCGCGAAGTCCGGCGGCTGGGGTGACGCGGCCGCGTTCGCGATGATGGACGCCGGCGCGCAGCACATCATCGACGCCAGTGAGGAGGCCGGGGTCGACGCCACGCTTTCCCGTACGGCACAGAAGTTCTGGCGAGCCGCCCGCGAGGCGGGTGAGAAGGCCGGACGTCCGGTGCCGGTATTCGAACTCATGCGTTCCGGCGCGTCCTGACAGCCGTTCCAGGTCTCCGGTTCGCCCCCGGCGGGGGCACCCCGGGATGCTGCCGGGTGCCCCCGCCGGGCCGTCAGGTGCCGGTTCCGGAATCGGTGTGACGCACCTTCTCCGCGATCTCGGCGCCGTACTCCTGATGTCCGACGCCCGGCAGCTGGTCGAGGGTCAGGCCCTCGATATCCCAGCGCGGCCGGGCGTCGGCGATGAATCGGATGGCGTCCCGGACGAAGCGCTCGTCGGCCGGTCTGCCGATATGGGCCGACGGGGTGTACAGCCGGTGCCACCCCAGCAGGTCCGCGGCGGTTCCCTCGATCGCTGTGGCGGTGACGGTTTCATCGGCGTCGGTGGTGTCGGGCAGCAGCAGGCTGGTGGGGGAGACGCCGAGTGCGACGGCGAGCGCCATGAGATCGTCCACATCGATGCGGCGCTCGCCGTGCTCGATCCGGGACAATCCCAGCACCGGGATGGGGCGTCCGAGGGCCTCGAGCCTGCGTGCGAGATCCGCGTAGCCGAGGTTCAGTCGGTTGCGATATCGCAGGACGTTCTCGCGGACGGTATCCCCTGTCGGGCCGAGCGGGTTCTTCTTGATCACCACCCGACCAGGCTGGTCTATCGAAATGATCGCGTCAACAATCATTACGATCGCACGAGTGGGGACAGGTTTCGGAGGCAATCCGGCGCAGATCTATCAGCATGTTGCCTATCATGATGATAGACATACAGCTCGTTTGGATAGCATCCGACGATCTGTCAACTCGAGCGGGTCGCCATGAGTGCCGCCTGCGGTGTCGACTCTCCCGGCCGCATGGCCCGGCGCTCGAACCGGATATCGATCGTGAAGCCGGCGGTTTCCAGAGCGGCGGCGATCTCGTCGGGAGCCAGCCGGTGGAAATCCAGGGCTATCTGCCGGCCGAAACCCTCGTTGTGGCGTACCACCTCGTTGCCCGCCTGGAACCCGAGCAGCAGCCGGCCGCCCGGTCGCAGCACCCGGTGGAATTCTCCGAGCACCCCCGGTCGCTCGGCCGGCGGGATATGGATCAGGGAATACCAGGACACGACGGCGGCCAGTGAACCGTCGGCCAGGTCCGGTTCGGTCATCGAACCCTCGTCGAAGCGGATATCCGGGTATGCGCGGCGGGCCAGGTCCACCATCGCCGGCGACAGGTCGATACCGCGTATCGGCAGTCCGTGCGCCGCCAGATACGCGGTGGTGTCGCCGGGTCCGCTGCCGAACTCGGCGACCGGACCCGTATCCGCGACCTCCTCGGCGAACGCGGTGAGCAGCGCGCGGGCCCAGGGGTCGGCGTGGAGCACATCGGCGAAATGCGCGGCGTAGGCGGGCGCGATGCTGTCGTAACCGGCGCGGGTGCGGTCGAGGAAAGAGGATTCTGACACCAAGGAAGAGTAGACGTGGGCCCGGAAGCCGCGGCGACCGTGACGAACCGGGGTCCGGAGCGTAGTTTTGTGGTGTCGAGCCTGATGGAACGAGTGGAGAAGACCTGGTATGCGCGCTTCGGAGTTTGCCGCACCCGGGATCGACGGGTCGGATTGGAGACGTGGAAGGGTCTTCTGGTTCGACTCCGAGAAGGGTTTCGGCTACATCAAACCCGATGACGGTACCGAGCAGGTTTTCGTCGAGTACCGGTGCATCGAAACCGACGGCTACCGCACATTGCACGCCGGTCAGCCGGTGCTGTTCGTCAGCACATCACGGCCTCGCGGCCACGAGGCGGTCACGGTCCGCCCGGATGGTCTGGGCGGGCAACAGGATTGATCGAGGGGTAGCGATCCGGTGTGCCTGGGTGCCCGGATCAGCGGCGCACGCCCATGGCCCCGCATACGGGGGCCGGCCAATCCGCCTGGGACGGAGCCAGTTCCCGATCGATCGCGGCGGCGATATCCGGTGCGAACGGCGCGGCGGCCCGGGTCCGCAGATCGACGTGGATGGCGGTGACCTCGAGCGTGCAGCTGAGCCGGCGGGTGCTGTCGTTGACCAGCAGTGCGACGATATGAACGACCTTGTCGGAGCGGTCCACTCCGCGGACGAACACCGAAACCTCTTCGCCGACCCGCGTTTCGGCGTGGTAGCGGATGTGGTGCTCGGCGGTGAAGAATCCGACGCCGCGTCCGGCCCGGTATTCGTCGGTGATCCCGGCCCGCTCGAACACTCCGCCCGCCGCCTCGACGCAGAGATCGAAGTAGTGCTTGATGTTCATATGGTCGTTCTCGTCGCGGAAGGATTCCGGAACGGTGAACGGGCCCAGCTCCCGGGGTAGCGCCACCACCTGGTCGTAGCCGGGCAGCACGGCGGTGCCGGTCATATCCACTCCTGTCGTGTCCGGACCGACAGAGTGTATCGATTCCGGAAACCGGCCCCGGATCCGCGGGGGATCCGGGGCGGGGTGTTATCCGCCGGGGCGGTCAGAGCGGCCGGGAGTCGATGACCTTGCGCAGCCGCGCCTTGTCCCGTTCGAGCTTGCGCGCCTCGTAGGCGATGGGGAAATACCGCAGGCGCTCGGGCAGCAGCGGGAGGAGGCGGGCGATGAACCAGCCGAGGATCCGCAGTTTGCGCTCATCGGATTCGCTCCAGGTGAGGCCCAGCTTTTCGCGGGCCGCATCGGGAGTGGTGCCGACGGTGACGAAGTACTGCATCCGGCCGAACGGGTCGGTCACCGCGCGCCACAGCGGGCGCAGGGCCCGCGGCAGCTGCGCGGGCGGCGCGATGGTGCGGATGACCTTCAGGTAGTCCTTCGAGGTCTGGGTCGCCTGCAGATGGTTCTCGACCTGATCGGCGAAGAACTTCTCGAACTCGGCGTAGGTCGCGGGCAGCTCTTTGGGCGGTACCGAGAAGTTCCGCATCAGCTGGAGGGCTTCGCGGTAGTAGTCCTCCTTCTCGGCGATGGTCAGCGGCCGCTTCGAGAAGTATTTGGCGTTCTCCGAGAAGGCGAAGGTCCCGGTGTGCAGGACCCAGGCCCAGGGCCCGCTGGAGAGCGCGGTATGCCGGATGCCTTTGTCGTCGGTGGTGTTGAGGGTCGCGTGCATTTTGCGGAGGCGATCGGTTTCGCCCAGCGATTCCTCGCCGCCGTAGGTCCACATCATCACCGCGGAAAGGCTGCGCAGGGCTCGGCCGATGGGGTCGGTGCGGAAGGTGGAGTGGGCGTCGACCACCGCGGAGATCGTGGGCTCCATGGTCTGCAGGAGGAAGGCCGAGCCGGCGGTGAGGGAGAAAGTGACCAGTCCGGTCTCCTCCCAGGTGCGGGTGCCCGGACCGAATGGACGACGCTGGGCCGGAGCGTGCGTGTCGATGGATGCGACGTCGACGGACGCGGTCATGCGGATCTCCCTTGATCTACTGCATCAATCTGATGAGACGATGATACTTCAACTCTCTCATCCTTGCGGGGGTGGATCAAGGTCGTACGGCGGTAGGAGACGGCCGGATTCGAGGCCCCACCGCAGGCAGACGACTTATCGGCACGGCTGCGCCCGTTCGGGTGGGCGGGTCGAGGTGGTTCCCGAGGCGGAAGATCCCGGAGTCCGGGCATGAGAGCGGGCCTCGGCGAAGGGGGGGAGTTAGCCGAGGCCCGCGTAAGGTCGGCCCGGGGGGGAGGGGCCGACGCGATTGATCCTACGCGATGAACCTGCGTTGCGCGTACAAGGGGCCCAGTAGTTTCCAAGATTTTTTGGTGCAGATCACAGCCGTATGCGCAGGTTCCGGACGTGCGCGTCCGGACGTCACCGAACCTGTCGTACCCCGATGGCACTATGCCGCTGAAGTCGCGGGCGAACCGGATAAATCGGATGAAAACGTCGGCGACCGCGACGATACTGGCTCCACATACGGCCGGCTACCACACGCGCTGCAGGTCGGCGGCTCTACTGCCGTCGGCGCTCGATGACACGTACCTCGTCCCCCGACAATTACGAGTTTCAGGAGAATCATGCCCGACGCAATAGTCGCCGAGGGTCTCGTCAAACACTACGGTCCGAACGTCCGCGCCCTCGACGGTCTCGACCTCACCGTGCCCGAAGGCACCGTGACCGCCCTGCTCGGGCCCAACGGAGCCGGGAAGACCACCACCGTCCGGGTCCTGACCACCCTGCTGATACCCGACGCCGGCAGCGCGACCGTGGCGGGTATCGACGTACTCGCCCGGCCCCGGGCCCTGCGCTCTCGTATCGGCGCATCGGGCCAGTACGCGGCGGTCGACGAGTACCTCACCGGATTCGAGAACCTGGAGATGGTGGGCAGGCTCTATCACATGGGAACGCGGCGCAGTAAGGAGCGCGCCCGGGAGCTGCTCGAGCGGTTCCGCCTCAGCGATGCCGCCGATAGGCCGGTCCGGGGCTACTCCGGCGGTATGCGTCGCAGGCTCGACCTGGCCGGCGCACTGGTGGCCAATCCGCCGGTCCTCTTCCTCGACGAACCCACCACCGGTCTGGACCCGCGGGCCCGGCTCGACCTCTGGGATGTCATCGAGGAACTGGTCGCGGGTGGCACCACCCTGCTGCTCACCACGCAGTACATGGAAGAGGCGGACCGGCTGGCCGATGCGATCGCGGTGATCGACCGGGGCCAGGTGATCGCCCGCGGTACCGCCGACCAACTCAAGAGCATGGTCGGCGGTGACCGGATCGAGCTGACCGTCGATCACGTCGACAATCTGGCTGTGGCCCAGCGGGCGCTCACCCCGCTGGCCGACGGTGAGATCCACCTCGAACCCGGGTTGCGCCGGGTCGTGGTTCCGGTCAGCGCCGGATCGCAGGCGCTGGTGGACGCCATCGGCCGGCTCACCGACGAGGGCGTCAAGATCCACGACGTCGGGCTGCGGCGGCCTTCGCTGGACGATGTCTTCCTCTCGCTGACCGGTCACGAGGCCGAGGAGGCCGAAGACGAGGATGCGGAGTACCAGAGCAAGGGCGACCGGCCCGCCGAGGCGCCCGCCGCGGCGCGGGAAACCGAATCGATCGAGGTAGTGGAAGGAAAGAGCCGATGACCACGGTGGCGACGGCCGACGGTGTCCGGGATGAGCCCACCCTGGCCGAGCGGATGTCGATGGTGGTCAGCGACAGTCTGACCGTCACGAAACGCAATGTCATCAAGATCAAGCGAGTACCCGATGTGCTGATCTTCAGCACACTCTCGCCGATCATGTTCGTACTGCTGTTCGCCTATATCTTCGGCACGGCGATCAAGGTGCCGGGGCTCGAGGGCGGCTATCGGGAGTTCCTGATCGCGGGCATCTTCGTCCAGACGGTGGTGTTCGGTTCCACCTTCACCGGGCTCAGCCTTGCCGAGGATATGCAGAAGGGCATCATCGACCGGTTCCGGTCCCTGCCAATGGCGCCGTCCTCGGTGTTGATCGGGCGCACGGTCAGCGACGTGGTGATCAACGTGGTCAGCCTGGTGGTGATGTCGCTGACCGGCCTCGTGGTCGGCTGGCGGATCCGCGGTTCGGTGCTGGACGCGGTGCTCGCCTACGCACTCCTGCTGCTGTTCGCCTACGCGATCTCCTGGATCATGGCGGTGGTCGGGCTGCTGGTCCATACCCCCGAGGTGTTCAACAACGCCAGTTTCATGGTGATCTTCCCGCTCACCTTCCTGGCCAACACCTTCGTACCCCTGCAGGATCTGCCCACTCCGTTGCGGATTTTCGCCGAATGGAACCCGGTCTCCGCGCTGGCTCAGGCGACCCGTGAACTGTTCGGGAACGCCTCGCCGGTGGTGGACGGGTCGACGGCGTGGTCGCTGGAGCACCCGATCGCCACAACCCTGATCTGGGTGGTGATCATTCTGGTGGTGTTCGTACCGCTGGCGCTGCGGCAGTACCGCAAGACCGTCAGCCGCTGAGGGGCGGACTCAGTCCTCGCCGGGCGCGGCGGCTCCGGTGTCCGGGGTCGCCGCGACGCCGTTGCGGGAGTGGCCGATCCGCGGCGGGGCGGGTGCCGGTTCGGGAGGCGCCGGGCGCTTACTGCGCACCAGCCATGCCGTACCGCCTGCCGCCGCGACCGCGGCGGCGGCCAGCAGGCGGTAACGCGAACGACCGGACGGACGCAATGGCCTCGAACTCATGGCTCAACTCTGGCACAGCCGGACCGATAACGCAGATCTCCAGGTCAGCGGCTGTTCTGCGGGGTGGTGACCCGTTGCTGCGATCCGCGCGAAACGGACACATGGCACGATGGGGCAGGTGAGTACGACACGCCGCATCCGGTCGGCAGCGCGCCGCGAGGTCCTCCAGCCGTTCACTTCGCGGGTCGTTCGGTGAATCCACAACAGTCGCCACCCCCCGCTCAGGTATGTGTACGTCATACAGATCGTCCGACCGGGCTGTCGTGCACCCGGTGTGGACGTCCGGCGTGTCCGGAATGCTTGCGCCCGGCCTCGGTCGGGCAGCACTGCGTCGATTGTGTGCGCGCCGACCGGCGCACTACTCCGCAGGTACGCACGGTCTCGGGTGCCGCGGCCGCGCGCAGCGGGACCCCGATCGTCACCTATACGCTGATCGCCCTCAATGTGCTGGTCTACGTGGTCACCGCGGCGCAGTCCCGCAGTCTGATGGCGAACGAGCGCGGATCGGCGCTGTTCGTGGACTGGGTGATGTTCCCGCCGGCGGTTGCAAGTGGTGACTGGTTCCGGGTGATCGGCTCCGGATTCCTGCACTACGGGCTGATCCATCTGCTGTTGAATATGTTCGCGCTCTACATCGTGGGTCGTGATATCGAACTGGTGCTCGGCCGGGCCCGCTATCTGGCGGTGTATCTGATCTCGCTGCTCGGCGGATCGGCCGCGGTGATGCTGCTGGCCCAGAACAGCCTGACCGCCGGCGCGTCCGGCGCGGTATACGGCCTGTTCGGCGCGATCACGGTCATCCTGATCCGGCTGCGGCAGAATCCGAACAGCATGCTGATCCTGATCGGGATCAATGTGTTCATCAGCTTCTCGTTGCCCGGGATCTCACTGTGGGGTCACCTCGGCGGCCTGGCCGCCGGCACTCTGGCGACCCTCGGAGTCGTCTTCCTGCCGTCCTGGCTGGGAGCCCGGACGCCCGAACGGGCGCGAGTGGTCGGCATCGTCGCGCTGGTGACCCTGGCTGTCGCGGTCCTTGCGGTGATCGTCGTGGCCACCATGGCACTGCGCTGAAAGCGCCATCATGACGCTGCGCTGAAAGCCCATTGTTTTACGTGAAACATGAGGGCCTGTTACGGCGGGTAGTTCAGCGCGCTGATTCGCCGCGGAGGCGGAGTTCCTTGCGCAGGGTCTCGTAGACATCCTCCGGACTGGTACCGAGATCCCATCGGCCGAAGATGAGCAGTCGTTCCGTGCCGAGGTGGTCGACGTCGATCTCCAGCATCGGTGATTTCCGGCCGAGCCTGCGGTAGCCCACCACTCGGGCGCGCAAGATCTGTTCGCGGGTGTACCGCGTGACGCCGGTCAGGCCGCGCAGTACCAGCAGCGGCCGGTCGCCCGGGACCACCGATAACCGCGGGCGCTGCCGTATCCCCATCCCGGCCAGTGCGAGCAGCACCACGGCGGCTACCCCGAGTAGGAACTTGCCGGGAACTTCGGCGGTGAACACCGCGGCACCGGCCAATATCAAACCTCCCGCCGCGACCGCGACCAGCGCGGGCAGTGGAGTCGTCCAGGCCAGGCTCGGTTCCGTGCTCTCGGGCTGCACGCGGCGTCGTCCCCTATCCGTCCGATGAGTTATCCACAGGTTTATCCACAAGTGTGCATTAATTACACCCGTGTAATCCCCGCTGGGGACGTGCTACCGCCACCGCATCGTCATGATCAGTCCGACCACCATCAGCCCGAACCCGATGAGGAAGTTCCAGGCATTGAGGCTGCTCATCCAACCGATCTGATCGGCCGCGAGATAGTAGACCAGCAACCAGACCAGCCCGGCGAGCATGAAGCCGAGCATGATGGCGACGTACCAGACGGGCGATGGACCGACTGCTTTCACCTTCACCGGCGTGCGGCTGGCGGGGTTGATCGTGTAGTCGGTCTTCTTCCGGACCTTCGACTTGGGCATGATGTCCTCGTGTTCAGCGTGCAGGTCGTGTTCCAAGGCTATCCCACCAGGTAATCGTCGTGATGCCCAGCGGCCCGCACCGAGTCCCGGGGCAGGTCGCGCGTGGTGGGTACGCGCTCACCGGTTCGACCGAACCGCGAACCCGGTACGAACCGCAGGCCGGGGGCCTCCTCGCGGGCACCGAACACGTAATCTTTGTGCATGCGTGTTCTGGTCGTCGACAACTACGACAGCTTCGTGTTCAACCTGGTCCAGTATCTGGGCCAGCTGGGCGTCGAGGCCGTCGTCTGGCGCAACGACGACCCGCATCTGGACGATCTGGACGCCGTGGCCCGTGACTTCGACGGAATCCTGATCAGCCCGGGTCCCGGAACCCCGGAACGGGCCGGTGTGAGCGTCGAACTGGTGCGCGCGTGCGCCCGGGCGGCCACCCCGATGCTCGGCGTGTGCCTCGGACATCAGGCGATCGGCGCGGCCTTCGGCGCCACCGTGACCCGCGCACCGGAGCTCCTGCACGGGAAGACCAGCTCGGTGTTCCATATCGGAGCCGGGGTACTGGCCGGACTGCCCGATCCCTTCACTGCCACGCGGTATCACTCGCTGACCGTGCTGGAAGAGACGATCCCGCCGGAATTCGAGGTCATCGGGCGTACCGAAACGGGCATCGTCATGGCCCTGCGGCATCGTGAGCTGCCGATCCACGGTGTGCAGTTCCACCCCGAATCGGTACTGACCCAGGGCGGGCACCGGATGCTGGCGAACTGGCTCGAGTTCTGCGGCCGACGGCCCGCCGAGGGCCTGGTGGAGATGCTGGAATCCGAGGTCGCCGCACTCGCCGTGTAGCGACGACCGCCGATCACCGACCGGAGATGCTGCCGGGCCCGGGCCCGGCAGCGCTCAGGGGGGACCCAGCGGAAGAACTCCGGTGTTGATGGTGACGGTCGTCGAGGACTGCACTGTGGTTCCCGCCGACGGCTGCTGGCTGAGCACCTTTCCGGCCTGATCCGAGTTCAGCGTGATCTGCGTGATCTGCCGGACCTGGTTCACGCTGCCCTGCCAGCCGCTTTCGCGCAGTTTGTCGACGACCTCGGCCGCGCTCAGTCCGATGAGGTTCGGCATCGCGATCCGGTCGCTCTGGGCCACCTGCACCGTGATGGTGGACCCCTTGTCGGCCATGGAGCCGCCGGCGGGGTCGGTGGACAGCACCTCGCCGCGCGGCCGTGCCGATTGCACCTGCTCCACGACGATCTTGAAACCGGCGCCCTCCAGGTTCGGCTGCGCCACATCGATCAGCTGGCCGACCACATCGAGCACCCGGACCTGCTCCGGACCGGAACCGACGATCAGGGTGATCTGACTGCCGGCGTCCATCTCGATCCCCGGTGAGGGATCCAGGCCGATCACCTTGTCCTTGTCCTGCGCGCTGGACGGTTCCCGCCTGACATCGGGATTGACCTGGAGACCGGCGTTGTTGAGTTCCTGTTCGGCTTCCTGCCTGGTGAGGCCGGTGAGCCGGGGTACCGGCACCTGCTGGGGTCCGGTGGATACCTGCACCGTGATGGTGCTGCCCTCATCGGCCCGGGAACCGCCCAGCGGCTGGGTCGCGATGACATTGCCGGCACCGATCTTGCCGTCCGGTTTCTCCTGGATGGCGACATCGAAGCCGAGCGAATCGAGCTTCTGCTCGGCCTCGCTCGCGGTGACGTTCGAAACATCCGGCACCGCGACCTGATCGGGTTTGCTGCCCGGACCGATCAGCATCCAGAACAGGCCGAATGCCAGCACCACGGCGGCGAGCGCACCGGCCGCGATATAGGCGGTCCGCCGGTTTCCACCGTCGCCGGCGTAATCGTCGAGGTCTTCGTCGTCGTCGAGGCGGTGGTAGCCGCGCGATCCCGGATCCGCCGGGCCGAGCATCGTGGTGCGATCCTCGTCGGTCATCACCATGGGCGCGCCGGGCTTCTGCCCGCCCAGGACCCGGATCAGGTCCCCGCGCATCTCGGCGGCGCTCTGGTAGCGGTTGGCCGGATTCTTGGCCATCGCCTCGAGGACCACGGAATCCAGTTCGCGCGGTACACCCTCGTGCACGAGCGAGGGCAGCCGCGGATCTTCCCGAACATGCTGGTAGGCCACCGCGACCGGGGAATCACCGGTGAACGGCGGCTGCCCGGTGAGGATCTCGAACAGCACACAGCCGACGGAGTACACATCGGATCGGGCATCGACGGTTTCACCGCGCGCCTGTTCCGGCGACAGGTACTGGGCGGTGCCGATCACGGCGGCGGTTGCGGTCATCGGGTTGGCGGCATCGGCGATCGCGCGGGCGATACCGAAATCCATCACCTTCACCGCGCCCGCGCGGTTGATCATGATGTTGGCGGGCTTCATATCACGGTGCACGATTCCGGCCTTATGGCTGAAATCCAGGGCCGCGCAGACGTCGGCGATGACCTCCATAGCCCGGCGCGGCGGCAGCGGGCCCTCGTTGCGCACGATATCGCGCAACGTATCGCCCTCCACGTACTCCATCACGATGAACGGCAGTGGCCCGCCGTCGACCTCGGCCTCGCCGGTGTCGTACACGGCGACGATGGCGGGATGGTTCAGCGCCGCGGCGTTCTGGGCCTCGCGCTTGAAACGCAGATAGAACGTGGGATCCCGGGCGAGGTCGGCGCGCAGCACCTTGATCGCGACATCGCGGTTCAACCGGAGGTCGCGTGCTCTGTGGACTTCCGACATCCCACCGAACCCGATGATCTCGCCCAGCTCGTACCGGGACGAGAGGTTCTTCGGGGTCGTCATGGCTGTCCTTGCGGATTGAAGGGCGGCAGGTTGATGGTGGTGCGGTTGTCCACTGTCGGCACGACATCGGGGAACTCGATGGGCGGGACCACCGGACGACCGGTGGTGGTCGTCTCCTCGTCCGTGGTCTCTTCGGTGGTGGTCGGCGCGGTGGTCGTCGACTGCGTGGTCGTCGTCGGCGGCTGCGTGGTGGTGGTCGGCGGTTGCGTGGTCGTCGTCGGCGCCTGCTGCGTGGGCGTCTCGGTGGGAGTCCAGACCGGAGGCTCGGTGACCTCATAGGTCGTGGTGACCGGGGGCGGGAGCTGCCGGGTGGTCGGCGCGGTGGACGACGTTCCCGGCGAGGTGCCGCCCGGGTTGGTATCGCCGCCGAAGAGCAGCCACAGCACGGCCCCGCCGAGCAGCAGTGCGCCGATACCCAGCCCGATCATCCACTTCTGGTTCTTGTTGAGCCCGCCGCCGGAGCCGTCCCGGTAGTCGTCGGGGTCGACCTCGTGCGCGCCGCGATCCATAGCGGTGGCCGGACCCGCCATCGCCGTCGCCGGCGTGGCGTAACCGGCCCCGGGCGGCGTGGCGTAACGCATCGTCGCGCCCTCGTCGTAACCCGGTTGAGGTGCGGGAATCACGCTGGTGGGACCTGCCGCGACGAAGTTCCGCGGTGGTGGCGGCCGGCGACCGGAACGCACCGCCGCGACCGCCTCGGCGAACTCGCCGCCGTCGGTGTAGCGCTGCGACGGGTCCTTGGCCAAGGTGATCTCGACCAGCTCGCGCACATTCGGAGGGAGGTCGGCAGGCATCGGCGGCGGTACTTCGCGCACATGTTTCATCGCGACGGTCAACGCACCGTCGCCGGTGAACGGGCGCTGCCCGGCGAGGGCCTCGTAACCCACCACACCCAGTGAGTACACGTCGCTGGCCGCGGTGGCGTCCTCGCCGACCGCCTGTTCCGGGGCGATGTACTGGGCGGTGCCCATCACCATGCCGGTTTTGGTGACCGGCGAGGCGTCTACCGCCTTGGCGATACCGAAGTCGGTGATCTTCACCTGACCGGTGGGGGTCACCAGGATGTTTCCCGGCTTCACATCGCGATGCACCACACCCGCCTGGTGCGCGACCTGCAGGGCGCGACCGGTCTGCTCCAGCAGATCCAGACCCTGCACCACCGACAACCGGCCGAGTCGGTTCAGCACAGTGTTCAGCGGCTCGCCCTGCACCAGTTCCATCACCAGATAGGCGGTCTCACCACCCTGCGGGTCGTAGGTTTCGCCGTAGTCGTAGATGCCGGCGATACCGGAGTGGTTCAGCTGCGCGGTCGTCCTGGCCTCGGTGCGGAACCGGTGCCGGAAGGTCGGGTCGGCGGAGAACTCTGACTTGAGTACCTTGACCGCGACACGACGATCCAGCCGGGTGTCCAGGGCTTCCCACACCTGGCCCATACCGCCGGTGGCGATCAGCCGCTGCAGCCGGTAGCGGTCCGCGATCATCGCGCCGTTTGTCAGCATCGGGTTCCCCGCAGATTCACTCGCACATCCATCTCGTTCAGCGACCTCGCAGACCTGCGTCCAGTACCGCCCGGGCAACCGGCGCGGCGACCGAACCACCGGTAGCCGCCAGCGCGCGGTCACCGCCGTTCTCCACGATGACCGCGATGGCGATCTTCGGGTTCTCGGCGGGAGCGAACGCTATGTACCAGGCATGCGGCGGTGTGTTGCGCGGGTCGGAGCCGTGCTCGGCGGTACCGGTCTTGGACGCGATCCGATAGCCCGAGCCGCCGCTACCCGCGGTGTTCTCTTCCGAGGCCACCATCAGGTCGGTCAGGGTAGACGCTACCTCCGCGCTCACCGCCTGCCCGACCGAGACCGGTTCGGTGGTGGCCAATTCACTCAGATCGGGGTTCTGCAACTGGTCGACGAGGTAGGGCTCCATCCGCACGCCGCCGTTGGCGACGGTAGCCGCGATCACCGCGTTGTCCAGTGGGGTGAGCGCCACATCACGCTGGCCGATACTGCTCTGCGCGAGGGCGGCGTCGTCGGGGATATTGCCCACCGAACTCTCGGCGACCGGCATCGGGATACCGCGATGCGGGCCGATTCCGAAGGCGGCCGCCTCGTCTTCCAGTGCCGGTGCGCCGACGTCAACGCCGAGTTCCACGAACGCCGTGTTGCACGACCGGCGGAACGCCTCGTAGAGGCTGGCGGTGGCACCGGAACCGCAGGTGCTGCCGTTGTAGTTCTCCAGCGTGGTGCTGGTGCCGGGCAGCGTGATGTTGGGCGCCGCGGTGAACTGGCTCTGCGGGTTGGCCTTGCCGTTGGACAGCGCGGCCGCGGTGACCACGACCTTGAAGGTGGAGCCCGGCGGATAGGTCTGTGAGATCGCCCGGTTCAGCATGGGCTGGTTCTCGTCGGCGCTCAGACTCTCCCAGGCCTGGGTGCCCTGGGCGCCGTCGTGCCCGGACAGCTGGTTCGGGTCGTAGCTCGGCGTGGACACCATGGTGAGGATCTTGCCGGTGCTCGGCTCGATCGCCACCACCGAACCCGTGTAGCCCTTGCTGGTGAGCTCGTTGTAGGCGACCTGCTGCATCGCGGGGTCGATCGTGGTGACCACATTGCCGCCGCGGGGGTCGCGCCCGGAGACGAGATCCACCAGGCGGCTCCCGAACAGCTGCCCGTCGGATCCGTTGAGCACCGGGTCCTCGGCGCGTTCCAGGCCGGTGCTGCCGTACTGCATGGAGTAGAAGCCGGTCACGGGGGCGTAGGCGGCCGGATCGGTGGGGTAGTTGCGCAGATACTTGTAGCGGTCGTCGGTGGCGACGGAACTCGCCAGTACCGTGCCGCCGGCGGAGATCTGCCCGCGCTGGCGTGAGTACTCGTCGAGCAGCACCCGGGAGTTACGGGGGTCGGCGCGGTAGTCGTCGGCCTTGATCACCTGGACATAGGTGGCGTTGAGCAGCAGGGCCACGATCATCACCATGACCGCCATGGCCACCCGGCGTAGCGGTGTGTTCACTGGTGACCCCCTCGCGGTCGCGACACCATCACGGTCTGTGCTTCCGCCAGCGGCGCCGGGGCCGGTTCGCGGCGCCGGGCCGGGGCCGGTTCGCGCGCCGCGTCCGAGATCTTGATGAGCAGGGCCAGCAGGATGTAGTTGGCCAGCAGCGAGGAACCGCCGTAGGAGACGAAGGGGGTGGTGAGACCGGTGAGCGGGATCAGCTTGGTCACCCCGCCCACGACCACGAAGACCTGGATGGCGATGGTGAACGACAGGCCGGCGGCGAGCAGTTTCCCGAAACTGTCACGGATCGCCAGCGCGGTGCGCATACCGCGCAGGATCAGCATCAGGAACAGGATCAGGATCGCGGTCAGGCCGATGAGGCCGAGTTCTTCGCCGATCGTGGTGACGATGAAGTCGGTTTTGGCGAACGGCACCTGCGAGGGCCGCCCGCTGCCGAGACCGGTTCCGGCGAGCCCGCCGGTGGCGAGCCCGAACAGCGACTGCACGATCTGATAGCCCGTGTTGTTGTAGTCGTCGAACGGGTGCAGCCAGGTTTCCACCCGCACCCGGACATGCCCGAAAAGCTGGTAGGCGAAGACGAAACCGAGCAGCAGCAGACCGCCGCCGATGAGCAGCCAGCCGACACGTTCGGTCGCGATGTAGAGCATCACCAGGACCGTGCCGAAGATCAGCAGTGAGGTGCCGAGGTCTTTCTCGAACACCAGCACGCCGATGCAGACGATCCACACGGCCAGAATCGGGCCCAGATCGCGGGCGCGCGGGAATTCCATACCGAGGAAGTGCCGGCCGGCCGCGGTGAACAGTTCACGTTTCGAGACGAGTACCGAGGCGAAGAAGATGATCAGCAGGATCTTCGCGAACTCGCCGGGCTGCAGGCTCAGGCCGGGCAGCCGGATCCAGATCTTCGCGCCGTTGACCTCGGAGAGCGAACTGGGCAGGATCGCCGGGATCGCGAGCGCCACCAGTCCGACCAGCCCGAGGGTGTAGGCGTATTTGGCCAGGGTCCGGTAGTCGCGCAGCGTCAGCAGGATCGCGACGAACAGGACGATGCCCAGTGCGGTCCACAGGATCTGCTGGTTGGCGTCGGGGGAGGGGATATCCCACGAGTTGTAGGCCGCCGTCTGCTGGTCCGCGAGGTCCAGGCGATGGATGAGCACCAGCCCGATCCCGTTGAGCAGCGCGACTATCGGCAGCAGCAGCGGGTCGGTGTAGGGCGCGAACCGGCGCACCGCGAGGTGGGCCACGGCGAAAAGCCCCAGGTAGGCCAGCCCGTATTTGGCGATATCCCAGGTCAGCGACTGTTCCTGGCCGGCCTCGACCAGGAACAGCGCGGCCGTGGTGATGAACGCGGCGAACCCGAGCAACAGGAGTTCGGTATTACGCCGGTTCCGGGGCGACGGCGCTGCCGCGAAACCGCCCGGGGGGCTCGGAAAAGCCCCGGCGGCCGGTGGTGCCGGTGCGGACATCAGTCCGCCACCCGGCAGTTCTCCCCGGCGATCTGGGGCGCTGCGGTGGTCGTCGGCGCCGGCGCGGTGGTGGTCGGGGGTGCGGGCGGCGCGGGATTCTCGCCGTTCGAACCGGGTGCGGGCGCGGGCGGGGGCGCCGCGGGCGTGGGGGCCGGCGCGGCCGGCGGCGCGGGCGTCGGGGTGGTGGTGACCACGCCGGGCTGCGCGGCGGAGGCGTTCTTCTTGCAGACCGGCAGCAGTTCACGGTCCGCAAGGACCCGCATCTGCTCCCTGGCCTTGTCCAGGGTGCCGGGCGGCAGTCCGCGTTCCACCTGGTCGCGCCCGGTCTGCTCGAGATCGCTGACCTTCAGCTCACGGCAGTCGTCGGGCAGCGGCGCGCCGCTGTCGACGAGGGTGAGCCGGTCCTTCGCGGTTACGCAGCCGACCAGGTTCACCTCGTGGATGGAGTAACCGAGGATCGATCCGGGCAGGCCCTGCATGACCACGACGCTGTCGTTGTCCGCGCCCACGTAGTAGTTGGAGCGGATCATCTTGTAGCCCACGACCAGTCCGATCCCGACCGCGAGCACGAGGGCCAGGGCCAGCAGCACCCAGCGCAACTTATGCGATTTCTTCGGCTCGGGTTCGGGCTCACCCGCGGCCCGCCGCGGCGCGGCGGCCGGCGGCCGCATGGCGGCGGCCCGGCCGGCGGCGGTGTTCGGCGGCGGGTTGTCCTCGGCCTCGCCGGAGGCGGCGCCCGCGACGATCGGATGGCTCTGGCCGTAGTCGAGGTCGATGACATCGGCGACGACCACGGTGACGTTGTCCGGGCCGCCGCTGCGCAGCGCCAGCTCGATGAGCCGGTCGGCGCATTCGTCGGTGCTGCCCTCGCGCATGGTGTTGGCGATGGTCTCGTCGCTGACGACATCGGAGAGGCCGTCGGAGCACAGCAGATAGCGGTCACCGGCCCGGGCCTCGCGCATCACCAGCGTCGGCTCGATCTCGTTACCGGTGAGGGCACGCATGATCAGCGACCGCTGCGGATGGGTATGGGCCTGTTCGGCGGTGATCCGGCCCTCGTCCACCAGCGACTGGACAAAGGTGTCGTCACGGGTGATCTGGGCCAGTTCGCCGTCGCGCAACATATAGGCGCGGGAATCGCCGATATGCACCATGCCGAGCTTCTTGCCCGCGAACAGGATCGCGGTGAGCGTGGTGCCCATCCCGTCCAGTTCGGGTTCTTCCTCGACCTGTTCGGCGATCGCGGAATTACCGGCATGGGTCGCCCGATTCAACTTGCCGAGCAGGTCTTCACCGGGCTCGTCGTCGTCGAGGTGCGCCAGCGCGGCGATCATCAGCTGTGATGCCACCTCGCCGGCCGCGTGCCCGCCCATGCCGTCGGCAAGGGCCAGCAGGCGGGCGCCCGCGTAGACGGAATCTTCGTTGTTGGCGCGGACGAGGCCGCGGTCGCTGCGCGCTGCGTAGCGGAGAACAAGTGTCACGATCGGAGCTCGATCACTGTCTTGCCGACCCGGACCGGAGTGCCGAGCGGAACGCGGACTGCGGTGGTGACTTTGGCACGATCGAGGTAGGTACCGTTGGTCGAGCCGAGGTCTTCGACGTACCAGTCGTCACCGCGTAGGGACAGCCGGGCATGTCGCGTGGAGGCGTAATCGTCGGTGAGCACCAGTGTGGAATCGTCCGCACGGCCGATCAGCACCGGTTGGGTACCCAGCGTGATGCGGGTACCGGCGAGAGAACCTTGAGTCACCACAAGATGTTTGGCGCCCTTCTGGCCCCGGCGCATCGACGGCAGCACCGTGGAACCACGCGGTCCCCGGTTCTGGAGCCGCACTCCGGAGGCCGCGTAGATATCACTGCGGAGGGTGCGCAGGATTGCCCACACGAACAGCCACAGCAGCAGGAGGAACCCGGCACGGGTCAGTTGCAGAATCAGGCCCTGCACGGCGCTCCACCTCCTGTTCGACCGTGTGTCGGTGCCGTAGGAGTGGTGTGACCCACCCCGTGGCAGTGCTCGTCCCGGCGGCGCCCGGTATGGCGCCGCGAGCATGTTGGCACATCATAGGACCGTCGGACGAGACCGATCACGATTGGACCGCCCCATTATGGGAGAGGTTCCTCGTGATCCGCACGGCGAGCCTACGGCATCAGACAATACGGATAAGGATCTCGGAGTGCCCGGCGCGAATCACGTCGCCGTCGGCGAGTTGCCAGTCCTGGACCGGAGATCCGTTGACCAGCGTGCCGTTGGTCGAGCCCAGATCCGAGAGCATTGCGGTCTGGCCGTCCCAGCGCACCTCGATATGGCGGCGCGAAACTCCGGTGTCGGGCAGCCGGAAGTGCGCATCCTGGCCGCGGCCGATGATATTGCTGCCTTCCCGGAGCTGGTAGGTACGGCCGCTGCCGTCGTCCAGGGCGAGGGTCGCGGAGAAGCCGGGGCCGGCGGCCGGCGCGTACCCGGCCTGACCGTAGCCGCCCTGGGCGGCGTAGCCGGCCTGCTGACCCTGCTGGTCGTAGCCGGCCTGCTGACCCTGCTGGTCGTAGCCGGGCTGCTGGGCATAGCCCTGCTGGTCGTAGCCCTGGTCGTAACCGGGCTGCTGGTCGTAGCCCTGGTCGTAACCGGGCTGCTGGGCATAGCCCTGCTGGTCGTAGCCGGGCTGCTGCGCGTAACCCTGCTGGTCGTAGCCCTGGTCGTAACCGGGCTGCTGGGCATAGCCCTGCTGGTCGTAGCCGGGCTGGCCCTGATACCCCTGGTCGTACCCCGGCTGGGCGTACCCCTGCTGGTCATAACCCTGGTCGTAACCGGGCTGCTGGGCATAGCCCTGCTGGTCGTAGCCGGGCTGCTGCGCGTAACCCTGCTGGTCGTAAGCGGGACGGCCGCCGTACCCCTGCTGGTCGTAGGCTGCGCCGCCCTGCTGGTAGTCGTAGCCGTTCTGATAATCCGGAGCACCGTTGTAGGGCGCGCCGGAACCGTAGTCCTCGGGGTACGCGCCGTTCTGCGGCCCGCGTCCCGCGGGTCCGGGAGCGTACCCGCGGTTACGTGGATCGGACTCCGCGTGCTCACGGCTCGGGTCGTAGCCAGAGTTCTGCGTCATGGGGCCAGCTCCTGGTTGCGGGTTAGCGGGTCGTTGTAGCGGTTCCGGGCGGCGAGCCGGGGCAGCTCCGCGGCCGGCGTCTGGGTCGACGCGACCGCTCGTCCTGAACATTCCGGTGTGCAGCGTAGGGGATGCCTCGAACACCACGTGTACTTCGCCGTAGGTCTGCCACCCCTGATCGTGGATGTAATCCTGCAGATGTTTGGCGAAGGCACGGGTGGTGAGGTCGTGATCGGCATCGAGTTGCCGGTGATCCGACTCGTTGATCGTGATCACGTAATTGTTGGGTGCGAGCAGATGCCCGCCACCGAGGTCCTGGATCCTGTCGGCGGCCTCACGCTGCAGCGCTGCCTCGACCTCCTGCGGAACCACGCTCCCGCCGAAAACCCGGGCGAAGACGTCACCGACGGCGCCCTGTAGGCGTCGCTCGAATCTCGAGACGAACCCCATCCGGGCCCTCCCTTCGGTGAGTCTCTCCTGTTTCTTTACGACGACACGCGGGTACGGCGTGTCGCACTACGAGCACGTTCCCTGCATGATATCCACGATCGGTTATACCTGTAACTACCGGAACGGTTGGGGAGTTCCCCCGGCGTGGTAACGGTTGCCCGGGCCCAGGTCAGCGGGTCGGTCCGGGTTCTTCGACGACGTGATTTCGTTCCGTGGTCACCTCCGTGCTACTGTCTGATCCGTCGCTCGGGCGAGTGGCGGAATGGCAGACGCGCTGGCTTCAGGTGCCAGTGTCCTTCGGGACGTGGGGGTTCAAGTCCCCCTTCGCCCACAAAAAAGAAGCCGTGGATCGCATCCGGTCCCCGGCTTCTTTCGTTTCTGTGTGCGGTCTCGGCGTACGGGTTCTGTCCGGTTCCTGTAGGGCATCCGGATGCCGGGCGGGTCGGCCCGGGTTGCCGGATCTTCTCGTTGTCATGAGCCCGGACCGTTCGGTGTGGTGTACGCGATCCCGAGCCTCAACCGCCTTCTATCGAGCATTTATGCCGGGATGAGACCAAGGTCACATCTATGAATTCCGGTTGCGGCGGCGCTGCTGAGGTTTGCCCGAATCCGGGTGCCGAGTGACTCAGTTCACGTATCGGAACGACCTTGGTTAACTACCTCGCGGTCCAACTCTGGGATCAATTCAGGGCGGTGGAAGGTTTGGACTCGATAAACAAACCCATGGTCTCTTTTGCCTCCACGGCAGTGCCGGCAACCGTGTTAACCCTTCGCGAATGTCCTGTTCGGCGCGCAATCATCCGGGTTAACGGCGGTTCGGGCGTATCTCCGGGCGAACTCGTCGGAGGTGGTGCGTAACCGTGGTTATGGATATGGCTATGACCAGTAAAAATCAAATGTACTTGCATATGAAAGCACCGTTGCAAGCGTGCGACCGACTGCTGGAAGTTAGCTGGAACGGGTGCCAGGAGGGGGTTTCCAGATGTTTGCTGGCTTGCGACTTATACCTGTGACCTCACTCGCAACGGGTTGCGTAGCAATAACGATTGTGTAGAGTCAACGGTAACGCTGGCCGCAGCTAGAGCGGCGACTCGCTGCGGCCAGCGGAATTCAATCGGGGGAATTCTCACTGGTCATCCAGCCCACTTTGCTGCTACCTCACAAAATGTGACCTGCCGGCGTGTGCTCCGGGTTGTCTACCTGTTGTCCGGCGCGTACACCGCAGGTGAACCGGAGGTCGAGACGCCCTTTCCGTGGACTGCCCGGCGACCCGCGGTGACGATATAGGTGAGGAAGACCGTCTCGACCAGCAGTCCACAGGCGATGCGCGCCGGGGTGGGTAGCACGCTCGGGGTCACGAAGCCCTCCAGAAGTCCCGCGACCAGCAGGGTCGGCACGAGTCCGAGGGCGATGGCCGCGGTGGCGCGCCCCTGGTGCGCCACCGCCTCGCCGCGGCTCATCGGACCTGGATCGACCAGCGTCCAGCCGAGTTTCAATCCGGCGCCACCCGCGATGAAAATGGCTGTCAGTTCCAGCATTCCGTGCGGGAGCAGGAAGCCGAAGAACGAGTCGAGGCGGCCGGCCTCGGCCATCAACCCTGCCGTCACCCCGATATTCAGCGCGTTCATGAACAGTAGATACAGCACCGGCAGGATCAGTACACCCATGAAGAGCGCCAGTGCGGCCACCCAGGCATTGTTGGTCCAGACCAATGCCGCGAAAGCATCGTTCGAATGCTCGGTGTAGTACGTCTCGAAGGCGCCCCCGGGGGCGGTCAGCGCACTGGTGTCCTCTTGCAGCCCAAGCGTTTCCCGTGCGAACGGGTCCACCGCGATCCAGGTGGCGAAAACGGCCGCCACGCCGAGGAAGGCCACGGCTACGCCGAGCCACCACCCGAACACCCGGTACACCGCGGCGGGGAAGGTGTGGGTGAAGAAGCGGCCGATCTCGGTCCAGGTGTTCGGCGCGCTGCCGACGATCCGGCCTCGCGCCCGGGCCAGGACAGCACTGAGACCGGCGACCAGTTCGGGTTCGGGACTGTGGGTCTGCAGGCGGGCCAGCTGCTGCGAGGTGCGCCGGTACAGCGACACCAGTTCATCGGTTTCGGCGCCGGTGAGCTTCCGCTGCCGCGACAAGGTGTCCAGCCTCGTCCAGGCTCCCCGGTTCCGGGCGCTGTACGCGTCCACATCCATAAGGCTTCCCTCCCACTGCACGCCCGTCGCGAGCCGCCGGCCGCGGTGTCCGGCCCTGCCGGGCGGAACGTTATCCGGCCGGCGCTCGGCGGCGTACCGTTCGCGGACCGCGGTGCGACGCGGGCCGCCGTGGAAGAATGCTATGCGATATGGCTGAATTCACGACGGGGGAAGCGGTGGCGCTCGAGCTGCCGGTCGCCCGTATCCCGACCCGCGCCGCGGCTTTCGTGCTCGATCTGATCCTGCAGGTCGTGCTCGGGATCATCCTGATGACCGTCGTGATGCTGGTGCTGCGCGGTGACGACAGCGACCCGTGGTTCACCACCCTTTCGCTGGTTTCGCTGGTGGCCGTCCTGGTCGGCTATCCGGTCGTCTGGGAGACCCTGCTGCGTGGCGCCACGCCGGGAAAGCTCGCCTTCGGGCTGCGGGTCGTACGCGCCGACGGTGGGCCGGTGGACTTCCGCCATGCGCTGACCCGCGGCCTCACCGGTGCCATCGTCGATTTCTGGATGCTCGGCCTTTTCGGTGTGATCGCCGTCGTGAGTTCGCTGTGCTCCGCCGACGCGCGGCGGGTCGGCGATGTGCTGGCCGGGACGGTCGTCGTGCATATCCGGCAGCCGCTGTCCGTTCCGGCGCTGGCGGTACCGCCGGCCTGGCTCACCGGATGGTCGGCCGAACTGGATACGGCCGCGCTGCCGGAGGAGCTGGCGCTCGCGATACGCCGGTATCTGACCCGGATCAACTCGCTCACACCGGCCGCCGGGCACGAGCTCGGCCAGGCCCTGGTCACCGCGGTCTGCGTCCGGCTGCGGACCACCGCGCCCACGGGCTATCCCCCCGTGCAGATCCTGGGCAGTGTGATTGCCGAACGCCAGCGCCGCGCCCTACCGGCGGGTCCGGCACCGGGGTACCGGCCGGCTCCGCTGTTGCCGGCTCCGCTGCCGGTGCCGCGCTGAGATCAGAGCGCACCGGACTGTTTGAGCTCCAGATATTCGTCGGCCAGCGCTTCGGGTAGATCCGTGGCGGACGCGGCCACCACCGCGATACCGCTGCGCCGCAGCGATTCCTGGAGTACCGCGTGCTCGGCGATCCGGACTTCGGCGGCCGCGGCACGGTAGAGCGACCGGAGGCCGGTGCGGTCGGCGGCCGCGGCGGCGACATCCGGATCGGTGACGGAGACGATCAGCACCCGGTGGCGTTGCGCGAGCACGGGCAGCACGGGCAGCAGGTTCTCGGTGACGGCGGCGCTGTCGAGGCTGGTGAACCAGACGATCAGGCTTCGCCGTCTGGCCCGTTGGACCACTGCCCGCACCAGACCCTCGGTATCGGTGTCCACCAGCGCCGGAGTGACACCGGCCAGTGCGTGCATCAGTTTCGGGGGCAGACCCTTTCCGGTTGCCTGCCGGACCTCGGCCCGGACCCGGCGGTCGTAGGCGAGGAGGCCGACGCTGTCGCCGCCCGCCGCGGCGAGACTGCCCAGCAGCAGCGCCGCCTCGATCGCGCTGTCGAGCCGCGTTCCCTCGTCGATCCGCGCCGCGCCGATCCGACCGGTGTCCAGCAACATCAGCACATGCCGGTTACGTTCCGGCCGCCAGGTGCGCACCAGCACATCGGCGGCCCGGGCGGTGGCCCGCCAGTCGATCGCGCGGACGTCGTCGCCGGGTACGTATTCGCGGAACGAGTCGAATTCGGTGCCCGCCCCGCGCTGATCGGCCCGGTTCCGTCCTTCCAGATGCTGTAGCCGCTTCACCTTGGAGGAGAGCAGGCGTTCGCTGCGGAACGGCGGCAATGCCCGGACCCGCCCCGGGACCTCGCGACGGAACTGATGCCCCGCGAGCCCCATCGGCCCGAACAGGCGCACCGTCACCGGGCCGGCGCTGCGGTCGCCCCGGCGGGTGGGGGCGACCGTGGTGTGCGACCGGACCCGGTTTCCCGGCGCCAGCGCGATGCGGTGTTCGCGGCCCGTGGCTCCGGCCCCTGCGGGCCAGTCGTCCCAGACGACACCGCGTAGCGGGCGGGAACCGGTGTTGGTCACCGCGAGTTCGATATCGGTGTGGCCGCCCAGGCGCAGCACCGATAACTCCGTGCGGTGCAGCGTCACGTCCGCACCGGATGGGGTCAGCAGCCGGTCGGCGGCCGCCAGCGCGCCCACCAGGGTGGTGGCGAGCAATACTCCGACCCAGGAGGGGATCGCCGCCGCGACCGTTATCGCCGCTGCGACCGCGATCAGGACCAGGCGGCCGGTGACGACCACGGACTACACCGGAACCGGGATCGACAGCAGCAGCGACGCCATGACCTGCTCGCCGGTGATCCCGTCGAGTTCGGCCTCCGGGCGCAACTGCAACCGATGCCGGAGTACGGCCACGGCCACCGTTTTCACATCATCGGGCGTGACGAAACCACGGCCGTTCAACCAGGCCAGGGCCCGCGCCGCGGCCATGAGGGCGGTGGCGCCCCGGGTGGAAGCCCCGTGCTGGACGGCCGCGGCGGCGCGGGTCGCGCGGCACAGGTCGACGATGTAGGCGAGGACTTCCGGTCGCACGGTGATATCGGCGATCGCGGACCGGGCGGCGGCGATATGGGCGGGGCCGGCCACCGGACGCAGGCCGGCCCCGGCGAGATCGCGGGGATCGAAACCGGAGGCATGCCGTTGCAGGACGCGGAATTCGTCGTCGCGGTCGGGCAGCTGGATATCGACCTTGAACAGGAACCGGTCCAGCTGCGCCTCGGGCAGCGGGTAGGTGCCCTCCTGTTCGATGGGGTTCTGGGTGGCGACCACCACGAACGGATCGGGCAGCGGCCGGGCCCGGCCGTCCACCGAGACCTGGCGTTCCTCCATCGACTCCAATAGCGCGGACTGGGTTTTCGGTGGTGTGCGGTTGATCTCGTCGGCCAGCAGCAGATTGGTGAAGACCGGGCCGTCGCGGAAGGTGAACTCGGCCGAATGCGGATCGTAGATCTGCGAGCCGGTGACATCGGCGGGCATCAGATCCGGGGTGAACTGGACCCGGCTGTGTTGCAGATCGAGCGCCGTGGCCAGGGCGCGGACCAGCAGGGTCTTGGCCACACCGGGCACCCCCTCCAGCAGGACGTGGCCGCGGCACAGCAGCGCCAGGACGAGATACATCACGGCGTTGTCGTTGCCCACCACCGCCTTGCCGATCTCGGTGCGCAAGGCGGCGAACGCCTCGGCGGACTCGGCCGCCGAGGGCCCGGACGTCGCGCCGGTACCCGCCTTATCGGTGTCAATGCTGGTCATCCGACCTCCGCTTCGATCCATTCGAGTTGCGCGGCAACTTGTTCCAGGGCGGGCCCGTCCGGAACCGGGCCGTAGAGCGCCGAGCCGACCGTGCCGGGGTCGGCACCGATACGTGCCGCGACCGCCGCCACCAGTGCCTCGGGGGTGATACCGGCCGTCACGCCGAGCGCGCGGCGCAGCCGCCGGATCGTCGCGGCGCGTAGCACATCCGCGATATGCGGGTAGTCGCCGGAGCGGCGGTAGAGGCCCGCCTGCCCGGCCAGTAGTTCGCCCGCGGCCACCTCCACCGGTCGTGGCTCGCCGACCACCGCGCCGCGGCGCCGGGCCCGCCACCAGACGAGCAGCGCGCCGGCGATCAGGAACTGCAGGCCGCCGAAGGCCAGCCACGCCGGGGTCCGGGCGAAGAGCGAATCGTCACCGGTCGGCCGGGGGAGATCGGGGTCGTAGTCGTCGGGCGGATCGACCGGGGGCGGATCCAGCGGCGGCGCCTCCGGCGGCCGGGGCGCGGTGGGCCCGGAACATCCCTGCAGCACGGCGTACAGGATCAGGGCCGACAGGGTCAGCGCGGCCACAGTGCCCCAGAACCGGGGATCGCGAAGCAGCGGCGGCCCCGCCCACGAACCCTTGCGCGACCGGGAGCGGCGTGCGCCGGACTCGACCTCGACCGGCTCCGTCGTGGGTGGCGGCGCGGTCGCCGAGAACCGATCGGCACGGGTCAGCCGCAGGTACTCGTCCGCGTCGGCCCGCCGGCCGCCGTAGACGACCTCGTCGAAGGCATCGGCCGCGGGCGGTATCTCGGCCGAGATCTCGGGTGGCAGCACCGTCGCGGTCTCGTGTGCCGTTTCGCGTGCCGTCCGGGACCGGCGGACGTCCAGTACCGCGCGCTGTTCGAGCCCCCGCAGCACCGCCCGGAACCGTTCCCGCAGCGCGGTATCGAAATCGCCGTGCGCCGCGGCCCGTTCGGCCGCGGCGTTGTGCACGGCGGCGGCGGCCAGATGGGGGAGCTCCGGTGTGGGCGGCTGCGGAGCGGTCACCGGGGGCCTCCGGCGGGAATGCGGATATCGAAACCTTCGCGACGGCAGCGCAGGTCGAGATAGCCGACCACCCGGGCCGCGGCCTCCACCACCTCCGCGAACGCCACGAGTAGCAGCGCGCCGGTGGTGACCAGTATGAGGAACGGCCAGCGGTGGGTGCCGGAGATATCGCCGGCGAACAACATCAGACCCAGAAGCGGGACGATGAGCACGGCGAACAGCAGGTGCAGGCAGATCCGGAGACCGGCCCGGCGGGCGCGCAGCGGGCGGGACAGCATCGCGGACCGCTTCAGTGCGGCACCGGCGGTGGTCCGCTCGGCGAACAACACCGGTTCGGCCACCGAATGTATCGCGCGCAGCCAGGCCAGCAAGAGGATGAGCAGCGGGTAGGTGAGCAGGAACCAGAGCAGGCCACCCACGAAGGTCAGGGGAAACAGCACGGCGCTGGGGGCCAGGACGGCGATTCCGATCGCGGTGAATACCGCCTGCGTCAGCAGCAGCGGGCCCAGGCGGGCGCCGGTGCGGCGCACGGATTCCCGGAGATCGACCGGCGCGCCGAGGACGCGTGCCAGACCGGTGGTCACCGTGACACCCCGCAGCGCGACCCGTAGCAGCCAGGCGGCTCCGAGGGTCGCGAAGATCGCGGCGAGCGCGGTCCCCTCGTCCGACCCGTCGGTGAGGTGCGAGATCAGGCCGATGAACCCGGCCACCACCAGCTCACCGGACACCAGCAGGATTCCGGCGCAGCCCGCGAGCAGCCGTATATCGGCCTGCAGCAGCGCGAACGGCAGGTCGAGTAGTTCCCGGAAACTCAGCGGGCGGATCGGAACCGTCGCATCTTGGGCTCGGTTCTCCGGATCCACTCCCGCCCCGACGGCACCGGCCGGATCAGCGGCAGGCTGCACGCGGCCGAGTCTAACGGGTGTGCCCGTCCGCGGGTGCCGGACGAACCGGCCGCGCACCGCGCAGGCGTTATCGGTCCGCGGGTGGGAGTTCGCGGGCCGGGTTTTTCTCCGGCAGCGTGGCGTGCCCGGGCTCCAGCCGGGTGGTGGCCGAGACGATGGCGTCGGCGTCCAGGGTGAAATCGGCGTCGATCACCTCGTCGTCGTGCCGCGGCGCTACGGATGAGGAGTGCCGGTCGGGTTCCGGGTCACCGGGCCGGGTCTCCACGGTGACCTTCCGCGTCCGGCGCAGGGTGAAGGTGATCTCCTCGGCCTCGGTCAGCACCTGGCGTGCCGTGCGCAGGGGCCGGCCGGCGGTGTCGAGCGCGCTGTCGATGGCCGTACCGACGAAAGCCGGGACCAGCGGCCGGATCATGCGGGCGGCGGTATCGCTGAACGGAAGGGTGCCGATGAAAGGCAGCTCCAGCCCGGCCGGGCGTTTATCCGTGCTCGCGGCGAGCGGTGCCGGTAGATCGGCGCGTTCCACGCGTTCGAGTTCGCGACCGCCGGGCAGTGCGCGGGGTTCGGATTCCGCGGCGCCGGTGACGCCGTCACGTTCGGTGACGCCGATCTCCAGTCCGCCCAGCGCCGCGATCACCCGGGTGCGCTGGCGTTCCCTGTCGATCGTGGTGTCGGCCTCGGCGGCCAGCCGGGCGGCGGTGAGCTGCTGTTCCGCCCGGACCGCCGCGGTTTCGGCCCGGACCCGGGCCTCCTGCTGGGCGACGGCGGCGTCGGCGGCGCGATCGGCCCGGTCGCGGACCGCGTCGGCGGCCCGGCGGCGCTCCTGGGTGGTTTCCCCGCGCCACCGGCGCAGGATCAGTGGAAGCAGGGCCAGCAGCGCGAAGAACAGCCAGGTGAGCACCCGGATCACGAATGCGCCCGCGTGCCCGGTGGTGTGCTCGTGCGCGGCCGACCACCGGGCGCCGAATCCGCGATCACCCTGGCCGGTGGCCGCGACGCGGGCCTCCTGCAGTGCGGTCCGGGCGTCGGTCACCCGCTGGTCCAGTGGTCCCATCCGGTTCTGCGCGGCGGTGAGAGCGCCGCGGGCGTCATCGAGCATGTCGTTGGCGGTTTTCGCCTCCGGACCGCGCCCCGGCACACCGGTGATCTTGGTCTGCGGGCATTCGGCGGTCGGGTTGAATTCGCACCGCGCGACGATCAGGGCGGTGTCGATCTCGGTGGTGGCCTGGGCGATGGTCCGGTCCAGGGCAGTCCGTTCGGTGGTCGCGCGGTCGAGGTCGTCCTGGGCGGTCCGTACGGCGGGGGCGGTGGTGGCGTTCGTCGCGGCGCGTTCGTCCAGTACCCGGTCGACGGTGCCGGCGAACAGCACTGTGGTCGCGAGTTCCGCCACCAGAATTCCCGCGGCCAGCGCCACACCGACCCGCAGCAGAACCGCGCGGGTATTCGGCGCACCCGCCGGGCGGTCGGGCCGGGCCGTCGGTTCGGCGCCGGCCAGGGCGCGGCCGATCAGGCCCGCGAGCACACCCGCGACCAGTGCCGCGGGCACGACGGCCGGGGCCGGCCAGTCGCCCGAACCCAGCGCGGCCGCGGCGATCCCGCCGGTGACCAGGGCGAACAGCGTTACGGCCACGCCGGTGACGGTGTAGCCGGTCCGTTCGTATCCGTCGGCGGCCTCGGTGGGCTGTCCGCCGCCGAGCCAGATGAACATGCCGGTGACGCTCATGGGACCCATATCCTCTACAGCTGTCATCGATTCGTTGTCTCAGCGTGACAGGCGGCACGCCGGTCGATCGAGCCCTCGCGCGCCTGTGTGGGCATCTTCACAGGCCGGTCCGAGAGTGTCGCGTCGTGGCCGCGTGCCCTGGCGTGGGCGGATGTCTGCCGAGGTCGAATCCTGCGCTGTCGCAACAGGACCGATTCGTAAACAGATCCGAACAATGTGTTCTACACCACTGAAATCGGCGTTTGCCAATTGTGTGCTGAGGTGGCGGAATCGCAAAACAGTCCGGACGGTCGGATCATGTTCGGTGCTTGTCACGCGGCTGTCACGAACATCTCATCGGGCCGTGTGACGGTTAGCCATGGGTGCATGGGTTTGCCCCTCGGCATCCGCGGGAATTCAACTCCGATGCAGGTGAGCGCGTGTTCGGTGAATTCGGGATGGTTCGACGGAACCGTCCGGATCGGTGGATCGCCGCTGTTCGGAGGGCTACTCCGGGATCGATCCACCCCCGAGCGCTGCTTTACACTAGAAAACGCGCATATGTGGAGGAACGAATGAAGAAGCCCAGCTAGACCGATTATTAGGGCAACCTTGGTTGGTTGGGCCCGAAGCCTGGCTTATCGTTTGCTCTTACGCCGCACACACCGAGTTCGGCCGAGGAAACGTACGGGCAACCCACCGATACCGGCCAGCCTAGCGGGCGAAATCCCGCCTCGAAGTTCCGAGCGCGTAAGCGTTTCGTTACCGGCGGGCACCAGCGCACCGGCGCGGGTGCGACAACTTCAGACGTGACTGCACGCCGAACACCATCAGCGCGGCTGGTGTCGGCGAACGTACGGACGCAGTCCTAGCAGGGAGCGTTCGACAGTACCGGCGTTCGACAACGGGCGTTCTCTCGAGGCCGCACCACGTCGAGGTCGACTTTCTCGAAGGCAGAGGCATGACGCAACTACCTGGCCACAGGTCCCCCGGACCCATCGGGCTCTACGACCCGGCGAATGAACACGACGCCTGCGGCGTCGCGTTCGTCGGTGATATGCACGGCCGCCGCAGCCGTGACATCGTCGACAAGGCCATCACGGCCCTGTTGAATCTGGAGCACCGCGGCGCCGCGGGCGCCGAGCCGAACTCCGGCGACGGCGCAGGCATCCTGATCCAGGTCCCCGACCGCTTCTTCCGGGCAGTGGTCGACTTCGAGCTGCCTGCCGAAGGCTCCTACGCCACCGGTATCGCCTTCCTGCCCCAGGCACGGCGCGAGGCTGCCCGAGCCTGTTACGGCGTGGAGAAAATCGTCAAGGAAGAGGGCCTGACGGTACTGGGCTGGCGTGAGGTACCGATCGACGAATCGTCGCTCGGCGCACTCTCGCGCGACGCCATGCCACTGTTCCGGCAGGTGTTCATCGGTTCGCCGGCCGATTCGGCCGAACCGCTCACCGATATGGACCTGGAGCGGCGTGCCTACGTCGTGCGCAAACGGGTCGAGCACGAACTGGGCCGGTCCGGCGCCGGCGAGGGCGCCGTGGGCAAGGAGACCGTCTACTTCTCCAGCCTGTCCGGCCAGACCTTCGTCTACAAGGGCATGTTCACCACGCCGCAGCTGCGCGCTTTCTACCTGGATCTGCAGGACGACCGGGTGGAGAGCGCCCTCGGTATCGTGCACTCCCGGTTCTCCACCAATACCTTCCCCTCCTGGCCGCTGGCCCATCCGTTCCGCCGGGTGGCGCACAACGGCGAGATCAACACGGTCGCCGGTAACGAGAACTGGATGCGTGCGCGCGAGGCGCTGCTGCGTTCGGATGTCTTCGGTAAGGATTCCGCGGGTAAGAACCGGCTGGAGAAGATTTTCCCCGTCTGTACCCCCGGTGCCAGCGATACCGCCCGTTTCGACGAGGTCCTGGAACTGCTGCATCTGGGCGGGCGCAGCCTGCCGCACGCCGTGCTGATGATGATTCCCGAGGCCTGGGAACGCAACGAGAACATGGACCCGCAGCGCCGCGCGTTCTACGAGTACCACTCGATGCTGATGGAGCCGTGGGACGGCCCCGCGTCCG
The DNA here is from genome assembly GCF_040638875.1 of Nocardia sp. NPDC024068. Lineage (NCBI taxonomy): Bacteria > Bacillati > Actinomycetota > Actinomycetes > Mycobacteriales > Nocardiaceae > Nocardia > Nocardia sp. NPDC024068. Next base: position 5,511 of record NZ_JBEZYU010000032.1, on the reverse strand, counting down.
TATGTTTCACCGACGGCACCGTGATCGGCGCCGTCCTGGACCGCAACGGTCTGCGCCCGAGCCGGATCTGGGTCACCGACGACGGCCTGGTGGTGATGGCCTCCGAGGTCGGCGTCCTGGATATCGACCAGTCCAAGGTCGTCCGCAAGATCCGCCTGCAGCCGGGTCGTATGTTCCTGGTGGATACCGCGCAGGGCCGTATCGTCGGTGACGAGGAGATCAAATCCCAGCTGGCCGCCGAGCACCCGTACCGGGAATGGCTCGACGCCGGTATCAAGCACCTCTCCGATCTGCCCGACCGCCCGCATGTGCATATGTCCCACGACCGGGTGCTCATCCGGCAGCAGATCTTCGGGTACTCCCTCGAGGAACTGAACCTGCTGATCTCGCCGATGGCCAAAACCGGCGCCGAAGCGCTGGGATCGATGGGTACAGATACCCCGATCGCCGTGCTGTCGGCCCGGCCGCGGCTGCTGTTCGACTACTTCTCCCAGCAGTTCGCGCAGGTCACCAACCCACCGCTGGACGCGATCCGCGAAGAGGTCGTCACCAGCCTGCGCCGCCAGATCGGCCCGGAGTCCGATCTGCTGCATCCGAGCCCGGAATCGTGCAAGCAGATCGTGATCCAGCAGCCGATCATCGACAACGACGAACTGGCGAAGCTGGTCCATATCAACGACGACGGCAGTCATCCCGGTCTGCGCTCGGTGGTCGTCCGCGGACTGTATGACGTCAAGGCTGGCGGCGAGGGTCTGCGCAAGGCGCTGAACGCGATCAACACCCAGGTCTCGGCCGCGATCGACGGCGGCGCGCGGATCATCGTGCTGTCGGACCGCGAATCCAACGAGAAGCTCGCGCCGATCCCGTCGCTGCTGCTCACCGCGTCGGTGCACCACCACCTGGTCCGGGAACGCACCCGCACCATGGTCGGCCTGGTGGTCGAGGCCGGTGACGCCCGCGAGGTGCACCATATGGCGACCCTCGTCGGCTTCGGCGCCGCCGCGATCAACCCGTACATGGCCTTCGAATCGATCGAGGACATGCTCGATCGTGACGCGCTGGCGGTCCCGGGCGCCGAAGGCGACCCGGCGGCCGCCTACCGCAAGGCCGTCGCGAACTACAACAAGGCCGCCAGCAAGGGCGTGCTCAAGGTGATGTCCAAGATGGGCATCTCCACCGTCGCCTCCTACAACGGCGCGCAGCTGTTCCAGGTGATCGGCCTGTCGCAGGAACTGGTGGACGAGTACTTCACCGGCCTGCGGTCGCATCTGGGCGGCATCGGCCTGGACGAGATCGCCGCCGATGTGGCCAAGCGGCACGCGGTGGCCTTCCTGGAGAACCGCAACGAGCGCGCGCACCGCGAGCTCGAGGTGGGTGGTGAGTACCAGTGGCGCCGCGAGGGTGAGTACCACCTGTTCAACCCGGATACGGTGTTCAAGCTGCAGCACGCCACCCGCAGCGGGCAGTACTCGATCTTCAAGGAGTACACCAAGCTCGTCGACGATCAGTCCGAGCGGCTGGCCTCGTTGCGCGGCCTGATCAAGTTCAAGAAGGGCGCGCGTTCCCCGATTCCGATCGAGGAGGTCGAGCCCGCGAGCGAGATCGTCAAACGGTTCTCCACCGGTGCGATGAGCTACGGCTCGATCTCGGCCGAGGCGCACGAAACCCTCGCCATCGCCATGAACCGCCTGGGTGGCCGTTCCAACTCGGGCGAGGGCGGCGAATCGCCGGCCCGGTTCGAGCCGGAGGACAACGGCGACTGGCGGCGCAGCGCGATCAAGCAGGTGGCCTCGGGCCGGTTCGGCGTGACCGCGCACTACCTGACCAACTGCACCGATATCCAGATCAAGATGGCCCAGGGCGCCAAGCCGGGCGAGGGCGGTCAGCTGCCCGCGCACAAGGTGTACCCGTGGGTCGCCGAGGTGCGGCATTCGACGCCGGGCGTAGGCCTGATCTCGCCGCCGCCGCATCACGATATCTACTCGATCGAGGATCTGGCGCAGCTGATCCACGATCTGAAGAACGCCAACCCCCAGGCGCGTATCCACGTCAAGCTGGTCGCCGAACCCGGTGTCGGCACCGTCGCGGCCGGCGTCTCCAAGGCGCATGCCGATGTGGTGCTCATCTCGGGGCACGACGGCGGCACCGGCGCCTCCCCGCTCACCTCGCTCAAGCACGCGGGCGGTCCGTGGGAGCTCGGCCTCGCCGAAACCCAGCAGACCCTGCTGCTCAACGGTCTGCGCGACCGGATCGTGGTGCAGGTCGACGGTCAGATGAAGACCGGACGCGATGTGGTGGTCGCCGCGCTGCTCGGCGCCGAGGAGTACGGTTTCGCCACCGCGCCGCTGGTGGTCTCCGGCTGCATCATGATGCGGGTCTGCCACCTCGACACCTGCCCGGTGGGTGTGGCCACCCAGAATCCGGTGCTGCGTGATCGCTTCACCGGTAAGGCCGAGTACGTGGTGAATTTCTTCATGTACATCGCCGAGGAGGTCCGGGAACTGCTGGCGCAGCTCGGTTTCCGCACCCTGGACGAGGCCATCGGCCGGGTCGATATGCTCGATACCGCCAAGGCCAAGCAGCATTGGAAGGCGAGCAAACTGGATCTCTCGCCGATCCTCGACGATGTCGAGACGGCGTTCATGTTCCAGGAGCGGCGCCGCACCAGGGAGCAGGACCACGGCCTGGAGAAGGCGCTGGACAACGAGCTGATCGCGCAGAGCCGCGATGCGCTCGAGTTCGGTAAGCCGGTCAAGATAGACACCAAGATCACGAACGTGAACCGGACGGTCGGCACCATGCTCGGCCACGAGGTGACCAAGCTCTACGGTGGCGCCGGCCTGCCCGACGACACGATCGACATCACCCTCACCGGTTCGGCGGGCAACAGCTTCGGTGCCTTCGTTCCGGCCGGTATCACGCTGCGGGTGCAGGGCGACGCCAACGACTATGTCGGCAAGGGTCTCTCGGGTGGTCACCTGGTGGTGCGCCCGGCGCCCAACGCCCCGGCCGAGTTCAAGGCCGACGAGAACATCATCGCGGGCAACGTGATCCTGTTCGGCGCGACCAGCGGCCAGGCGTTCATCAGCGGTGTCGTCGGTGAGCGGTTCGCGGTACGCAACTCGGGCGCCGTCGCCGTGGTCGAAGGCGTGGGCGATCATGCCTGCGAGTACATGACCGGCGGCCGCGTGGTCATCCTGGGTGATACCGGACGTAACTTCGGCGCCGGTATGTCGGGCGGTCTCGCGTTCGTCTACGACCCCGACAACACATTCGGCGGCCGGGTCAACCCGGAACAGGCCGATGCCATCGAGGCGCTGTCAGGTGACGATTTCACCTGGCTGCGCGACATCATCGCCCAGCACCGGGATCAGACCGGTTCCGCTGTGGCCGAACGCATCCTGGGCGACTGGTCGCAGCAGGTGAACCACTTTGTGAAGGTCATGCCGCGCGAGTACAAGAAGGTGCTGCTCGCCATCTCCGAGGCCGAGAAGAGCGGTAAGGACGTCGACGAGGCGATTATGGAGGCCGCTCGTGGGTAATGAGGGAGCTTTGAAGATGACGTCGACGAGGCGCTGTGACTATTCGGGGGCCGCTCGTGGGTGACACCCAAGGATTTCTGAAGCACACGTCCCGGGAGTTGCCCGAACGCCGTCCGGTGCCGTTGCGGCTGATGGACTGGAAAGAGGTCTACCAGGAGGGTTTTCCGCACGAGACCCTGCAGCGGCAGGCCAGCCGCTGTATGGACTGCGGTATTCCCTTCTGCCATAACGGCTGCCCGCTCGGGAACCTGATTCCCGAGTGGAACGATCTGGTGCACCAGAACCGCTGGCGCGAGGGTATCGACCGGCTGCACGCCACCAACAATTTCCCGGAGTTCACCGGGCGGTTGTGCCCGGCGCCGTGCGAGGCCTCCTGCGTGCTCGGGATCAACCAGGACCCGGTGACCATCAAGCAGGTCGAGGTCGAGATCATCGAGAACGCCTTCGACGAGGGCTGGGTCGCGCCGGTGTACCCGACCCGGCTCACCGGTAAGAAGGTGGCCGTTGTCGGTTCCGGGCCCGCGGGTCTGGCCGCCGCGCAGCAGCTCACCCGTGCCGGGCATACCGTGACCGTCTTCGAGCGGGCCGACCGGATCGGCGGCCTGATGCGGTACGGCATCCCGGAATTCAAGATGGAGAAGCGTTTCATCGACCGCCGTCTGGCACAGATGGAGGCCGAAGGCACCATCTTCAAGGCCGGGGTGAACGTAGGTGTCGATATCACCGCGGACGAACTGCGTGAGCGGTTCGACGCGGTGGTCCTGGCCGGCGGCGCCACCCAGGCCCGCGATCTGCCCATCCAGGGCCGGGAGCTGGACGGTATCCATCAGGCGATGGAGTTCCTGCCCTGGGCCAACCGGGTGCAGCAGGGTGATCCGGTGACCGATGAGCAGGGCCTGCCGCCCATCCACGCCCACGGCAAGAAGGTCGTCATCATCGGTGGCGGCGATACCGGCGCCGACTGCCTCGGCACCTCGCACCGGCAGGGCGCGGCCAGCGTCCACCAGTTCGAGATCATGCCCCGCCCGCCCGAGGAGCGCGCCGGTTCCACGCCGTGGCCGACCTACCCGCTGATGTACCGGGTCTCCTCGGCACACGAAGAGGGTGGCGAACGGGTGTTCTCCGTGAACACCGAACGTTTCGTCGGCTCCGACGGCAAGGTGACCGGACTCGACGCGCACGAGGTCAAGATGGCCAACGGCCGGTTCGAGAAGGTCGAGGGCACCGATTTCACGCTCCAGGCCGATCTGGTCCTGCTCGCCATGGGCTTCGTGGGCCCCGACAAGCCCGGCCTGCTCACCGATCTCGGTGTCGGCTACGACCAGCGCGGCAACGTCCAGCGCGATAAGAACTGGGCCACCAATATCCCCGGCGTTTTCGTCGCCGGCGATATGGGTCGCGGCCAGTCCCTGATCGTCTGGGCCATCGCCGAAGGTCGCGCCGCCGCGGCCTCGGTGGACGCCTACCTGGAAGGCGAGACCGCCCTCCCCGCCCCCATCCCGCCCACGGCGGTCGCCCAGCGGTAATCCCCACCAACCGCAGCAAACCGAATATCGAAAGGCCTCGCCGACTCACACCGAGTCCGGCGAGGCCTTTCGCATCCGCCACCCCGTCCTGGCTCAACGCACCACCCGGACAAACCGAGAGAGCACCCACCGGGACAAACGGAGAGCACTCACCCACCGGCCCTCACGGAACCTGAGGCAGTCCGGCCCCCACCCCGGCCGACGGCGGCACCGCGGCACCCAGCACCCTGAACGCCGGGATCGGCCCACCACGCCCGCGCGAACAGCGCACCCCGGACGCCCACGCGTGCCCGCGATCATGTGAATGCCCGAGGTCCGCAACTATGGACAGCCACCCGCATCCCAATTCTCCCGGCGCCGAGTTCAGCGAGGCCCTGAAAGGGTTCGGCCCGCGTCTGCTGTCAGCCCTCGAAGCGCATGTGGCGAAGCCACGAGTCTCGAGG
>NZ_JBEZYU010000031.1:0-58314 GCF_040638875.1 Nocardia sp. NPDC024068 | reverse complement strand
TGCCGGACCAGGTGCGCGATTGTCGTGCGGCCGAGTTGTTTCTCGACTCGAGACTCGTGGCTTCGCCACATGCGCTTCGAGGGCTGACAGCAGACGCGGGCCGAACCCTTGCAGGGCCGGCGGCTGGGGAACTACGTGCCTTCGGCCAAGGCCCTGCCGACGAGGTCTCGTGCCGCGTCCTGGACCTTCGCGAGATGGTCGGGTCCGTGGAAGGACTCGGCGTAGATCTTGTACTTGTCCTCGGTGCCCGACGGGCGCGCCGCGAACCAGGCGTTGGCGGTGCTCACTTTCAGCCCGCCCAGCGCGGCTCCGTTACCGCGCGCCTTGGTCGCGACCTCGGTGATCGGCTCGCCCGCCATCTCGCTGTCGGTGACCTGACCGGCGTCCAGCCCGGCCAGCAGTTTCTTCTCCACGGGGCCGGCGGGGGCGTCGATACGGGCGTAGGCGGGGCTGCCGTAACGCCGTTCGAGTTCCTGATAGCGGGCCGAGGGGCTCTCGCCGGTGACCGCGGCGATCTCCCCGGCCAGCAGGGCGAGCAGGATTCCGTCCTTCTCGGTGGTCCATACGGTGCCGTCCATCCGCAGGAACGACGCACCGGCGCTCTCCTCGCCACCGAACGCGAGACTGCCGCTGAACAGCCCGGGCACGAACCATTTGAACCCGACCGGCACTTCGTGGATATCGCGGCCCAGGACGCCCACCACGCGGTCGATCATGGACGAGGTGACCGCGGTTTTGCCGATCTTGCTGAGCGCGTCCCAGCCCCGGCGGTTGGCCACCAGGTATTCGATCGCGACCGCGAGGAAATGATTCGGATTCATCAATCCGCCGTCGGGGGTGACGATTCCGTGCCGGTCGGCGTCGGCGTCGTTGCCGGTGGCGATGTCGTAGTCGTCGCGAATAGCTACCAGCGAGGCCATGGCGTCCGGCGAGGAGGGATCCATCCGGATCCGGCCGTCGCTGTCGAGGGTCATGAAACTCCAGGTGGGGTCCACGGTGGGATTGACCACTTCGAGTTCGAGGTCGTAGCGCTGGCCGATCTCCTCCCAGTAATCCACGCTGGCGCCGCCCATCGGGTCGGCACCGATCCGGATACCCGCGCCGCGGATGGCATCCAGATTCAGGACGGCGGGCAGATCGCCGATGTAGTGGTCGAGGTAGTCGTAGCGACCGGCGGCGTCCATCGCCTGCGCCAGCGGAGCGCGTTTCACCTCGGCCAGTCCACCGCGCAGCAGCGCGTTGGCGCGTTCGGCGATGGCGTCGGTGGCGCCGGTATCGGCCGGACCCCCGTGCGGCGGGTTGTATTTGATCCCGCCGTCGCGCGGCGGGTTGTGCGAGGGGGTCACCACGATGCCGTCGGCCTGGCCGGCGGTCGCCGCGCGATTGTGGCGGACGACCGCGTGACTCAGTGCGGGCGTCGGCGTGTACCGGCCGCGGGCGTCGACCACCGCGCCGACCTCGTTACCGGCCAGCACCTCGAGCACCGTGGTCCAGGCGGGTTCGGAGAGGGCGTGGGTGTCACGGGCCAGATAGACCGGCCCGGTGATCCCGCGGCGGGTCCGGTATTCGACGATCGCCTGGGTGATCGCCAGGATATGGGCTTCGTTGAAGGAGGCGTCCAGGCTGGAGCCGCGGTGACCGGACGTTCCGAAAACCACCCGCTGTCCGGGTTCGCCGGGATCGGGAACGCGGCTGTAGTACGCGGTCACCAGTCCCGGAACATCCACCAGATCGTCGGGGCGGGCGGGCCGTCCGGCTCGGTTGTGGGCCATGTTCGGATCTCCCTTCGTGGTCGGCCGCACGCGGCTGGTCATCATGATCATCCGAACAGTCCCGCGATCGTGGCGGCGAGATAGACCGCGACGAGGCAGATCCCGGCATTGAGGACGATATTGGCGAGCGCGTACGCGTACGCGCCGCGGGTGGCGAGCACGACCGTCTCGTGACCGAAAGTGCTGAAGGTGGTGAGTGCACCGCAGAATCCGATACCCGCAGCCGTCCCCAGTACTCCGCCCGCGCCGACACCGATCAACGCGCCCAACAGCGCCGAGCCCACAATATTAACCGTCAGCGTGCCCAGCGGCAGCAGGGATTCCGAACGCAGGGTCACCGCATGGTTCAGCAGGTATCGGGCTGTCGCGCCCAGCATTCCGCCGAAGATCACCCAGGCGGCCGTCACCGGGCGCGCTCTCGCGAGAACGACCACCGGCGAACCGGACTCACCGCCACCACCATGACACCGACCTCTTTCGCTGGTACCGCCCTACGTTGTGCGTTCGTTCGCCGTACTACGTTGTTCCGTCCCGCCTGCCGGTGATACGACGGGTGAGCCCCATCCCGGCGACCACCGCGCCGAGGCAGACCACCACGGTTCCCACCAGGTATCCGAATGCCACGGCGGTGGTACCCGATTCGAGCAGTGTACGAACCTCGGCGCTGTAACTGGAAAAGGTGGTGAAGCCGCCGAGCACCCCCACGCCGAGAAACGGTCGGATCAGCCGATGCGGCGATCGCCACACCTCGGTGATCAGCACCATGAGAACACCGATCGCCAGGCAGCCGGTGACATTGGCGAGAAAGGTTCCCCACGGCACGGATTCGGGCCGGTGCGGCAGCCATACCGCGAGCCCGTATCGCGCGACCGCGCCGATCCCACCGCCCACCGCCACGACCGCCACGACGCGGGCGTCGATCGGCGCGGGCCGGGCGAATTCGGTCACTGGGCATCTCCGGAGCGGGTCACGGCGCGTCGGGGACCGGCGTCCACCACCGCGCCTGGGGGATCACCGACACCGTAACCGCAGGCCGTATCGGCTTTTCCCGCGGCCCGATCGAAACGATTCGACCTTAATTCGTAACTTGCTACCATGCCGGATGTGAATCTCGCCACCACTGCGGTCCGGACTCGGCGGCTCCGGGTCGACGCGGCGCGCAATCAACAGCGGATCGTCGACGCCGCCCGGGAATTGTTCGCCGATCGCGGTCTGGAGATCACGCTCGACGAGGTGGCCGATCACGCGGGGGTCGGCGTGGGCACGGTGTATCGCCGTTTCGCCAACAAACGGGAACTCGTCGCCGCGGTCTTCGCCGTTCATATCGAGGAATTCACCAGGGCCGCGGAGGACGCGCTCGGGGCGGACGATCCCTGGGAGGGACTGGTGCGCCTGTTCGAGTACGCGTGCCGGCATATGGCGACCAACCGCGGCTTCAGCGAGGTCATGCTCGAACTGCGCGACGATCCGATCCGCCTGGGCTGCGGACAGGATCGGGTCGGCCCGGCCGTGGCCGCGGTGATGGAGCGCGCGCGGGTGGCCGGAGTGGTGCAGCCGGAGATCGAGGCCACCGATCTCTTCGCACTGATCTACATGGTCGATTCACTCGCCGAGTTCGCCCGCCCGGTGGATCCCGATATCTGGCGCCGGTACATGGCGATCACCCTCAACGGCATCCGGGCCGATACCTCGTCGCGGCAGGCGCTGCCGGTGAACGCGCTCACCCTGGCCGAGGTGGAGCAGGCCAAGGCCGCCAAACCGGGCCCCTTTCCGGCCCGTCGCCGCTGACCACTCGGGTGCGCCGTTCCCCGGCGCGGCGGCCGCCGATCACCTAGAGTTGGACGTGTGACCAAGTTATGGGTGAACTGGGCCGGCGATCAACAGTGCGCGCCGTCCCGGCTGGCCGCACCGCGCGATCACGCCGAACTGGCCGCCGAGCTCGGACGCGCCGCCGAGGAGGGGCAGCACGTCCGGGTCGCGGGAGCCGGGCATTCGTTCACCGACACCTGCCTCACCGACGGCGTGCTGCTCGACCTGTCCCGGATGAACCACATCCTGGACGTCGACCGCGATACCGGCCGGGCCCGGGTCCAGGCAGGTATGACCCTCGCGGCGCTCAACGCCCAGCTGGACCGGCACGGCCTGGCGTTCCCCAACCTCGGCGATATCGATGTACAGACCATCGCGGGCGCCACGGCCACCGGCACCCACGGCACCGGGGGCCGCCTGCCGAATATTTCCGCCGCCCTGCACTCGGTGGAGCTAATGACCGCCGACGGCCGGATCGCCGAACTCTCGGAGGAGTCCGATCCGCGGGCCTGGCGCGCGGCACGGGTAGGCCTCGGGGCCCTGGGTGTGGTGACGGCGTTCACGGTCCAGCTCGTCGAATCCTTCGTCCTGGAGGGAATCGAGCGGCCGGTACCGGTCGAGGACGTGCTCACGGAACTGGACTCCTATATCGACCACAACGACCATTTCGAGTTCTACATGTTCGCGCACAGCCCGATCGCGATGACCAAACGCAACAACCGCGTCGAGTTGCCCGCCGCACCACGCGGCGAGTTGGTGGACTGGTTCGCCGATGTCCTGTTGTCCAACCACGCCTTCGACGCGCTGTGCCGGGTGGCCCGGCGGCGTCCGGCCCTGATCCCGTGGATTCATCGCGGCGCGGCCTACGCGGGTAGCTACCGGCGTCAGGTCGATCGCTCCTACCGGGTGTTCACCAGCCCCCGGCTGTTCCGGTTCACCGAGATGGAATACGCCGTCCCGCGCGAGCATTCGGTCGCCGCGATCCGCGAGATCAAGGAGACCGCCAAGCGGTTCGACAGTCCGATGCCCATCGAGGTGCGCTGGGTGGCCGGCGACGACGCGTTCCTCTCCCCCGCGGGCGGCCGCGCGACCTGCTATATCGCGGTGCACCAGTACCAGGGCATGGAGTACGAGCCGTTCTTCCGCGCCTGCGAAGCGGTTTTCGATCGCTTCGACGGCCGGCCGCACTGGGGCAAACGCCATTTCCAGACGGCGAGCACCCTCCGCGAGCGCTACCCGGATTGGGACCGGTTCGCCGAGGTGCGCCACCGTTTCGACCCGGAGGGCAGGTTCGCCAACGCCTATCTCGATCGGGTCCTGGGCCCGGTCTCAGCGACCCAGGATCAGATCGACCAATCGAGGTAGCGCGGTGCCGATGGGTTCGCGTACGACCTCGGTCGCCAGCGAATCGTACGGTGTGGGTTCGGCATTCACGATGATCAACGACGCCCCCGCGGCCACCGCCCGCCCGCACAGCGACGCCGCCGGCTCGACCTGCAGCGAGGTGCCGATGGCGAGGAAGATCTCCGCCGTCTCCGCCGCCAGCGCGGCCTTCATCAGCGTGCGCTGATCCAGCGCCTGGCCGAACATGATGACATCGGCCTTGAGGATGCCGCCGCACTCCGGACAGGGCGGATCGGATTCACCCGCGGCGACGCGTTCGAGCGCGGCCGCCATGCTCGCGGTGTAGGCGCAGCCCACACACACCACATCGAACATGTTCCCGTGGATCTCGACGACCCGCTGCGGAGCCGATCCGGCCTGCTGATGCAGCCGGTCGATGTTCTGGGTGATGATCGTGACCCCGCGCCCGGAGCGCTCCAGCTCGACCAGCGCGCGGTGGGCGTCGTTGGGCCGCGCTCCCCACGCCGGATTGTCCCGGCGGGCCAGCCACGACCGTTCCCGCAGACCGGAGTCGGCCAGGTAGTTGTCGTAGGTCGACAGCAGCTCCGCTATCGGATCTTCGGTCCACACTCCTCGCGGGCCGCGGAAATCGGGGATTCCACTGTCGGTGGAGATTCCGGCGCCCGTGAGTACCGCGATACGACCGGTGCGCTCGTACCACTCGGTCACCGGCGCACCCCGCGCACCGCGGTTCCCGCACGGAATGGCAGACGGCGGCGAGATGCCCGGAGGTCTGAAATCGGCATGCCCACCAGCTTAGGCAACCCGTGATCGCCGCATCCCTTATCACAGCCCGGGATGATGCCGGGCAAATATTTAGCAATCGATTTACCGACTTCCGGTCTGTTATTCAACCGTTTCGGAAACCTACGGTCCCGTACCGTCCCATACGGCCGTGCAGGTCCCCGCCAACTGCCGATTTACCCTGCCAGATCACGCCCAGATCGCGGTAACAGACCGCCCATCGGCGCTAGTTGTGACCCTTTTCTCCAGATTTGCTGCGCGGTATCCAGACAGAGATTTGTCCGTTACGCTGAACACAGTTGCCGCACCGACACCGAGACGGAGGTCACGCCATGGCCAGCCATTACGCACCTCGCACGGCAGACCTGCGGGTCGGTTCCCGGCCTGCGGAGAACTACGGCAGTAACGGTTTGATAACCAATCCCGTGGGGTACCCGGAACCAATGGCAGCCCTGCGCAATCGACCCGCCCGGATCGCCGGCATGGAATGGGGTACGGCGCTGCTGGCTCTGGCCACGTGCCTGATCTTCAGCACCGGAATCGCCGCCCTCACCCAATCGCTGGGCACCGCCCTGATCGCCACTGTTTCGATTCTGGCCGGTCTCGGGGTCGCCCTGCGCATCCTCAGATCTCCACGCTGAGGGGTCTGCGCGCCGATCCGGTCACCAGCGCGCATCACCCCCGAATTCCTCGTGACGGGGTTACTCTGCGTGCATGCCACCCGGGGATGACTCCGATCAAGCGACCGGCTCGGAAATCGGTGGGCCCACTGCCGGCGAACCCGCCGATGCCGCTCCCGCACGCGGGCCACATATCGATCCCGCTGTCGAGATCGGCTGGCTGGGCCGGCGGATACCCCGCCCCCGGCGCCGCCCCAGACCGACCACGGTACTGCTGGTCGTCGCTTTCACCGCGGTGCTCGTTCTCTATCTCATCCTGCAACCCGCCTGAGTGACGACCGGGAATAATCCGGTTGCCGCTGCGCTTTAAGGTTGTCGATATGAAGGAGAAAGGGCGCAAGGTCATCGCGACCAACCGCCGGGCACGGCACAACTACACGATCCTGGACGTCTACGAGGCCGGGATCGCGTTGGTCGGTACCGAGGTCAAGAGTCTGCGCGAGGGTAAGGCCTCACTCGTGGACGCCTTCGCGACCGTGGACAACGGCGAGGTCTGGCTGCGTGGCCTGCACATCCCGGAGTTCGGTTACGGCACCTGGACCAACCACTCCCCGCGCCGGGTCCGCAAACTGCTGCTGCACAAACGGGAGATCGAACGCCTGGTCGGCAAATCCCGTGAGGGCAACCAGACACTGGTACCGCTGTCGATGTACTTCTCCGACGGCAAGGTGAAGGTCGAACTGGCCCTGGCCAGAGGTAAGCAGGACTACGACAAACGCCAGGACCTCGCGCGGCGCACCGCCGAACGCGAGGTCACCCGCGAGGTCGGGCGCCGGATCAAAGGCATGCGCTGACCCGCCACCCGGGACGGTGCGCCGATGGTCCGGCCGCCTGGAAAACGGGAATGAACGACACTGTCCGAAGTGTTAGCATGACAAGCCCGGCAAGGTGCCGGGACGTACGGGGCTGAACGGTTTCGACTGCGTACGTTGATTCAGGGGAAGCGTGTCGGTGCAGGCAAGAGACCACCGTAAGCGTCGTTGCAACCAATTAAGCGCCGATTCCAATCAGCGCGAGTACGCTCTCGCTGCCTAAGCGATAGCGTCTCTGTCGGCCCGAGGTTCGCCCTCGGCTTCGGTGCCGGCATCAGCTAGAGGGCTCACCGTGCGGCTCGGTCGCGGAGTCGTACGGGACATCTCACAGCGACTGGGATCGTCATCCCGGCTTGTTCGCGAGACCGGGAGATCCGAGTAGAGGCACAGCGAACTGCACACGGAGAAGCCCTGGTGACGCGGCGGAGGACCCGGGTTCGATTCCCGGCAGCTCCACGAGACTCCCCATCTGTTTCGGCAGGTGGGGAGTTTTTTGTCCCGTGCTTCCAGGCTCAGCGCGAAACCACCGCCGAGCTTGACCGGCCCGCCCGAGGCGGCCACGAGGCCGACGGCCGTTCGGGTCGAACGACCGGTTCAGGCGGCATCGCTGTGGTGGCCGGTGAAAGTCACTCGGGTGTCCTCGACATCGAGGGCGATGTTGAGAGTTGCGTCGAGCGCGTCTGCGAGCTTGGCGAGCAGAGGAAGTGTCGGCACTGTGTCGGATCCTTCGATACGCGAGACTTTCGCCTGGGTCAGCCCGGCTCGTTCGGCCAAGTCGGCTTGAGTGAGTCCGAGTTCGGTGCGGCGGTCGTAGACAGCTTTGGCCAGTGCCATGGACAGCCGGATCTCGCGGCGAGCCTCGGCGACATCACTATGTTCGGTATACCCCTCAGTGAGGCTACGTTCCTGGCGGGTCTTCCAGCGTGCGTGGCTCATCGGTCCAGTTCTCCCTTCTCTACCGTGCGGCAGAATTCACGGTGGGCAGGCTCATGTTCGGCCTGGCAGGTCTGCTGGGCGAGCTTCGCACGTTTAACCTGGGCGTCTTCTCGCATGCGAGTCTTCCGGAACACAGTCAGCAGGATGGCTCGTTTGCCGGGTGCAAGCCAGTAGGTGATGCGCATGGCGGCACCGTCCAACGTCGGACGCAGCTCGCGTACTCCGTCGCCGAGATATCGCGTGTAAGGCTCACCCAACAACTCTGCCTGTTCAGCGAGCAGCCCGACGTACTCGTCGATCTTGAGGAAGTGTCTCGCCGGCAACGACTGGAGCCAGTCTTGGACTTCGGGCTCAATTTCGATGGTGAACAGTTCACCCACGGCGCCCAGAATATATGTCGTAACCGACATATAGCAAGGGTGTGCGGGCAGTATCCCTGACATCCGTCAACGGATAGCCGGCCCGGCCTGGCGAAATCGGCTTGTCCCGTCGCTGGAGCCGCCGCATCATCAGTAGGGTGAGTAACCCGCCCGAGGATGGACGTACCCGGATCATCGAAGGCCTGTTGAACTGTGACGGTGGATTCATCGCCGCACCAGAGTGTCTCGGCGCGACCTTCGATACCCTAGTCGGCGGTCGTGAAGTGACTTTCGAAGCGCCCGGACTGGTGTCCGAGACGATCCTGAACTCCGACCCGCCGGAACAGTTGCTTTTCATAGCCGAACCCCGCTGGCGGTCATTCAACGCTGCCGAGCTGGACGAAAGGCGGCCATGGGACTACTTCGATCACCGGGGGCGGGTTCACGACAAGTACAACAGTTGGGGGACAGTCACCGTTTCGAAAATTGGTGCAGATGGTACGACGACCGCCGAATCGGTCTTGATCAGGAGATTTCGTTACTACGCCGAAGTTCGCGGCGGACCCGATGATCTTCAGATCGCCGTCCGCGGTATCGGCGAAGAGATTATGGGGTGGTGGTCCCTGTTACGCGCGTGGCTCGAGATAACGACCACTCAAGACCTGTCGCGAACGCCGCTGTCGATCTTCGACCCGCATGCCGTGTTCTTCGAGAAGATGTGGACAGCGGCCAGTGATGGTTCTGTGGAGATAATTCCCTTTGACGAGGGTCGTTTCGAGGTCAATTATCCTTACCCAGCTCGTGCGGTGGACAACAACCTGCTGCGTTGGTGCGCCGAGCAGGCCGCCAACGGGCAGCGGCCACCGCTGGAGTGGCAGCTCATACGCGACGCTCGACGCTCCCTCCAGCACAACGAACTGCGCAGATCAGTGATCGATGCGGGCACGGCCGCCGAACTCGCGCTTACCCGGCTACTCGACAGATCCCTCCACCAACTACCCGAGAGTGTGGTTGACGCACTGCTCAGCAAATACCAGATGCTCGGGCAGAAGACCCAGCTGTATCGAAAGTTCGGCGGCACTCTGCCGTCGAACTTTCAGCAGCTGCTCATCGAACCGCGCAATCGGGCGGCCCACACCGGAGCGGAACCCTCACACGCTGACGCAGAGCAAGCACTGACGGCCGCGACCGAAATTGTCACACAAGCCAGTCCGCTGCCCCGCCAGCGCGGCGCCGATGAGGGCTATCGCCGTTTGCCATCTCATGCCGATCTGAACGATCATCCCGGGCCTGCTGGACCTGGTGGCGACCTGGAACCATCCGCCGGATAGGACAAATGCGGAACTATATGTAACCCATCGTCGCACTTATGGGTATGATCGCAGCACCGGGGCAATCTCCGGTCGCGACCTCGGTCACGGCCGGTGCTGGTGACGATCGAGGAGGATCGATGGGAGTGTTCGGCCATCCCGCGCGGCGGCAGGTGACTGATCCGGGCGAGGTAGCGCTCAACGCCCGCAATGTCAGTTTCGACTGGACCGCCGTTCCACTGCACTGGATGCGCACCGAGCCCGTCGCCTCCCATGTCCTGAACTCGCTGAACCTGCTCCTGCCCGAGGGCGAACGCAACTTCCTGGTGACCTTCGGGGAAGCGCTGCCCTTCGTCCGGGACGAGAAGCTGCGCGAGGATATGCTCGGATTCATCGGGCAGGAATCGATGCACGCCGAAACCCATGCCGATTCGCACGAATCACTGCTCATCGCCAACGGAATCGATCCGCGGCCGTTCATCCGGCAGACCGAGCACCTGTTCCGCACCACCATCGGACCGCGCCGCAGCACCACCACCCGCGCCGGCCGCCAGCAACTGGTGGACCGGCTCGCCGTCATCGCCTCCCTCGAGCATTTCTTCGCCTTCCTGGGCGACTGGGTGCTCAACAGCGAGTTGGAGAGGTTCGAGGCCGATCCGCGCATGCTCGATCTCTTCCGCTGGCACGGCGCCGAAGAGGTCGAACACCGCAATGTGGCCCACGACGTGGCCGAATACTTCGGTGTCGGCTACTTCCGGCGCGGGGCACTGATGCTGCTGGTCTTCCCCACCTTCCTGGTCCTGCTCGTCCGTGGCACCAAATTCCTGGCGCGTCAGGACCCGGCTCTGCCCGACCTCGGATACCCGCGGTTGCTGCTGCGCATTCTGGGCGCGATGCGCCGGGGGGCGCTGCCGGGAATTCCGTCGCTGCTGATCAGCGCACTGTCGACGTTCAAGCCCGGCTACACCCCGGAGACGGTCGGATCCACCGCGCAGGCCATCGCCTATCTCGCGAAATCCCCGGCGGCACGGGCGGCGTCGTGACTGTCACCGATTCCGGGCGGCCGGTCCCGCCCGTACCACCGGCCGATCTGTACGGCAGGCGCCGGGGTGATCGCACGATGCGGCTGCTGGACGCGGTCGTCAACGCCAGGATGCGCTGGACCGCCGCGACCAATCTGCGTGATCTACGACCGCGCGTCGACGACCGCCGGATCCCGGTGATCGTCACCGAGCGACACGTCGTGGCCTCCGACCAGGATGTGGTGAGCGTGCGGCTGGCCGCACCGGGCGGTGGACCGCTGCCCGCGTGGCGGCCCGGCGCCCACCTGGACCTCGAACTGCCCTCCGGGCTGCTGCGGCAGTACTCCCTCTGCGGTGACCCCCGCGATACCCGCGGCTACCGGATCGCGGTCCGCCGCATCCCGGGCGGCGCCGGATCGGCCGAGGTACACGACGATCTCGGAGTCGGCCGGGCGCTGGCGGTACGGGGGCCGCGCAACGCCTTTCCGTTCGCCGCGCCGGGCCACGGCTCCCCGGCGGCGCGGGTGCGTTTCGTGGCCGGCGGTATCGGGATCACCCCGATACTGCCGATGATGCGTCTGGCCGATGCGCTGGGCATCGAATGGACCGCGATCTATACCGGGCGCGCCCGCGCCACCCTGCCTTTCCTCACCGAGGTGGAGGGTTTCGGCCCGCGCGCACGGGTACGCACCGACGACCGGCGCGGTCTGCCCTCCCCCGCCGAACTGCTGGACGGTGTGGGTCCCGATACCGCCGTCTACTGCTGCGGGCCGGCCCCGATGGTCGCCGGAATCGCCGCCGCGGTCCGCGGAATATCCGGCGTCGAACTGCATTCCGAACGTTTCTCCGCACCGCCCGTCGTGGACGGTATGCCCTTCGAGATCCAGCTGTCCCGCGGCGGGGAGGTGATCGGAGTACCCGCCGACCGCTCGGCGCTGGAGATGTTGCTGCGGCGCCGCCCGGATCAGCCGTACTCCTGCCGTCAGGGATTCTGCCGGACCTGCAAGGTCCGCGTTCTCGACGGCGAACCCGAGCACCGGGATTCGGTCCTGACCCCCGCCGAACGCGCGGCCGGCGATCTGCTGGTGTGCGTATCGCGCTGTGCGGGCGGCCGATTGGTTCTCGACCTGTAGATCCGGCCCGTCCGAACCCCCACCACCCGGCATGTACCGACAGCACGAGGAGTGAAGCGTGACCGCATCGAGCACCGAGATCCCCGAGACCACCCGGACGGTCCACCACCGCGGATTCGACCTCGCGGTCTTCGAATACGGCGACCCCGAGGCCGAAACCGTGGTGCTGGTGCACGGCTGGCCCGATACCCACCACCTGTGGCGCGGGGTGATTCCCCTGCTCGCCGAACGATTCCACGTGGTCGCGTATGACACCCGCGGGTATGGGGCGTCCACCCGCACCTCCCGGGTCGCCGATTTCCGGCTCGACGAGCTCGCCGCCGATTTCTACGCGGTCGCCGACGCGGTGAGTCCCGGGCGCCCCGTGCACGTGCTCGCGCACGATTGGGGTTCGGTGCAGGTCTGGGAGGCGGTCTGCGAGCCGCAGGCCATCGAACGGATCGCCTCGTTCACCTCGGTATCCGGCCCGAATCTGGACCATCTGGCCGCATGGGTACGCGCCCGGCTCGGTAGCCCGAGCCCGCGCAACCTGTGGCAGCCGTTCACCCAGCTGCTCTCCTCGGCCTACACCGGGCTCTTCATGACGCCGGTACTGCCGCGGCTGCTGTTCGGCGCCGTCGCCACCGAGGGGCGGTGGCGACGGGTGATCCAGCTGATGAACCGGACACCGGCCTCGACCATCCACTTCGGCCCGACCCTGAAACAGGATATGGTCGACGGCCTGCTCATCTACCGGGCCAACATCATCCCCCGGATGCTCAACCCACGAGAGCGGACCACCGATGTCCCGGTCCAGCTGATCGTGGCGGGCCGCGATATCGCCGTCCGCCCCGCCGGTTACGACGATTCCGCGCGATGGGTGTCGCGGCTGCGGCGCCGGGATGTGCCCGCCGGGCACTGGATGCCGTTCTCGCATCCCGAACTGCTGGCGGAGGCGACGATCGAGCTCGCCGATGAGGTCGGCCCGGAGGCGACCGATTCGGGCGCGACGGTGCGCCTGCTCCCGAGCGCCGTCAAGACCTCGCCGCGGCGCGCGAACGGGAAACGGGCTGCCCGCTGAGCAGGTCACACCGAGCAGCTGAAATCCGTCCCCGCCGGCACACCGTAGTTCTGCGTGCGGGCGGCGATCAGGACGCGGGCGCGGGATCGGCGGTAGCCGCCGCACGCGAGAAATACTGACCCCAGGAACGGATCTGGGCGACGAGCTCCGGTGGCCCGAGTACCCGGAATTCGGCGCCGAGGGATCCCAGCGCCATGGTGGGCCAGTCGAGAGAGTCGGTGCTCATCGTCACCCGGCAGCGCTGCGCCGTCACGGTTTCGACGGTGCTCCACCGCCCGATCCGGGCACGGACCTCGTCGGCGCGGGCATCGACCAGGGCTTCGATGTGGTACGGGCGGGCGATACTGTCCACGCCCGCCCGGACGAACTCCGCGGCGTCCGCCACGGGCAGATCACGCGGCCGGAACCGGGATCCGTCGCCCTCCGGCCCGGTCAGCCGGTCGATCCGGAAGCTGCGCCAATCGTGGCGGAGCAGATCGAACGCGACCAGATACCAACGCCGGCCCAGTGATACCAGCCGATGCGGTTCGACATGGCGTTCGGTGCCGCTGCCGTCGGCGGCGGTATAGGAGAAACGCAGGCGTTCACTGTCCCGGCAGGCCAGCGCCAGGGTGGTCAGTACCGCCGGGTCCGGGCCCGGGCCGGGGCGGCCGCCCCATTCGGCGGGGACGGTCATGGCCCGGATCGCCTCGACCCGGCGGCGCAATCGCGGCGGCATCACCTGGACCACTTTGGCGAGGGCGCGCACCGAGGATTCCGCGACACCCGCCACCGACCCCTGCATGGCGGTCTGCAATCCGATCACCAAGGCGACCGCTTCGTCGTCGTCGACCATCAGCGGCGGCAGCGCGGCGCCCGCCGCGAGCTGATATCCGCCGTCGACGCCGCGTTGGGCCTCCACCGGATAACCCAGGTCACGGAGCCGGTCGACATCCCGCCGCAAGGTCCGCGCCGAGACTCCGAGCCGGTCGGCCAGCTCGCCGCCCGGCCAGTATTTGTGGGTCTGCAGCAGCGACAGCAGGCGCAGGGTCCGCGTGCTCGTATTCGCCATACTCCGATTGTCCCCGCAATTGCGGTCACGTTGTGACCGCTTACCGAGCCGGACTGCCTATGCCTGCAGTGACAGGCCCGTGATCGTATCCGCGGTGATCGTCCCGTCGGCATGTCTGCGCCCGTACACCACGACCGGGGCACCGATGGTGATCCCCTCGACCCGACTGGCCATCAGGACATACAGCTTGGTGTCGCGGTCGGTGTACACCGTGATCTCCGAGCGGGTCAGTTCGCTGCTGATGGTGAGCGTCCCGCCGTCGTTGCCCCGGACCTTGCCGAAGACGAAGCCGGACCCCACATCGCGCGAGCCGGACCCCGGTGAGGTCGATTTCGACGGTGCGGGAACGGCCTGGACGGTGGCGGTCGGCGCCGAGGCCACGGTGGCCAGACCCGGCCGGCCGGCCTCGTCCGGGCCGGTCGTGCGCCCCAGATAGAAGCTGCCGGCGGCCAGCAGCACCGCCAGGCCCAGGCACAGCCCGAGCAGGGCATGTCCACCGAACGGGCCCTGCCCGGGGTGCGCACCGGCGGGCGGATGCTCGTCGGACGGATGGCCGGCGTATCGAGCGGCCGGGGCCGAATCCGCGGTACCGGTATGCCCGGCGGGCGAGGCGTCGACCGGGCCGGATTCGGCGCGGGCGGGCACCGGTGTGGCCATCGGAATGGTCGGCAGCGTGGCGACGGAGGCGCCGGAGTGCCCCGGATCCACCGAGACCGCGGAACCCAGCAGATGCGCCGACACCGTGGCATCGGCCTCGCCATCGGGCCCGGCGCCGCCCGCCGATTCACCGGCACCGGCGGGCTCGGCGGGCGGCGGAACCGAACGCCTACCGGTCGCGGCGCGGATCACCGCGGGGTCCAGGCTGCCGAACTGGGCAACCGGCCCCGTGCGGCCGGGTGACCGTGACCACGGGGCGCGCTGACTGGACATAGATCCAGGCTAGGGGGTGCTGTCCAGCCCCCTATCGTCACTGACGGGAGCAACCACCGAGTGAATCACGATGTGCGCCCGCCTGTTCCGTGTGAGCGCTCGGTTCAGCCGGCCGCCACCACCTCGAGCACCTGCTCGCCGTAGCGGGCGAGCTTGTTCTCACCGATTCCGTTCAGTGCGCCCAGGGCCGGTAGATCGGCGGGCTTGCGGGCGGCGATATCGCGCAGGGTGGCGTCGTGGAAGACGACGTAGGCCGGGACTCCCTGCTCCTTGGCGGTATCGGCACGCCACTGCCGCAGTTTCTCGAACAGGTCCACATCGGCGCCGCTGAGATCGGCGGGCGCGGACCGGGCCGCCTTGGCGCCGCGCGCGGCGCGGGAGGGGGTCGGGCGCTCGGGTTCACGGCGTAACCGGACGGTCCGTCCGTCGAAGAGAACCGCCTCGCTGGCCTCGGTGAGGGTCAGGACACCGTAATCTCCGTGCACCGCGAGCAATCCCTGCGCCAGCAGTTGCCGGGTCACCCCGCGCCATTCGGTATCCCGCAGATCATCGCCCACTCCGAAAACACTGAGTTCGTGGTGGTCGTATTGCAGGACCTTCTGATTCTGCTTGCCCAGCAGGATATCGATGAGATGCCCGGCGCCGAAGCTCTGGCCGCGTTCCCGCTTCAGGCGCAGCACCGCCGAGAGCAGTTTCTGCGCGGCGACGGTGCCGTCCCAGGATTCGGGCGGAGTCAGGCAGGTATCGCAATTTCCGCAGGGCAGCGGCGGCTGGCCGAAGTAGGCCAGCAACTGGGCCCGGCGGCAGTCGACCGTCTCGCACAGGGCCAGCATCGCGTCCAGATGCAGTTGCAGGCGGCGGCGGTGTGCGGCATCGCCCTCGGAGGATTCGATCAGCTTGCGCTGCTGCACCACATCCTGCAGGCCGTACACCATCCAGGCGGTGGACGGCAGGCCGTCACGACCGGCGCGGCCGGTCTCCTGGTAGTAGCCCTCCACGGATTTGGGCAGATCCAGATGCGCGACGAACCGGACGTCGGGTTTATCGATTCCCATCCCGAAGGCGATGGTGGCCACCACCACCAGACCCTCCTCGCGCAAGAATCTCGCCTGGTTCTCGGCGCGGGTCCGATGGTCGAGACCGGCGTGATAGGGCACGGCCCGGATACCGTTCTCGGTGAGGAAGGCGGCGGTCTTCTCCACCGAATTACGGGACAGGCAATAGACGATTCCGGCGTCGCCGGGATGTTCGGCGCGCAGGAAATCCAGCAGCTGCCGGTCGGGCCGGTTCTTGGGCTCGATCCGGTACTGGATATTGGGCCGGTCGAAGCTCGCGACGAAACGGCGCGCGCTGCCCAATTCCAGCCGGGTGACGATTTCGTCGCGGGTCTTCTCGGTGGCCGTGGCGGTGAGCGCGATCCGGGGCACCTCGGGCCAGCGTTCGTGCAGCATCGACAGCGCCAGGTAATCGGGCCGGAAATCGTGACCCCACTGCGAGACGCAGTGCGCCTCGTCGATGGCGAAGAGCGCGATCCGGCCGCGTTCGAGGAGCTGTGCGGTGGATTCCATCCGCAGGCGTTCCGGAGCCAGGTACAGCAGGTCGAGTTCACCGGACGCGAACTGCGCTTCGACCATGCGGCGTTCGTCGGGATTCTGCGTCGAGTTGAGGAAACCCGCCCGCACACCCAGCGCGCTCAGCGCGTCCACCTGATCCTGCATGAGCGCGATCAACGGGGATACGACCACTCCGGTACCCGGCCGCACCAGCGCGGGCACCTGGTAGCAGAGCGATTTACCCGCGCCGGTCGGCATGAGCACCAGCGCGTCCCCGCCGGCCACCACATGGTCGACGATCTCGGCCTGATCCCCGCGGAAACTGTCGTAACCGAACACCCGCCGTAGAACCTGTTGCGCCGCATCGGGTTCTGCGGCGGATACGCCGTTTGTCGCCATGGGGGTGTCGAGGGGGTCCACGCGGCCATCCTACGAGGGGCCTCGGACCCCCGGAGGTGCCGCGGGCGGGATATCCCGTAGTTGTCCACATGTGGACAACTACGGTCGCGGCCACCACGCCGCGGTCCGGAACCGGGCGTGACCGGCGCCCGGTGCTCTAGGTTCTCGAACATGACATCCGAGAAGAAGCGGCC
Organism: Nocardia sp. NPDC024068; assembly: GCF_040638875.1. Lineage (NCBI taxonomy): Bacteria > Bacillati > Actinomycetota > Actinomycetes > Mycobacteriales > Nocardiaceae > Nocardia > Nocardia sp. NPDC024068. The sequence goes on along the minus strand of NZ_JBEZYU010000031.1, from coordinate 41,146 downwards.
CCGCGGCCGATCGGCGGTATTCGCCGCGGCGCTGATCGCCCTGGGTTTCGCCGCCGTTCCCGCACCCGAGGCCCGGGCGTTTCCGGCGCTGTGCGATGAGGGGTGGCGGATGGATACGCTCGTCGAGGGCGTCGGCAACCTGGAGAATCTGGATTCCGACGGTGCGGGCGGCTTCTATGTCACCGGGCTCCTCGACGGCTATCTGGCCCATGTCTCCGCGGACGGCCGGTTCGAGAAGGTGCTCACCGGACTCGACCACCCGGCCGGCGTACGAGTGGCGGGCCGATCGGTCTACTTCCTGACCGGCGACGATCTCACCGCCCCGCCGGGCACCCTCCAGCGCTACGATCTCGACTCCGGCGAGGTAACGGTGCTGCTCACCGGTCTCAACGGGCCGAACGGCCTATTGTTGCTCCCCGACGGTGACCTGCTGTTCAGCAATATCGGGGTGCGGGAGACCCCCGCCGGGATCTCCCGGTTCCGGCCCTCGACCGGCGAGTTCATCCGGACCTGGTCGCCGGTACCGCTGCCCAACGGGCTGGCCCTGGCCGCCGACGGGCGGTCCATCTACGCGAGCAGCCTCACCCTCCAGATCTTCCGGATACCGCTGGACGCTCCGGCCGCGGCGACGGTGGTCGCGGGGATCCCGGGCCTGCCCTCCCTGCCCGACGATATGGAGGCCACCGCGGCCGGCGATCTCTTCGTCGCAGACCACGGCGTGGGCGCGATCTACCGGGTCGACACGGCCACCGGGCAGGGCTGCGCGGTGGTCACCGGTCTGATCAAACCGCCCGCTCCGGTGCGCGTACCGCCCGACGGCACCACATCGGTACGTATCGCCCGGGACGGCGACGGCTGGGCGCTGTATGTCACCGGAATGGACGGAGCCCTGCGCCGGCTGCGCCCGCCCGCCGATGTCGACCTGACCCCCGCTGATCCCACCCACCGCTGAACACGCGGCCCCGCGGTCCCGGTTCGCGCCACAGGGGGAGCGGGACCGTCCGATCCCGGTTGCCGCCGCCCGGGAACCCTGAGCGGAAACGACGTGGTGGGGCGGCCTTTCCGCGACCGGCGGAAAGTTTTTCCGGACCGGGTGTTATTGAGGTCAGAAAGTGGCCGCTATAGGTCATACCGTTGTTTGCGACGACGGAACCAGCCCCTCTCAGACCCGGCGAAAGGCGAAGACCATGACCGAGACCTCCACCCTCAGCGATCCCGCCACCAGCACCCCCCTCTCCGGCGAACGCGCCGATATCCTCACGCAGCTGGGGACCGTGCGGCACTTCCTGCGCTTCACCACCCACGGCCTCACCGACGAGCAGGCCGCGGCGAGCCCGACCCCGAGCGAACTGTGCCTCGGCGGACTGATCAAGCACGTCACCGGCGTCGAACGCGGCTGGGTGGATTTCATCGTCGACGGCACCTCGGCGATGAAGGATTTCGACGATCTGACCGCGGAGGACTTCGCGGCCCGCGAACACGAGTTCCGGCTGCTGCCAGAGGAGACCCTCGCCGGGGTGCTCGCGGCCTACGACGAGGTGGCCCGCCGGACCGATGAGCTGGTCGCGACCCTGGATCTGGACTCGGCGTGGCCGCTGCCCAAGGCGCCCTGGTTCCAGGAGGGCCAGTGGTCGGCCCGCCGGGTGCTGCTGCACATCATCGCCGAGACCGCCCAGCACGCCGGGCACGCCGACATCATCCGTGAGGCCATCGACGGCCAGAAGACCATGGGCTGAATCAGCTCTCCGCGTCCGAGCCGGCCGGATACCTCGGCCGAAGCCGGGCCCCAGGAGCTCCGCGCCGTTGCGGCGCGGGGCTCCGGGCCGAGGATGTACGGGCGCTAGCCGAGGCGGTCGAGTACCTGCCGCTGCAGGAGACCGTTGGTCGCCACCGCGTCACCGCCGTGTGGACCGGGGCGGCCGTCCAGCGAGGTGAAGGTACCCCCGGCCTCCCGGACCAGGATGTCCAGCGCGGCCAGATCCCACAGCGAGACCTCCGGTTCGGTCGCGATATCCACCGCGCCCTCGGCTACCAGGCAGTAGTTGAGGAAATCGCCGTAACCGCGGACCCGCCAGACCTCGTCGGTGAGGTCGATGAACCGCTCCCGCAGTCCTCGATCGCGCCAGCCGGACAGGCTGGAGAAGGCGAGACTGGCCGCGCCCAGGTCGCCGACCGCGGAGACCGAGAGCGGCTGGGGCGCGCCGGGATGGAAACTCGACCACGCGCCCTGCCCGGCGGCCGCCCACCAGCGCCGGGCCAGCGCCGGCGCGCTCACCACTCCCACCACGGGGACACCGTCCTCCAGCAGCGCGATGAGCGAGGCCCACACCGGGACACCGCGCACGAAATTCTTGGTGCCGTCGATGGGGTCGACCACCCACTGCCGGCCGCTGAATTCGGCGGTACCGCCGAATTCCTCGCCCAGCACCGAATCCTCGGGGCGCCCGTGCCGCAGCATCCGCCGGATCGCCTCCTCCACGGCGAGGTCGGCATCGGATACCGGGGTCAGATCGGGTTTGGCGTCGACCTTCAGGTCCAGTGCGCCGAACCGTTCCCGGGTGATCGCGTCCGCCTCGTCGGCCAGGCGCAGCGCGAGTTCGAGGTCAGAGGAGTGAGCAGCCACACCCGAACACTATCGAGTCGGTTCGGACGCGGCCGCGCGCCGTGCCGCCACGCGGCGGGCACGCCCCCACTCAGGCCGCGAGCGCACGCGCGGCGACCAGCGCCTCCGCCCACCAGTGCAACCGGTCCAGCATCACCTGGGCCGCGGCCGCGGGCTCCTCGGGTGCGAGCAGCTGCCCGTCCTCCCCGAACAGCAGGTAGTAGCGGGGGAACGACACATATTCGCGCACCGTGTGCGCGTCGAGTTCGTTGAACACCTGGCGCAGCTGTTCGATGGCCAGCAGACCACCGCTGGCCCCGCTGTATCCGACGAACGCGACGGCCTTGCCCTGCCACTGGGTGAAATGCCAGTCGATGACGGCCTTCAGTGCAGCCGGGAAACTGCGGTTGTAGTCGGGGGTCACGACGATGAACGCGTCGGCGGCCGCGAGCCGTTCGGTCAGATCGAGCATCCCGGCGGGACGCGGCGGATCCGGTTCCAGCGCCGGCGGAACCGCGGGCAGTGCCAGGGGGATCTCGGCTTCGGCCAGGTCGATCACGTCGATCTCGAACCGATCGTGGCGCGCGGCCTGCGCGGTGATCCACGACGCGACAACCGGCCCGAAGCGGCCTTCGCGGACACTGCCGATGATCACCGCGAGACGCAGTGGGGTGCTGGACATACTGTGCTCTCCTTCGCCGGGCGGCCCCGCGGCCGCCGCTTCCTCTCGAATCTGCCGGGGCGGGCGGGCCGCGGGAAGACCGTGCCGAGAGTGGTACTGCCACGGCCACCCTGGACCGGGCGCCGCGCCGTACCGTGGGACGGTGAGCGAGAACGAGATGGGACTGTTCCTGCGCAGCAGGCGCGACGCGGTGACGCCGGCCCAGGTGGGATTGCCCACCACCGCCCGCCGCCGGGCGCCCGGGCTGCGCCGCTCGGAGCTGGCCACGCTGGCGGGGGTGAGCGTCGAATACATCACTCGTCTCGAACAGGGCCGCGATCGCAATCCCTCACCCCAGGTCCTCGCCGCGCTGGCCGACGCGCTGGCGCTCACCTCGGCGGAACGGGTCCACCTGTACCGCCTGACCAAGGCCGATACCGGCTTCAACTGTATGGGCCGGGCCCGGCCCGGCCGCGAGATCCGGCCGACGATCCGGGCTCTGCTCGATCAGCTCGAACCCGCGGCGGCGGTCGTGGTCAACCGGCTCACCGAGGTCTTGGCCTGCACCGACGGTTACCGGCGGCTGATGGAACCGACCGGCGCGCTGGACGGGGACCATTTCGCCAACCTCGCCCATTTCGCCTTCACCGATCCGCGGGCCCGCGAGGTGTACCCGGACTGGGATCAGCTGGCCGACCAGCTGGTGGCCACCCTCAAACAGGGTCCCTTCCGCGCCGACCCGGAGATCGCGGCCCTGGCCGACCAGCTCACCATCACCGCGGGCGCCGCGTTCACCGACCGCGTCGCCACCGTGCCCAACCTGCCCGCGGCCACCGGCGTGACCCGGATGGCGCATCCGGCGGCCGGAACCCTGCGGCTGGCCTACGAGACCCTCGATCTGTTCGCCGACGACGATCAGCAGCTGATCGTCCACCTGCCCGCGGATCCGGCGACCGCCGATGCGCTGGGCCGGCTGGCCGGCCACCGGCCCGGCAACCTGCGCGCCGTCCCGAGCTGAGCCGGGCCCCCGCCCGCGGCTACCGCCGCGCGCGGTACCGGACATACCGTTTCACCGCGCCGGACGCTCCGAGTAGCCTTGAAAACCGTGCATCCAGACGTAACCGCCGACCTCGCCGAACTCGACGCGACCCTCAAGACCGTCGAATCGGTCCTCGATATCGAGGAACTACGCCGTCGCATAGACGAGCTGGAGCACCAGGCCGCCGACCCCGAGCTCTGGAACGACCAGGATCACGCCCAGCGGGTCACCAGCGAACTCTCGCACGCCCAGGGTGAACTGCGCCGCGTCGAGGAGTTACGGCAGCGTCTCGAGGATCTGCCGGTGCTCTACGAGCTGGCCGAGGAGGAAGAGGGCGAGGCGATGACCAGCGCGCTGGCCGACGCCGACGCCGAACGCGCGGCCCTGCACACCGACGTGGAAGCCCTCGAGGTCCGCACCCTGCTGTCGGGTGAATACGACAAGCGTGACGCCCTGGTGAACATCCGGTCCGGCGCGGGCGGGGTGGACGCCGCCGACTGGGCCGAAATGCTCATGCGCATGTACATCCGCTGGGCGGACCGGCACAAGTACTCGGTCGAGGTCTACGACACCTCCTACGCCGAGGAAGCCGGGATCAAGAGCGCCACCTTCGCGGTGAAGACGCCCTACGCCTACGGCACTCTCTCGGTGGAGATGGGGACGCACCGGCTGGTGCGGATCAGCCCGTTCGACAACCAGGGCCGTCGCCAGACCTCTTTCGCCGAGGTCGAAGTGCTGCCGGTGGTGGAGACCACCGACCATATCGACGTCCCGGAAACCGATATCCGGGTCGATGTCTACCGGTCCTCCGGCCCGGGCGGCCAGAGCGTCAACACCACCGACTCGGCGGTGCGGATCACCCATATCCCGACCGGCATCGTGGTGACCTGTCAGAACGAGAAATCGCAGCTGCAGAACAAGGTGTCGGCCATGCGGGTGCTGCAGGCCAAACTGCTCGAGCGTAAACGTCAGGAAGAGCGCGCCCAGATGGACGCCCTCAAGACCAACGAGGGCGCCTCCTGGGGCAACCAGATGCGCTCGTATGTGCTGCACCCGTACCAGATGGTCAAGGACCTGCGCACCAACCACGAGGTCAACAACCCGTCCGCAGTGCTCGACGGCGATATCGACGGTTTCATCGAATCCGGAATCCGCTGGCGGATGAGTACAGTTCTGCAGGAGAGCTAGCGGCTCCCGGGATCCGGGGCGCAGCAGGCCATCCGGCGCGAGTGGAAGAGCAGGTTGTCCCATGTATTCGGAGGGGACCCGGACACTGACCGTGGCGCTGCCCGCGTTGTCGTCGGACGTCACGTCCTGGCTACGGTCGTCCGGACTGGAAATCGTGCTGCTGGTGCTGGGCGCCATGCTCTTCGCGCGCTTCGCCACCTATCTCCGCGACCGGATCACCCAGCGCATCGATTCCGGATTCCGCGGCGGCGACGCACTGGTGCGGTCCGAGGAGGCCAAACACCGGCACGCCCTCGCCCAGGTCTTGACCTGGGTCGTACTGACCGTGGGCTATGTGCTGGTGGCCATGGAGGTGCTGCAGCGGCTCGGTTTCTCGATGTCGGGGCTGGTGGCGCCCGCCGCGGTGCTCGGCGCCGCGCTCGGTTTCGGGGCGCAGCGCATCGTCCAGGACATTCTGGCCGGATTCTTCCTGATCACCGAACGCCAGTACGGGTTCGGCGATGTGGTGCGGATCGCGGTGACCGGTGTCGCCGACCCGGCCGAGGGTACGGTCGAGGACGTCACGCTGCGGGTCACCAAACTGCGCAACTCCGACGGCGAGGTGATCACGGTCCCGAACGGTCAGATCGTGAAGGTCACCAACCTGTCCAAGGATTGGGCCCGGGCCGCGATCGATGTGCCGGTCGCGGCCAGCGCCGATATTCTGCGGATCAACGAGGTTCTGCACGAGGTGGGCGGTCAGGCCTATCGCGATCCCCGGCTCGAGCCGTTGCTGCTCGACGAGCCGACGGTGATGGGCGTGGAGGATCTGACCGTCGATCAGATGAACATCCGTATGGTCGCCCGGACACTTCCGGGCAAACAGTTCGAGGTGGGACGTGAACTTCGGGTCCGGGTTGCGGCGGCTATGCGCCGAGAAGGTCTCAATGCCCGCACGTAGATCGACACTGATGCTGGCCGCCGGCTGGGTCGTGACCTTCGTGCTCTATCTGTTCGTCAAACCCGACGACATCACCCCGGTGAAGACGACACCCGCACCCGCCGCGCCGGCCGTCCACCAGGTTCCCGCGCTCGTTCCACCGGCCCCCTGAGCCCTGGGAAGCGGTCGCGCGGCGCCTTCGTTATCGAATGGTTACACTGACTCCTCGTGATCACCCTGCGCGACGTCAGCAAGTCGTATCCGACCTCGACGCGACCAGCACTGGAACACGTCACCGTGCACGTCGACAAGGGTGAGTTCGTCTTCCTCATCGGTCCGTCCGGTTCCGGGAAATCGACCTTCATGCGATTGCTGCTCAAAGAGGAGATCCCGACCACCGGGGAGATCTCGGTCGCGGATTTCCGGGTGGACCGGCTGCCGGGGCGCAGGGTGCCGAAATTGCGGCAGCGGATCGGCTGCGTTTTCCAGGATTTCCGGTTGCTGCAGCAGCGCACCGTCGCCCAGAATGTCGCGTTCGCGCTGGAAGTAATCGGTAAACGCCGGCAGTTCATCGATCGGACCGTGCCGGAGGTGCTGGAACTGGTCGGGCTCAGCGGTAAGGCCGACCGGCTGCCCAGCGAACTGTCCGGCGGCGAACAGCAGCGGGTGGCCATCGCCCGGGCGTTCGTGAACCGGCCGCTGGTCCTGCTGGCCGACGAACCCACCGGCAACCTCGACCCCGAGACGAGTTACGAGATCATGCTGTTGCTCGAGCACATCAACCGGATGGGCACCACGGTGCTCATGGCCACCCACGATCCACTGATCGTGGACGGGATGCGACGGCGGGTGGTCGAGCTGTACGAGGGCCGGCTGGTCCGCGATCAGGCGACCGGCGGCTACGAGGTGGGCCGGTAATGCGCGCGGGATTCCTGCTGGGCGAGGTCTCCGAGGGCCTACGCCGCAACGTCACCATGACGATCGCGATGATTCTGACGACCGCGGTGTCACTGACCATGCTCGGCGGCGGCATCCTCGCCATCCAGATCGCCGACAAGACCGAACAGTACTTCCTGGATCGGCTCGAGGTCCGCCTCTATCTCACCGAGGACATCTCCGCGACGGACCCCGACTGCGCCGGCGAGACCTGCCATACGCTGATGGCGGATCTGCGCTCGGTCGACGGCGTGGAGAGCGTGCAGTACCTCAACCGCGACGCGGCCATCCGCGAGGCCAAGGAGCAGACCTTCAAGGACCAGCCGGAGCTGGCCGAATATGTGAGCGAAACCCCGCTGCCCGCCTCCCTGCGCGTGAAGATGGGCGACGCCTCGCTGTATCCGGGCATCTACGAGCAGTTCTACGAACGTCCGGGCGTCGGCATGGTGCGCAACGACAAGGACACCGTCGACCGGCTGGTCAGCCTGTTCGACGGATTGCGCAACGCGGCGTTCGGTATGGCCCTGCTCCAGGCCGTGGCGGCCCTGTTGCTGATCGCGAACATGGTGCAGATCGCGGCGTTCACCCGCCGCACCGAGGTGAGCATCATGCGCCTGGTCGGCGCGACCCGCTGGTACACCCAGCTGCCGTTCCTGCTGGAGGCCGTGGTCGCCGCGCTGGCCGGCGGGCTGGTGGCGACGGTGGGCCTGTTCGCCGCCCGGCCGCTGGTGATCGACCGGGCCCTGGGCGATCTGTTCGCGAGCAATGTCTTCCCGGCGGTCACCTTCGACGACATCTTCACCACCGCGCTCACGGTGGTGCCGGTGGGCGTGGTGTTCGCCGGTCTCACCGCCTACGCGACTTTGCGCTGGTACGTGCGGGAGTAACGAACCCGCACGGTCGCCACGGCAACCGACGCCCGCCCGCTCACGGCACCGTCCGGGGGCGGGCGGTCGCGTTCTCGTCCCCCCACGCCGCCCGCGGTGTGTCCGCTCACCAGGACGGGAGACGCCCTCGACGCCGTTCTTACTCCGCAGTAAGATAGCCTTACTCCGCAGTAAGATAGCTGGGGACAGACCTTCACCCCGCGCGAGGAAACAGGTGACGATGAGCATTCGAGACAGCGCTACCAAGCGGCGTCCTGATACGGGAGTCCGCCAGGAGAACGGGGTGGGCCTGCACCAACCCAAACGGGACTGGATGGGCGCCGCCATGCGGGTCATGTCGACGATCACCGGCTCGGAGCTCGCCGAGAAGTACAACCTGCGCAAACAGATCGACCGGGTCACCTACGAAAGCACCAAGACGGGCTTCCGGACCCTCGGCGCGGCCACCCGGGCGTTCAACAAGGTCGCCGGCGGCGGCACCCCCAAACGGCTGCCCGACAACGAGTCGAAGACCAAGGACTACTTCGACCTCACCCCCACCGACGAACAGCAGATGATCGTCGAGACGGTGCGCGAGTTCGCCGCCGAAATCCTGCGCCCGGCCGCGCACGACGCCGACGAGGCCGCCGCGGCCCCGAAGGATCTGCTGGGCCGCGCCGCGGAACTGGGCATCACCCTCATCAACGTCCCCGAGGAGCTCGAGGGCGCGGCGACCGAACGCGGCGCCGTCACCAACGCGTTGGTGGCCGAGGCACTCGCGCACGGCGATATGGGTCTGGCCCTGCCGCTGCTGGCGCCCAGCGGTGTCGCCGTCGCCCTCTCTCAGTGGGGCACCGACGCCCAGCAGCAGACCTACCTGCCCGCCTTCACCGGCGAGAACGTCCCCCAGGCGTCCGTGGTGATCAGCGAACCGCGCGCGCTGTTCGACCCCTTCAGTCTCCAGACCAAGGCGGTGCGCTCCCCCAGCGGCTATCGGCTCAACGGCGTGAAGAGCCTGGTCCCGGCCGCCGCCGATGCCGAGATCTTCATCGTCGGCGCCGAACTCGACGGTCGCCCGGCGCTGTTCGTGGTCGAATCCGATGCCAAGGGCCTGTCGGTGGAAGCCGATCCGAGCATGGGCCTGCGGGCCGCGGGCCTGGGCCGGCTGGTCCTGGACAACGTCGCCGTCGGTATCGACGCGATCCTCGGCGAAGGCGACGCCAAACAGCATGCCGCCGACTACCGCGACGCCGTGCAGCTGGCGCGCCTGGGCTGGGCCGCGCTGGCCACCGGCACCGGGCAGGCCGTACTCGACTACGTGATCCCCTACGTCAACGAGCGGGAGGCGTTCGGCGAACCGATCAGCCACCGTCAGGCCGTGGCCTTCATGGTCGCCGATATCGCGATCGAACTGGACGGCCTGCGCCTGGTGACCCTGCGTGGGGCCGCCCGCGCCGAACAGGGCCTGACCTTCGCCCGGGAGGCGGCGCTGGCCAAGAAACTCGCCACCGACAAGGGCATGAAGTTCGGATTGGACGGCGTGCAGCTGCTCGGCGGACACGGTTTCACCAAGGAACACCCGGTCGAACGCTGGTACCGCGACCTGCGCGGTATCGCCATCGCCGAAGGCATTGTGCTCGTGTAGTCGGCGCCGCCTCCGGCGGCGCGGGTAGTCACCACAGAGCGATGAAGTCCTTATCAGGAGACTTTCCATGATCAATCTCGAACTTCCCAAGAAGCTGCGGGCCAGCGCCAATCAGGCGCATCAGGTGGCCGCGCAGATCTTCCGGCCCATCTCCCGCAAATACGATCTGGCCGAGCACGAGTATCCCGTGGAGCTCGACACCATGGCCGCCATGGTCGACGGGCTCAGCGATTCCGGCACACAGAAGATCAGCGGCGCCAGCGGTGGCCGTTCCGACGACGAGGCGCCCAGCACCGCCGTGCTCCTCAACGCCAACGGCGGCAATATGTCGGCGCTGCTCAACGCCCTGGAAACCTCCTGGGGCGACGTCGGGCTGATGCTCTCGATCCCGTACCAGGGCCTGGGCAATGCCGCGATCGCCGCGGTCGCCACCGATGAGCAGCTGGAACGGTTCGGCAAGGTCTGGGCCTCGATGGCCATCACCGAGCCGAGCTTCGGCTCCGATTCCGCCGCCGTCACCACCACCGCCGTACTCGACGGCGACGAATGGGTGCTCAACGGCGAGAAGATCTTCGTCACCGCCGGTGAGCGCTCCACCCATATCGTGGTGTGGGCGTCGGTGGACCGCAGCCTCGGCCGCGCCGCCATCAAATCGTTCGTGGTCCCGCGCGACGCACCGGGCCTGTCGGTGGCCCGACTCGAGCACAAGCTCGGTATCAAGGCCTCCGATACCGCCGTACTGCTGCTGCAGGACTGCCGGATCCCGAAGGACAATATCCTCGGCAACCCGGAAGTGAACGTGGAGAAGGGTTTCGCCGGGGTCATGCAGACCTTCGACAACACCCGTCCCATGGTCGCCGCCATGGCCATCGGCGTAACCCGCGCGGCGCTCGAGGAACTGCGCACCATCCTCACCGACGCGGGTATCGAGATCTCCTACGACACCCCGGCCAACAGCCAGCACGCCGCGGCGGCCGAATTCCTGCGGATGGAGGCCGACTACGAGTCCGCCTATCTGCTGGCCCTGCGGGCGGCGTGGATGGCCGACAACAAGAAACCGAACTCGCTCGAGGCCTCGATGTCCAAGGCCAAAGCGGGCCGCACCGGCACCGATGTCACATTGAAGTCGGTGGAGCTGGCCGGCGCGATCGGCTACTCGCAGCGGCTGCTGCTGGAGAAGTGGGGCCGCGACTCCAAGATCCTCGACATCTTCGAGGGCACCCAGCAGATCCAGCAGCTCATCGTCGCCCGCCGGGTCCTGAACAAGACCAGCGCCGAACTGAAGTAGCCAGGTCGGACAGCAGAAACCGGTGTGATCCGCAGAGGGGACCACACCGGTTTCGTGCATTCGACGGGGAGCGTTCGTCGCCTTCATCAGCTCTCAGGCCGCCTGTAGGCCGTCATCGGCGTGTATGTGCGCAACCTCCAGCCGCGTGGCCCTGCTGACTGGTGGCCTGCATTGTGTTCCCGCGCCCCTCCACAGTCCAGGGCGCCCAGGGGCGTCAGCTTCGCTGATGGCATTCGCCACCCTTGACCGCGCGGACGATCGACCTCTTCGGCCAACGGTCTTCACCACATCAGAAAGATCGCCTCCAGGCCCACGACGTAGCCGATAACCGCCGCGGCCGCACCACCGAGCAGCACCACGAGCCAGGACTTGCCGCGCCACCGAAGTGTCACCACCACGAGGGTGGTGAGCACGAGAACTCCGATGAGCAAAGCTATGGCAGGTGCTTGATCAGCGTACATCGGGTAGCTATCTGCGTGATTGGAGTCCACTGTGGTCGAATCGGCTCATCGGAAGTCGATGTTTCACCGGTGCCAGGAGATAATGGCCACTCTCGTTATGCCCAGCCGAGGGGGACGTGAAGTACTGGGGCAATCCCAAGATCCACTTTGAGATCAACGACTGGTGGGGACGGAAGGATGACTTTCGCGCGAAGCCGGCTACCCAACCCGGTCCGCTGGTTCGGCCGAGGGGATCACACCGGTTTCGTGTGACGGGGATGGTTGACGTTTTGGCTCTGTTGAGGCAAGCCGTTTGCCCTGGAGAGTTCAGTAGACACTTCCGCCGCGAATAAGGGCTGGCTGTCCGAGGGCCGGAGAGGCATGATTCGCCGGACCGAGCGACCGAGGAATGGCGATGGATGAACGCGCGACACTGACCCTCTGGCGGCCCACGGGGCCGGAGGAGTTGGCGCTGGTCGAGGCGTCGGAATGGAAGGCGTGGCCGCCGCGGCTGCCCGACCAGCCGATCTTCTATCCGGTGTTGAACGAGGACTACGCCATACGTATCGCACGAGACTGGAATGTCGCGGCATCGGGCGTCGGCTACGTGACCCGGTTCGAGATCGATGCCGACTTCGCCGCCAGGTATCCCATCCGCCAGGCAGGCGGGCAGACGATCCTCGAACTGTGGGTGCCCGCCGAGGAACTCGAAGAGTTCAACCGCCACATAGTGGGACGCATCGAAGTGGTGCAGGAATTCCGGTAGCCCACCACGCAGCAGGGCCAAAAGCCGTTGAGGACGTGGATGGAGGCGTGTTGAGTGAGCGCATGGGAGTCAGACAGATCCAGGTGACCTTCGACTGCGCAGAACCCGAGCGGGCCGCCCGTTTCTGGGCCGAGGTACTGGGGTACGAACATCAGGGTTCGGCCTGCGTCGATCCCGCGGGTGTGGGCCCGCGCCTGTACTTCCAGCGCGTTCCCGAAGCCAAAGTGGTGAAGAACCGGCTGCATCTCGATGTGCGGGTCGGCACCGGGCTGGTGGGTGAAGAGCGCGTGGCCGCGCTCGAGGCCGAATGTGCCCGTCTGGTCGCGCTCGGCGCGGTACGGGTGCGACTCCTGCGTGCCGACGGCTACAACGAGTCGTGCCTCGTGATGCAGGACATCGAGGGCAACGAGTTCTGCCTCGACTGAGTGACCGCGAAGGTGCCGAGTGCGCCGGACCGCTTCCGTATGGTTGCGCAATGACCGATCCCGCCTCGGACTTCGCGACACCCCGCATGGCGGCCGGAGCGTTGTTCGCCGACGGCGCGCGGGTGCTGCTGGTCCGCAAGACCTACGGCGACCGCTGGGATATCCCCGGCGGTTACGTGGACCGGGAAGAGTCCCCGGCCCAGGCGTGCCGGCGTGAGATCCGCGAGGAACTGGGCCTGGATCGGCCGCCGGTGCGGCTGCTCGTATGCGACTGGGCGCCGCACCCGGACGAAGGCGACAAACTGCTGCATATCTTCTCCTGCGGCATATTGGGCTCCGGCGCGGCGCAGATCCGCGTGGACGGCGTGGAATTGGACCGCTGGGAGTGGGTGCCGATCGGCCGCGTGGACGACTACCTCGTGCCGCGGCTGGCCCGCCGCCTGCGTCACGCCTACCGCGCCGACGCCGAGGGAATCACGCTCTACCTGGAACACGGCGAGGTCGTACTACCCGCGGATCGTTGTCCCTGATCTGCTGAGCCTCCACGCCCCTGGAACGCGTGTTCGCCTACGACCGATCCAGAGCCGCGGTGATGGACCGACTACCGCCGCGCGGGCGGCGGTTCTGGACACCGCCCGGTCCGAGTGACACTCTGTGTTCGATCGGGCTGTTCCGATGTACGACCGGCAGCCCCCGCCACCGCCCGGCAGCAGCTGCGCCGGCGGATGTTCCACCGGCTCCACCGCACTCACCGTTCACCGAGCTGCATCCCGAAGCACCGTATCGGCAAGGAGACTGGTTTATGCGTACACAGGGCTTGGCCCGTCGGCTCCTCACCACATTCGCCGCGACGGCCGCGGCCACCGTACTGCTCACCGGGCACGCCGCCTCCGAACCCGCCCGGGTCGACTGGCCCGCGGCGGTTCAGCAGCTGCGGCAGGCCGCTATCGGCAATCTCGACGCCGAGCGGGCCGTGGATCTGCTGCTGGACGACCCCCGGGTCGAAACCGCCACGCGGGAGGCGGCGCTGCCGGCGCAGCCGTTCCAGGTTCCGGCCGAATCCACCATCGGCCGCGGCGGCGGGCCGGGGCTCTACGGTAACGGGCTGGCGCTGAGCGTCGACGGCTTCCGGTTCGCCTTTTTCGGGGGACCGGGCACGATCGCCCCCAACCAGACCGGCGCGCGGCTGGACGTGGTGTGGCTGAACCTGTCCAACGGACGCAGCGGGACCGAACAGTTCACCGAGCATATGGATGTCATCGCCGACACCACCATCCGCACCCGGGTGATCGACCCCGGTCCGGGCATGGTGGTGGCCGCAGTGTACGGCAACCTGTGGCATCGGTGGCCGGTCCCGGTGAGCCCGCAGAATCCGGACGGATTCGCCTATCAGCGCGGAGATATCACCATCCCGTCGCTGGGAGCCATCTACAACTGAGCGGACAGCACTGGTCAGAGCGGGGATGCGCGTCGAGTATTCGACACGCATCCCCGGCCGGACCGGAACCCACCGTTTCCACGATGTCTTTTTTGTCCGGAGCGTACGTTGTGAGCGGACGCACTTTCACTGCTACGGTGAGCCCCGATATGCCGTTCGGAATCGCTAGGTCGAGTGCCGACGCGAGAGTCTGTGGAGGTGTTCGAGGGTGAACCTGGCGCATACGCTGGAAGTCGTCAAGGCATACGGGCTGCTGCAGTCCAGCGGCTTCATCGATCTGAAGAATCCGCGGGAAACCCTGCGGACGCTGAAGGATTCCAAAACCTATATCCCGCAGGCCACCCTGATCATGCATTCCGCCCGGATCGCCCCCGAGGCGCCCGGACTGGTCGACGAACGCGGCGAGCTGACCTATCGCGAACTGGACGACCAGTCCACCAAGATCGCGAACGGGCTGCGCAAGGCCGGGATCACCGAGGGCACCGTGATCGGCATCCTCGCCCGCGACCACCGCGGCCTGATCCTCTCCATGGCCGCCGCCGGGAAACTCGGTGTGAAGATCGCGCTGATGAACACCGGCTTCGCCAAACCGCAGTTCGCCGAGGTCTGCGAACGGGAGAAGGTCGCGGCCGTCCTGCACGACAGCGAGTTCCTGGGCCTGCTCGACGCGCTGCCCGCGGAGCTGCCGCGCTTCCTCACCTGGGTCGACGAGGGGGCCGAGCTGCCCGACGGCGCGAAAACCCTCGACGATCTGATCGCCGAGAACGGTCTCGACGCGCTGCCCGTCCCCAGCAAACCGGGCGGATTCATCATCCTCACCAGCGGCACCACCGGCCTGCCCAAGGGTGCCCCGCGTGAGAAGGCCAGCCCGGTCGCCACCGCGCAGTTCCTGGATCGGATGCCGTTCCCCAAACGCGGCACCGTCGTCATCGTCTCCCCGATCTTCCACAGCACCGGGCTGGGCACCTGGCTGGTGAGCACCGGTCTGACCAACAAGATCGTCATGCGGCGCCGCTTCGACGCCGAGGCCACCCTGAAAATGGTCTCCGAGCACAAGGCCTCGCTGCTGGTCGCGGTGCCGACCATGCTGCACCGGATGGTGGAACTGCCCGCGGAGGTCCGCGCGAAATACGACACGTCCTCGCTGAAGGGCATCGTGCTGGCGGGTTCGGCGCTCTCGCCGGAACTGAGTATCCGGGCCGCCGAGGTGTTCGGCCCCGTCGTCTACAACCTCTACGGTTCCACCGAGGTCGCCATCGCCACCGTGGCCCAGCCCCACGAACTGGCCAAGGCTCCCGGCACCGTCGGCCGCCCGCCGCTGACCTGTGATGTGCGGCTGTACGACGACAACGACAAGCCGGTGACCGCGAAGAACGTCACCGCCCGCATCTTCGTACGCAGCGGCGCCCCCTTCGAGGGCTACACCGACGGCCGGCACAAGCAGATCATCGACGGCTACATGTCCAGCGGCGATGTCGGGCATTTCACCGAGGACGGCCTGCTCATGGTCGACGGCCGCGACGACGACATGATCGTCTCCGGCGGCGAGAACGTCTTCCCGCAGGAAGTGGAGAACCTGCTGCTGGAGCGTGACGATATCTTCGACGCGGCCGTGGTCGGCGTCGACGATGTGGAGTTCGGCAAACGTCTGCGCGCGTTCGTGGTGCCCGAACCCGGCCACAAGCCCACCGAGGACGAGATCAAAACCCACGTCAAGGAGAACCTGGCCCGCTACAAGGTGCCGCGCGAAGTGGTCTTCCTCGACGATCTGCCGCGTAACCCGACCGGCAAACTGCTGCGCCGGGTGCTCGTGGAATACGAGGTCTGACGCACGGTTCGGCTGTCGAAACCGGGATCTCTCACAGTGGAGGTCCCGGTTTCATTGCTGTCCGAGACAATGGCGGCCGTAGTCGCCCGCGGCGTTGCTAGGGTTGGCCGAGCACTGGAGTTCGAGGAGGTAGGCCGCCCGCCCAGGCGGTTCGCCGCGGAAGGTTGTCACCGATGACATTGTCGCTGCCCGGACCCGTTCGCAAAGCCGGCGATCTCGCGCTCGCCGTGAACGTGATGCGTAAACGCGGCCTCTTCGATCCGCTGCGGCTCGACCATGCCGCCCGCTCGATGATCAACGCGGGTAAGTACGGGCCGTTCGCCGGAGTCGTCATGCACGCGGCGCAGACCCGGCCGGACCTGGCCGCCGTCGTCGACGAGAAAGGCGAACTCACCTACCGCGATCTCGACCGGCTGTCCAACGCCTTCGCGCGAGGTCTGGCCGGGCGCGGGCTGCGCGGCGGCGATGTGGTGGCAGTGCTGGCCCGCGACCATCGCGGCATGGTGCTGAGCATGCTGGCCGCCGGCAAGCTCGGCGTGCGGGCGGTGCTGATGAACACCGGTTTCGCCACACCGCAATTCGCCGATGTCACCGAACGCGAGCAGGTCAAGGCGGTGCTGCACGACAGCGAGTTCTTCGATCTGATGAGCGCCGTGCCCGCGGCGATCCCGCGAATCCTCACCTGGGTCGACGAATCCGACGATGCCGATCCGGACCTCGCCACGGTCGAATCGCTGTCCGCGGGACAGTCCACCGCACCCGTGACCGCGCCCGCGAAGCCCGGCGGGATGGTCATCCTGACCAGCGGCACCACCGGAACCCCGAAGGGCGCCCCGCGCGACAAGGTCAGCCCGTTCATGTCCGCCCAGTTCGTCGACCGGGTGCCGCTGCCCGCGGAGGGCACCATGGTGATGGCCGCGCCCATTTTCCACGGCACCGGGTTGTCGCAGTTCTCGCTGGGACTGGCGCTGGGCAACCGGGTCGTGTTCCAGCAGCGCCGTTTCGATCCCGAGGGCACCCTGGCCAATATCGCCCGCTACCGGGCGGATTCGCTGGTCGTGGTACCCACTATGCTGCAGCGTCTGCTGGATCAACCGCGCGAGGTATTGGACCGCTACGACGTCTCCTCACTGAAGGTCATCTTCGCGGCGGGGTCGGCGATCCCGCCGGACGTGGTGGTGCGCACCGGGCAGTATTTCGGGGATGTGCTCTACAACCTCTACGGGTCCACGGAATGCGCGGTGATCACGGTGGCGACCCCGCAGGAGTTGCGGAAGTCCCCGACCACGGCCGGCCGCCCGCCCGTCGGCGTGCGGATCGCGCTCTACGACGAGAATCGCAAAAGGATCACCGAACCGAATGTGACCGGCACGATCTTCATCGACAATCCGCATGCCTTCAAGGGCTATACCGACGGCCGCACCAAGGAGAGCGTGGACGGAATGATGTCCAGCGGCGATGTCGGCCATCTGGACGCCGACGGGCTGTTGTTCATCGACGGCCGCGACGACGACATGATCGTCTCCGGCGGCGAGAACGTCTTCCCACAGGAAGTCGAGCACCTCATCGCCGATCGCCCCGATGTGCTGGAGGCGGCCGTGGTGGGGGTCGACGACCGGGAGTTCGGCAAACGGCTGCGGGCCGTGGTGGTGCCCGGCCCGGATTCGGCACGCGACCCACAGGAGATCAAGGATTACGTCAAAGCGAACCTGGCGCGGTACAAGGTTCCCCGCGAGGTGGTGTTCCTCGACGAACTCCCCCGCAACGCCACCGGCAAACTCCTGCGCAAACCGCTGATGGAGCTCGAACCCGAGCGCTGAGAGCGGGCCCGTTTCACGGCGGCGATCGACCCGGCGGGCACACACCCCGATCGTCCGCCGGCGCCCCGCCCGGTGTTCATCGGCGCCCTCCCTTCGCTGAACGACCTGGTCCGATACCGCTCTGAGCGGTCGTCCCGGTCGGATATCATCACCGCGTGCGTATCAGGTTCGGCTCCGCCCCCGCGGCGGATCATCGCGACGCCGCCCGCGTCCGCGGTGCGGTGGCCGGCCTGATCTCGGGAACCGTCTCGGTGGCCGCGCACGGCTGGGCCGCCCCGGCCGCGGTACCGGACAGTACGGCGATCATGCTGCTCGCCGCCGCATCCGCCGCACTCGGCGCCCTGGTCGCCGGGCTGCGCCCGCTGCGCACCGGTATCGCCGGTCTCCCCGCGGTACTGGCCGCCGGTCAGCTGCTCGGGCATATCTGCCTGGGCTGGGGCTCCGGTCATCTGCACCACGGTGATCTGCAGCTGACGCCGGGCATGATCGCGGCCCATATCCTCGTCGCCTGTGTCGCGGCCCTCATCGTGCGCGGCGCGGAAGCCGCCTATCGCAGCGCCGCCGCGGCACTCGCCCGGTTGCTGCCGATCCTGATCCGGCCGCCGGTCGTCACCGGACCGCGTCTCCTGCGCCGCACCTACCGGGCTCGGGTCGTACCCCGGATCCTCGTCCTCGGCGCCGTCGGCACCCGCGGGCCCCCGCGCACTGTCCTGATCTGATCCATCCGGCCGCCGGACGCCGACGTATTCGATACGTCGCCGTCCCGGTGCGTGCCGGAATATCCCTCACCCGGCGCCCGGTCCCGGCCGCTGCCGCGCATCGCGGCAGCGGCCCCGCGCGCCGGTTCCTCCGGCCGTACGCCGGCCCATTCAGGACGCAGGTATGACTGTTGAGCACCACCACTGATCTCTCGACGGCATCGGAACCTCCGGTGCCCGAGACACCCGCCCCACGGCAGCAGGGCAGGGGCGCCGTACGCGGCCTGGCGCTGCGGCTGCACTTCTACGCCGGTCTCTTCGTGGGACCGTTCCTGCTGATCGCGGCGCTCACCGGCGGGCTGTACGCGATAGCGCCGGCCATCGAGAATTTCGTCGACCGTGATGTGCTGTTCGTGGACTCCGAAGGCCCGGCCAAACCGCTGTCGGAACAGGTGGCCGCGGGTGTCGCCCAACGGCCCGATCTCACCTTGAACGCCGTCTCCCCCGCCCCCGCTCCGGGCGAAACCACGCGGGTCCTGTTCACCGACCCCACGCTCGGCGAATCCTTGCGACGGTCGGTGTTCGTCGACCCCGTCACCGCGCGACCGGTCGGCGAGGAAGTGGTGTACGGCAGTTCCGGCGCCCTGCCCTTCCGCACCTGGATATCCCAGCTGCACCGGCATCTGCACCTGGGTGAACCGGGCCGGCTCTACTCCGAACTGGCCGCCTCCTGGCTGTGGCTGATCGCGCTGGCCGGGCTCGTATTGTGGGTGCGGCGCGTCCGCGCGCGGCGACAGCGCGATTCGGCGCGCTGGCTGTTCGTACCGAACCTGGCACAGGGCGCCCGGGAACGGCGTCTCAACTGGCACGCCGCGGTGGGTGTATGGATCCTGCCGGCGGCGCTGATACTTTCGGCGACCGGCCTCACCTGGTCGGCCTATGCCGGCGCCAACATCGAGAAACTCCGGGAGGATCTCAGCTGGACCACCCCGGTGGTCGAAACCGCCCTGCCCGGCTCCGCCGCGGCGGAGCATTCCGGCCACGCCGGCCATCACGGCGGGGCCGTGACCACCCACACCGTTCCCGCCGAACGTATCCGGCAACTGGACGTGGTGGACGCCACGGCCGTGGAAGCGGGTGTCACGGGGCCCGCGGAGATTTCGATACCCGCCGACGACCACACCGCGTTCGTGGTGAAGGAACGCCGGCTGCCAGGGGTTCTCAGCGCGGATTCGGTCTCGGTCGACGGCGCCACCGGCGCCGTGGTCCAGCTACTCCCGTACTCGGACTGGTCGCTGATGGCCAAACTGGCCAACTGGGGGATCCAGCTCCATATGGGCCTGTTGTTCGGCCTGCTCAACCAGCTGCTGCTGCTGGCCGCCGCGATCGGGTTGGTCACCGTCATCGTCCGCGGCTATCTGATGTGGTGGCGGCGGCGACCCACCCGGGACGCCGGATGGTTCACCTTCGGTAGGCCGCCCCGCCGGGGCGCGCTGCGGCGCTCGATACCGCTGGCGGTACCGGTACTCGCGGCGGCGCTGCTGATCGGCTGGTTCGCACCGGTATTCGGAGTGAGCCTGCTGACCTTCCTGGTGGTCGATATCGCGGTCGGCCTGGTGCAGCGGGCCCGCGCTTCGGCCTGACGCCGCAGCCGCCGGCGGTCCGGCCCTGTCACCGGGGCCGGACCGACCCGTATCGCCGGGGGCCGGACCGACCCGTGTCACCGGGCCGGGCCGGCCCCCGGCGAGGCCACGGCCTCGAACGTGCGCGAATTGCCGAACCCCATGCCCGCGAGCCGTTCCCGCACCGATTCCTGCACCCGATCCGCCCCCGCCGTATCCACCAGCGCGATGATGCTGCCGCCGAAACCACCGCCCACCATCCGCGCGCCGTATGCTCCGGAGGCCTCGGCGGCCTCCACAGCCGCGTCCAGTACCGCGGTGGAGACCTCGAAATCGTCACGCAACGAAATATGTCCCGCCGAGAGCAGCGGCCCGACCGCCCGCGGATCGGCGCCGCCGCGCAGCGTCTCGGCGACGGCGCGCACCCGATCGTTCTCGGTCACGACATGACGGGCCCGCCGGTACAGCACCGGGTCGGTGAGATCGGCCAGCCCCTCCGGTGCACCGATATCGCGCAGCGATCCCACGCCCAGCGCTTCGGCGGCCGCGGCGCATTCGGCCCGCCGGGCGCCGTACCCGCCGCCGGCGTGTTCATGGGTCTGCCCGGTATCGATGACCAGCAGACGCAGCCCCGCTGCCGACAGATCGAACGGAATCTGTTCGTAGCCAACGGTTTCCGTTTCCCGAAACGCTCTGACGTCCAGGAACAGCGCGTGCCCGGCCGTGCACAGGATCGAGGCGGCGTGGTCGAGGATCCCGGTGGGGGCGCCCACATAGTCGTTCTCGGCGGCGCGGGCGATATCGATCAGTTCCCGGTCGGCGACCGACGGCGCGCACAGGTCACGGACTGCCACCGCGGTCGCGCAGCACAGCGCCGCCGACGACGACAGTCCGGCGCCGGCCGGAACGTCACCGTCGAATTCCAGCTCCAGGCCGTCGGTCCGGTGGCCACGCCGGGCGAACTCGGCCACCACCCCGAGCGGGTAACGCGCCCATCCCGGTACTAGGTCACGTTCGGCGCGCAGCGTTCCGACCGGCAACCGCACCGGTTCACCCGGACGCTGCCGGGAACTCACCCGGACCAGATCGTCGGGGTGGCGCCGCCCGGCGCAGGTGACCGCCAGCGGTATCGCGATCGGCAGGACGAAACCGTCGTTGTAGTCGGTGTGCTCACCGATCAGATTGACCCGGCCCGGCGCCGCCCAGAGTCGGCGGGAATGGATGCTCTCCTCGCGTGGTGTCACCGGACCACCGTACGAGCCGGGACCCGCCGCACCGCGCGACGCCGCCACCGGCGAGACAGCCGTTACGACGTTGTTGCGCCAAGACAGCGACAAATTCGACACTCCGTGTCATCATCGGACCAGTAGTCCAGGTTTGATGGCCGAACGTTCGCGTTCGGTTCGGACGTCCCCTCGTACAGGAAAACTCGGTTTCGTCAGCCGCCGCTCGATGGGTTGGTAGAGCACGACAGACAAGGATTCCCAGGCCTGCGACGCGGCTCGATTTCACCGGGAATGGAGCGACCAAAGGGGGGCTGATGATAATCAGCGACTCGCAGGGTGCAGGACGACAGGTTTTCCACCGGAAGTTTCTCTGTGCAGCACTTTTCACGGCCGCGGGCCTTCTGGTCGTGATTCCCCTGGTGCTCGGTTCCCCGTTGCTGTCCGTCACCGCCACTCTGCTCGCGGCGAGCGCCGCCGTGACGGTGGCCGGTTTCGGCGTGCGCCGGCACACACCGGCCCATCCCCTGCCGTGGTATCTGCTGGCGGCGGCCACTGTTCCGTACACACTCGGTACCGTCCTGCGTGAATTCGGATCGGCGCCGTCCAGCCCTCTCGACGAGATCTGCACGCTCACCGGATATATCGCCACCGGGGCGGCGGCGCTGCTGTGGCTGCGTCCGCGTCAGACCCGGGCGCACCCCGATGTCCTGCTGGATTCGGGTTTGATCGGTCTCGGCGCCCTGCTCGCCTCCTGGATCTTCCTGATCGCCCCCGTCCTGCATACCGTCGAGGGCCGGATGAACACCTTTACCGTGGTGGCGTATCCGGTCTTCGACGCGCTGCTGCTGACGCTGCTCGCCCATTCGCTCGCGACCTCGAGCCGCTCGGAAACCGCACTGCGGCTGCTGCATATCGGCCTGGCCTTCACCCTGCTGACCGAGATCGGCTTCCGGCTCACCGCGGCCGGAACGCTCACCACGGATCCGACTCTGCTGTTACTGCCGCTGCTCGGCGCGTTCGCGACGTTCGGGGCGGCGGCGCTGCATCCGACGATGGCGGCGGTGAGCGAACGGCGTCCGGTCCGGCCGCACCATTCCCGCCAGCGTGCCAGCGTGATCGCGGTGGCACTGGTGGTTTCCTCCCTGGTGCCGGTGGCACGCGCGCCGCTGAGCCAACTGGACCAGGTGGTGGTGTCCACCGTCCTGGCCCTGCTGCTCATCGGGTTGCTGATCCGCAGCGAACGCGCCATCGGCCGTAGCACTCGCAGCGAACGGCGCGCCCGGTATCAGGCCGACCACGATCCACTCACCGGCCTGCTGAACCGTTCGGCGCTGCTGCGAGTGCTGCACCGGGATCACCGCGACTGGGCCGAGCGGCCGCTCTGTCTGCTGTTCGTGGACCTCGACGAGTTCAAGGCGATCAACGACAGCTACGGCCATACGGTCGGTGACGAGCTGATCGTGCAGGCGGCGAAACGGATCCGCACCGCGGTCCGCCGCGACGACGTGGTGGCCCGGTACGGCGGTGACGAATTCATCGTGCTGGCACCGCTGGACCGGGACGAGGCGACGACCATGGCCGAGCGGCTGCTCGGGATCTTCATGAAACCGTTCCCGCTCAGCACCGGTGAGGTGCCGCTCACCGCCAGTATCGGACTGGCGTGCGGCGGCCCCCGCGATATCGACGCCACCGTCTACGATCTCATCCGCGATGCGGACGCGGCCATGTATATGGCGAAGCGCCGCGGTTTCGGCTACATGTTCCACGACACGATCCGGCATGCGCCGACCGAGCCGATCCAGCAGGGCTGGCGCCCCCGGGAAACCGCGGTCTGATCGCGATATCAGTCCGAGAGTTCCTCGAGCAGTTTCCGGGCCTGTTCCAGTTCGGCCTGTAACTGCTGGACCTTGGCTTCCTGGGCACCGCGGACCGACTCCTGCAATCCCTCGACCACCTCGGCGACCTCGGGGTGCAGCAGCTTCGCCGCCTGCGCCACCGCCGGGCCGGTGACCGGCAGGGCGCGCGTGGTGCGCTTCTTGCCGTTGGTCACATCGACGGTCCACTCGCCCTCGGCGGTGCCGTTGATGGTGACCGTGACCTCGGGGCCTTTCGGCTTGCGGGCGGCCGGAGCCTTGGCCGCCCGGGCCGCCGGGGTACGCGGCGCGGTGGCGGGTTTCGGGTCGGCGGCGGAATCCTTCGGCGCCGGGGCGGCCGGCGTCTCGGAGGCCGGCTTCTTGGCCGCGGCGGTGGACGCGGACGGGGACGCGGCGGGAGTCACGGACGTTTCCTTCTGGTCGGGCGCGGATTTGGGCGCGGGCGCAGTGCCCGCCGGCCGATCACGCGGGGGTTTGATGAGGGTGACCTCGGTGGGACCGAACGACAGTACATCCTTGGAACCGGTGGGCCGGATCTGCAGGAAATCGCCGTCCGCCGGGTCACCGAGCGATACGACCTTTCCCGACCGCCCTTCGGTGACCCCCACCGCCGCGGCCGTGAACCAGACCATCGGCGGGCGCCCCGCCGCGATCTCCGCGGCGATCTGCTCGAGGTCGTTGTCGGACAGAGGTTTCGGCTTCGCGTTCGAAGGTGTTCGCGACGGCATGGCGCACTCCGGGCAATCTCACTTGTTTCGTCGAATAGCTGCGTGCACAGATGATGCCGCACGGCACCGACATTTTCACAAGCAGGCAGGTCGGCGGGCAGCGAAGGCCGGTAGAACTTGTTCTACTATGGGCGCCGAATCCGGATACCCGAAGGAGCCACCGTGCCGTTGGACCCGACCGCCACCCAGTTGCGCGACGCCGTACTGGCCTCGCCCCGCGCGGTGGCCGCCCACGATCGGGACGCCTGGGTGGGCCTTTTCGCCCGCGCCGCGGTGGTCAACGATCCGGTCGGGTCGACGCCGCACACCGGATACGACGCGATCGCCCGCTTCTACGACACCTTCATCGCGCCGAACGAGATCGTCTTCGATGTCGCGCACGATTTCACCGGGCCCGCGACCGTTCTACGCGACCTCTCCATCACCATCACCATGGCGAGCGGAGCCCGGGTGCGGGTCCCGATGCATCTGCGTTACGAGGTCGTCGAAGAGGACGGGCAACTGCGTATCGGCCATCTGGCCGCCTACTGGGAGCTGCTGCCGATGGTCGGGCAGCTCATGGGGACGGGGCTCGCCGGGCTGCGCGCGGGCACCCGGCTCGGCGCACTGCTGCTGCGCAATCAGGGGCCGAGCGGGCTGATCGGGATGGCGCGGGCATGCACGGGTATCGGCCGCACCGGTAAGCGGATCGCGCAGCGGCTGTGCGCGGCCGCCACCGCGGGCGACCATTCGACGCTGCACACCCTGGCCGGCGGCCGCGACACGGTACTGCTGTGGTCCGGAGAAACCGTTTCCGCCACGGAGTTCACCGCTCGGGCCCGCGGCCTGCGGCAGGGGAAAACCCTGGCGGCGGGCCGTTCGGTGACGATCAGCGTCGACCTCCCGGCCGGGCCCGCGCTGCTGATCCTCGATTTCCATCCGGCCCACGACACCCTCGAGACCGTCCGAGTCCATACGAGCACCGTTTCCTCCTGATCCCGCGCTCCGGTCCACGACGAACCGGCGCGTCCTCCACCTGTCCGGCCGACCGGTTTCACCCGGTCACGGCCCGGATCGGCACGGCCGCGTACAGCACGATCAGGTGTCACCCACCCCCACGCTATTTACTGAGACCCCGAGTCCCGGTAAATTCGGAGCAGAGAGATGTACGCCATACCGCACGAGGAGGCATCGATGACGCCGTCGACTCTGCCGCGGGCTCCGAAACTGGACGCCCGGTACCGCGAGACGCTGGAAATGCTGTCGGAGGGCTCGGTGCACCGCCGCTTCGACCCCTATCTCGATATCGAGTGGGACTCTCCCGAGCTCGCCCTCGACCGGGACGATCCACGCTGGGTCCTGTCCCCCGAGTACGACCCGCTCGGCGCCACCCGCTGGTACCGCGACCTGCCGGTCGAGAAACAGATCGAGATCGGCCGCTGGCGGATCGCGAATGCCATCAAGGTGGGCGCGGCCTTCGAAACGGTCCTGATCCGCGGAATGATGCAGTACATCGCGAAACTGCCCAACGGCTCCCCGGAGTTCCGATACTGCCTGCACGAGATGACCGAAGAGTGCAATCACATCCAGATGTTCCAGGAACTGGTCAACCGCATCGGTGACGACGTCCCCGGAATGCGCCCGATCTTCCGCGCTCTTTCGCCGTTCATCGGGGTGGCCGGCGGCTACGCCCATGTCGTGCTCTTCCTCGGAATCCTGGGCGGCGAGGAGCCCATCGACCACTATCAGAAAGCGATGATCCGCGACGGCGCGAAGCTGCCGCCGCTGGTCGTGCGGACGATGGAAATCCATATCGCCGAGGAGGCCCGCCACATCTCCTTCGCGGGGGAATTCCTCCGGGCCCATATCGCCCGCCTCGGCCCGGTCTCCACCGCGGTGTGCGGAGTCACCTTCCCACTGGCGCTGCGCTGGCTGGCCGGCGAGATCATGGCGCCGCCACCGGAATTCGCGCGGCGGTTCGATATCCCGCGCGAGGTCATCCGGGAGGCCTTCTGGCGCAGCCCGCACTCGCGGCGGATCCTGGCCGGCTATTTCGGCGATATGCGCACCCTCGCCGACGAGCTCGGCCTGATGAATCCGGTCGCCCGCCGCCTGTGGAAGGCGCTCGGAATCGACGGTGACCGTTCGCGCTACCGCAGCGAACCAGAACGCCGGGTAAGACCCGCTGTGGCCTGACCCGGTACGCCGGGCCGACCGATGACGTTCGGCCCGGTCCGCACCGGCGCGTCAGGTCGCGGCGTCGAGTCCGGCGACCACCTCGGCGAGTTCCCGGTCCGGATCGACCTCCACCCCCAGAGCGCGGGCCGCGCCGTCGAGGACATACCAGGAGTAGGCGGACAGGTCCGCGATCATCTCCGCACGGGTACGGCTGTGCTCCGGCTCGGCGACCCAGGCGGACAGCACCCCCTCGACCATGGTCACCACC
This sequence comes from Nocardia sp. NPDC024068, assembly GCF_040638875.1. NCBI lineage: Bacteria > Bacillati > Actinomycetota > Actinomycetes > Mycobacteriales > Nocardiaceae > Nocardia > Nocardia sp. NPDC024068. Next base: position 14,712 of record NZ_JBEZYU010000031.1, on the reverse strand, counting down.
GCGAAGGGCACCGGTTCCAGCGCCACGGCGTCCACGCCCACGATCCGGGCGATCGTCTCGATCAATTCCCGGGACCGTTCGGTGATCCGGCCTTTGAGACTGCTGATCGCGTCGACCGAATCCGGCCCGCCGGCCGGTGGGCCGGTGCGCGCGAACGCGGTCAGGTTGGGATGGTCGCCCATCCAGTCCGCCACCGCGCGCACGGTCCGGGTGATGATCTCGCGCACGGACCCCGACGAGACGTCCAGTTGCACGTCCAGGACGGCCCCGAGGTCGTCGATCAGATACGACCGGATCCTGCGGTCCAGATCTTCCCTGCCGCTGAACTGCCGGTAGACGACCGATTTGGCGACCCCGGCGCGTTTGGCGATCTCGTGCACCGGGATATCGGCCCCCAGCGGCTTCTCCTCCAGCAGTTCGACCGCGGCCCGCAGGATGCTCAGGCGGCGCTCCGTATTGTGCTGTTCCCAGCGCGCCTCGTAGCCGTTCACCGCTCCCGGGACCCGCGACCGCGACGACGCCACCGACATGCCTGGGAGTCTACTCAGCGGCGGGAACACGGCACCGCGGCCGGCACTTCACCGAGATTTCACATGGTACCGGCCGAATGCACGAGCAAATGAAAGAACATTTACACCGGCATTAATTCAAGATTTCGCGCGCACAGTGCGTAATACCCTCGGCACATTCTACAAACCGGTCGTTTTGTCGGCACCGACCCGCGCGAGCGGCGATACGTCCCCGGAATCTGTTCTCGCACAGACTTATCCAGCATACCGTGCGGCGGGCGGCCGTCACATCGGATAAATGATCGATTTCACCGGATTACGAATCTGTGGGCAGCGCGATCGAAAAAGGCTAGAATTGCGGCAGATTGGTACCGGGCGGGTCCGGCGAACTGCTGTCACCACGTTGCTCGGTCGCGGGAATTCCCGGCGAACCGGTTTCGGGGGCGCATTCGTGGCGGCGTGCTGTGCACGCGGTGATCCACCGGTGACCACGCGTACAGGAGGCAAGGATGCCCGACAACACCGGCCCCGAGGAGAACGACGTGGAACTGAACTCCGAGCACGCCCCCGTGATCTGGCCCGAACCGAGCCGGCTGGATTCCTGGTGGCACGACATCATGGCCGACCCGGTACCGGCCGGAGAGCCCGAATCGGCTCCCCCGACCCTCACCCGCAACGCCTGACCCTCAGCCGCCCACCGGCCGGACCCGGCGACGCAGGGCGTCGAGTTACCGTGGTCACGATGCCATCCTGTCCGCCATCGGCCGGTGCTGCCATCGCGACTTCTGCCGCGGAAACCCGCGCGGCCTTCTATCGCGGAGTGAGCCGCACGAGCGGGATCTCGCGGGTGGTGCGCTCCTGGTAGCCGCCGTACACCGGATAGTCGGCGACGACGCGGGTCCACAGCGGTGCCCGCTCCTCCGAGGGCAGGACGGAGGCTGTCATCGGCATGTGGCGGCCGTCCGGGAAAGAGACCTCGACCGCGGGGTTGTCGCGCAGGTTCCAGTACCACGCGGGATGGGTCGGGTCGCCGGCGCGGGAAGCGACGATGATGTATTCGTCGCCGTCGACGATCGGCGCGGTCAGCATCACCGACCGGGGGCGGCCGGACTTGCGCCCGATCGTGGTGAGTTCGAGGGCGGGCATCCCGTAGAACTCGGTTCCCCATCTGCCGAAGCTGATCCGCAGAAGCGCCCGGTGGGCCGCGTTGGTGGCCTTCAGCGTGAAATTCGAGGGCATGACAGGCAATCCTCCCGCCCGCGGCAGGCAGTGTCCAGCGAGCCGGTTGCGGGTCAGGCGAACCGGCTCCGGTCACCGGGAGACAACTCCCGCCCAGGCGCGTGACCCCTTCGTGCCCGCCCGCGCGGCCCGACGGCCGGCACCCGAGCGCCGGACCGGAGCCCGCCTGCGACCGAAGCGCCTCCGCCCGTTGACGGTTCGCTTTCCTGCCCGGCGGTGCCGCCCACACCGTCACCTACCGCACCCGAGCATCCGAAGAATTACACCGATGCGATTTATCCGCCGGTTTATATACGGCGTCGAATTCACCTGCTCGGAGGCCTTTTCCGCACCCTCATAGTGATCACGGACCGGACCGGCCCATCACGGTGCGCTCCAATCCCTCGGATTAGCCTCATATTTGCCCCATTGGCGTGAATTCCCCTCGCCGCCTCGCCATACCACCGGCGGGTGCCGAGCTGCCCCTCCCGAGGCCCCGGTTCGCAGGAGCCGGGGTGGCCACCGTCACAGTTCGGTCCTCGGATCCGGCCCGCGCGAATCCGGGCCGACGAGGAGTCACGGGACACCGGAGACTCGAAGCGCTCGCCCATTCACGCGGAGCGGGCACGGCCGCGACGCACTGCCAGAGGTAGCGGCCCATCAGGCCGGCCACAAGAGAGAGGGGGCGTACGAGGGAAAGAGAAAGGCCCCGGAGATAATCTCCGGGGCCTTCTCGTAGTAGCGGGGACAGGATTTGAACCTGCGACCTCTGGGTTATGAGCCCAGCGAGCTACCGAGCTGCTCCACCCCGCGTTGGTGTGAGGACAACATTACACACGACCTTCGCGCAACGCCAAATCGGCCGCTCAGAGGCACTTTCTCGACCGATTCGACCCACCCGCGGGCCTCTCCGCGGACCCATTCGCGCCCCCATTCCGCGAGGACCCCGCAAACCCGTCGCGTCACCCCTGCCGCGAACAGCTTCGGAATGTTAACGAAGGGATTGCCGCGTATCTCTACCGCAATGCTCGTGACACGAATTACGAAATATCGGTGATCCCGCTCACATTTCAGTGTCATCACAGTGCGGGCTGGGTACGGAAAATCCCGGATATGACCAGCAGTTTTCCAGATATTCCCGATTCGCACCAATCGACTTATCGATAGTTATCGATACGTGATCTGACGAGATTTCTCCGTTACGGTCATTTGCAGGCCCCGACCAAACCGGGACGGGCCGGACCGAACCGGAGAACGCCGGCAACCCTGTCCCACGGTTCGGATCAAACCCCGACACATCACCTGGGGACAGGGGCACGCAAGCCTTGATCGCGCTGCCGGTGGGCACAGGGAGGGATTCGCATATGACCAAGACCCGAAAGTTCAGCACCCGCGCCCTCGGCATGACCGCGATCGCCGGAGCACTCGTTGCCGTACCGTTCGGTCTTTCCACTGCCACCGCTTCGGCCGACTCGGGCAACTGGGACGCTGTCGCCCAGTGCGAGAGCAGCGGCGACTGGTCCACCAACACCGGCAACGGCTTCTACGGCGGCCTGCAGTTCACCCAGAGCACCTGGGAGGCCAACGGCGGTAGCGGTAGCGCCGCCAACGCCAGCCGCGAGGAGCAGATCCGCGTCGCCGAGAACGTGCTCGACACCCAGGGCCCCGGCGCGTGGCCGGTGTGCGGCTCGTACCTGTGATCCGCCCCGGCGCCTGAGCGCCGGAGCGCCGCGCATACGAAGAGGCGCTGTCATCCGATGGATGACAGCGCCTCTTTCGTCGTCGTGGACGGCGAACCGCCTTCGTGGGCGGCCACTCCGTCCCGGAGACCCGAGCGGCCCGGGGAAACCCCCGGGCCGCCGAGCCGTTACCTACCGGCGTCCTGGTATGCCTTCACCGCCGCCTCGAGTTCATCGAGCGCCTGCCCGAACTCCTCGAAGTTTCCGGTGCGCATCGCAGTGCGAACCTCCTCGATCTTGCGATCGAGTTCCGCGGCCGCCGCGGCCTGCGTGGCCGATCCCGTCCCCGCGGTCGGCGGGGTGCCGCCGTTGCCCGCGGCGCCCTGGTCCTGGGGCTCGTCCGGTGCGGCCGGAGGTGGCGCGGCGCCGGGACTGGGTCTGATCGCCGGATCACCGCCGGAGGGCGTCGCCAGCGCACCCGAACCGGGCAGCACCTGGTTCAGCGCGTCGGCCAGCGTGGACCCGTACCCGACCTTCACACTGCCCGCCTGATCGCGATAGCTGACCAGCACCCGCAGCAGTTGCGGGAAGGTGGCAGTGTTCTGGCCGGTATTGCGCTCGTTGTAGAACGGTTCGACATACAGGATGCCGCCGTCGGCGACCGGCAGAGTCAGCAGATTGCCATATCTGATCTTGTTCGAGTTCGACAGCAGGGTCTTCTCCTGCGAGACCTGTGGAGCGGTCGTCATCGTGTTCTGCGTCTGCTGCGGACCCTGGGTCTGGGTATCGGTCGGTAGTTGCAGGATTCTGAACTTCCCGTACCCGTCGGGGTCGGAGCGCACCGAGATATAGGACGAGAGGAACTGCCGGTTGTAGCCGACCATGGCGCTGGTCAGGTTGAACACCGGTTTACCGCTCTCGGGATCGCCCAGCAGCACGTAGTACGGCGGCTGGCTCGCCGACACCCCTTCCACGGTGGGATCGGCGGGCACCGACCAGAACGCGTTGTTGGTGAAGAACTCGCGCGGATCGTCGACGTGATACTTGGTGAGCATCTCGCGCTGCACCTTGAACAGATCCTCCGGATACCGGAAGTGCTCACGCAGTTCGGGGCTGATCTCGCTCTCCGGGGTCACCGCGTCCGGGAATACACCCCGCCACGCCTGCAGGACCGGATCACCGGGGTCGGTCTCGTAGAGCTCAACGGCGCCGTCGTAGGCGTCCACGGTGGCTTTCACCGAGTTCCGGATGTAGCTGACCTCTTTACGCGGCAGCAACCGGCCGGTGCGCTGGTCGACACTGTCCTCCACCGCGCCGTCCAGCGAGGTGGTCTGCGCGTAGGGGTAGTTGTCCAGCGTGGTGTAGGCGTCGACGATCCACTTGATCCGGCCGTCGACGACCGCGGGGTAGGCATTGCCGTCGGTGGTGAGCCAGGGCGCGACCTTCTGCACCCGATCGCGCGGCGAACGGTTGTAGAGGATCTTCGAATCCTCGCTGATCGCCGACGAGAACAGGATGTTGCGCTCGGCGTATTTGGCCGCGAAGGCCAGCCGGTTGAACCAGTTGCCGATCGGGACGCCGCCGGTCCCGTCGTAGGTGAAGCGCGCCTGGTCGGTGTCGTACTCCCGCGGGGTCTGTCCCTCCTTCGTACCGACGATGGCGTAGTCGGGATCGGACTGCGAAATCAGCTCGCCGTAGTAGATACGCGGCTGATCCACCGGGATCCGCTGCTGGTCCTTGGGTGTGAACAGATCGCTGACCAGGAATATCGGATAGCCGGAGTCGCTGCTGCCGCCCGCGTTGGGATCCTCGGACTGCGGCCGGTTCACCCGGTTCGCCGGAGCGGCGACGAACCCGTTGCCGTGGGTGTACACGGTGTGCTTGTTGATCCAGTCGGTCTGGTTACCGCTCAGAGTGGCCGGCGACAGTTCGCGAGCCGCGACGATGTAGTCCTGGATCTGCCCGTTGAGCGAGTACCGGTCGATATCGAGGGTGTCGGGGAACCCGTAGAAGTTCTTGAGCTGACGCAGCTGGGTGAAGGTCGGGGACAGGATGTTGGGGTCCAGCAGCCGGGCGTTGGCGATGGTCGCGTGGTCGACCGGCACGTTCACCGGGTTCTTGCTGCTCTCCCCCTTGTAATCGATGTACTCGATCTTGTCGTCGGTGATCCCGTACGCGTGCCGGGTGGCGTCGATATTGCGCTCGATGTACTCGCTTTCCTTCTCCGCGGCGTTCGGCCGGACCGAGAACTGCTCGACCATCAACGGCCAGACCGCGCCGACCAGCACCGAGGAGAGCACCAGCAGGGCCGCGGCCATCGCGGGAACCCGCAGATCGCGCAGCACGATCCCGGCGAAGAACGCCAGCGCACAGATGATCGCGATCGACATCAGGATCAGCTTGGCCGGGAGCACCGCGTTGATATCGGTGAACGAACCACCGTTGAAGGTCGGTTCCTTCCGGTTGCTCATCAACAGCTGATAGCGGTCGAACCAGTACGCGATGGCCTTCAACAGCACGAACAGGCCCGCGATCACCGCCAGTTGGACCCGCGCCGGAGTGGTGAGCACACCCTCGCGTCCGGTCAGCCGCAGACCACCGAAGATGTAGTGCGTCACCAGATTCGCGAAGAACGCGATCACGATGGCGACGAACAACCAGTTCAGCACCATCCGGTAGAACGGGAGATCGAAGGCGTAGAAGCCGACGTCGAGCCCGAACTGCGGATCCGTACGGCCGAACGACCCGCCGTGCAGGAACAACTGCACCGTCACCCAGTTCGACTGGGCCACCAGGCCGGAGAGCACGCCGAGCAGCACCGGGATGCCGAGCCCGAACAGTTTCAGTTTGCCGAGCACCGTGGCCCGGTACCGGGCGATGGGATCACCGGCGCCCGAGGTCGGTATGAATACCGGCCTGGACCGGTAGGCCAGTAGTAGTGCGAGCCAGACGATCGCACCGACGACCAGCGCGATGATCGCGAAGACCGCGATCCGGGTCAGTAGCACGGTGAGATAGACGCCGCGGAAATCGACCTCCCCGAACCACAGCCAGTTCGTATAGGTGTCGACGAGCCGGGGACCTACCAACAGCAGTGCGGCCAGCACCACCGCGCCCACCAGCAGCAGACGGCTGCGCCGGGACAGCGACGGTAATCCGGCGGGGGGGCGCATGCCCACGATGCCACTCTCCAGGGTCCGGCGGCGGGCGACCCGGTAGCGAGCCACCGGCCGCTGCGCCGCAGTCCGAATTGTTGCGGTCGGGGTCCGTACGGACCCTCTGCGCCCACTTTACGGAAAACGGACATGTGCGCGACCGCAGGGTTGGGGCGGTGTCGCGGCACCGGATGCGAGGATGGTCGGGTGAGCGCCGATCTGCATGCCGAAATCGTCCTTGCCCGTTCCGTCCACGAGGTCGCGGAGTTCGTGGACTCCGAGGGCTGGGGTCGAGCTCCGCAGATGTTCGCGCTGGTCCGCACCGCCGACCTGGTGGCGGCCGAACCCGCGCTCATCGATCAGGTCGACACCGCCGACGAGCTGACCCCGATCGCTCAGGACCCGCTACCGGACGAGGTCGCCGGCGGGACGGTGGCGCTCGACGAGTTCCTGGCCACCACCAGCTGGCCGCCCACGGTGGCCGGGTGCATCCTCGTCCAGGAGATCGTGGTGCTGCCACCGGACGCCGAAGACGCGCTCGACGAGGCGCTCACCCCGCTGCTGGCCGACGCCGAGGCCGCCGACGCGGCGGGTCGCGCCGCCGCCGAAGCACATCCGGAACGCCGCGACGCCCGGCTCTTCGCCGCGGCGCTGCGCACCGGAGACACCCTGTGCCTGATGCAACTCCGGCCCGCGGACGACGAGCCGGAGGACCAGCTGGAACTGCGTACGCACCCGGATCTCGCACCGAATCTGGTGGAGGCCCTGCGGCATACCTTCGAGGATTTCGTCGACTGATCTCCGGCGGACACGGCAGCCGGGCGCGGCCGGGGGTCAGCCGCAGGCGGGCGCTTCCCGCCCGGCGCCCAGATCCTCGAGCGCCTGCACCGCGCCCGCCAAGGTCTCCACCCGGACCAGCCGCAACCCGTCGGGGATACGCTGACTCGCCTCGTTGCAGTTGCCCGCGGGCACCAGGAACGTCTCCGCGCCCGCTTCCCGGGCGGCCATCATCTTGTACTGGATACCGCCGATCGCCCCGACCTTGCCGTCCTCGTCGATACTGCCGGTGCCGGCCACGAACGAACCGCTGTCCAGCTCCCCGGGGCTGAGTTTCTCGACCAGCGCCAGGCTGAACATCAACCCGGCGGAGGGCCCGCCGATATCGGCGAGGTTGAAGGTGATCTCCATCGGCGGCGCCGCCGATTCGGTGGGAGTCAGGCCGAGGTAGCCCTTGGCCGCGTCGTCGGGGCGGGCGGCGAGGGCGATATTGGCGGTCTGCTCGGCGCCGTCGCGCCGGTACACCACCGTGACCACCGTGCCCGGCGCCCGGCTCGACACCTCGGTGACCACGTCCTGAGTGCTCGCGACCGGTTTACCGTTCACGCTGATGAGCTGATCGTCCGGGCGCAGCACATCGTGGGACGGTCCCTGGTCGGATACCTCGTGCACCAGCACCGCGGTCGGCAGGTTCAGCTGATGCATCGCCGCGACCTCGGCGTTGCTCTCGGAGTTCGCGAACTCCATCTCGTTGGACCGGTCGACTTCCTCGCGCGAGATCTCCGGCGGATAGACCTCGGCCCGGGGCACGATCCCGTGCCGGCCGCTGACCCAGAAGCCGAGCGCCTCGAAAAGGGTCAGGCCGTCGCGGACGGCGACCGTGGTCATATTGAGGTGCCCGGAGGTGCGGTCGACCTCGGCCCCGGTCACTTCGACAACGTCCTCGCCGTCGACTTCGCCCAGCGTATCGACGGTGGGCCCGGGACCGAGCGCAACGAACGGCACGGTGGCCACACTGCCGATCACACCGAACAACACCACCGGAACCAGGGCGACCAAGAGCGTGATGATCCGACGATTCACCCGGTCAACACTAGCCATCCGGACCCGCGTGATGCGGGACAGGGAGGCGCGGGGCGCGCCGCGGTGTCCTCCGATGCCCGGCGGCGCGGTGCCGGATCGAATCCGGTCCCGGGTCCGGCCGATCCGGATCCCGCCGGCTCAGCCCAGCCGGGCGAGGACCTTTTTCACCTCGGCCAGGGACGGATTGGTCGCGGTCGAACCGTCGGCGAACTTCAGGGTCGGCACCACGTGGTTGCCGTTGTTCACGCTGCCGACGAACTCGGCCGAGTCGGGATCGTCCTCGATATCGATCTCCACGTAGGTGATCCCGGCCTCCTTCAGCTGTGTCTTCAGCCGGCGGCAATAGCCGCACCAGGTGGTCGAGTACATGGTCAGATCCGGTGTCGCTTCAGTCACGCAGAGAGCAACGCATCCGCCCCCGCGGGTGTTCCGGGCACGCGCTGCCCGATGAAGCGTGCCGCACGCCGTGCCCGAAGAAGCGCGGGGCACGCCGTGCCCGAAGACCGGTCGGGCACGCTGTGCACAATGGACCGCGTGGCCGCACTCGATCTCTCCGCGCTGGATCCCGAGCAGGCCGCCGCCGTCCGCGCTCCCCGCGGACCGGTCTGTGTGCTCGCCGGGGCGGGCACCGGGAAAACGCGCACCATCACCTACCGCATCGCCCACCTGGTCGCGGCCGGTCAGGTACGCGCCGATCAAGTGCTGGCGGTGACCTTCACCGCCCGGGCGGCGGGCGAGCTGCGCGGCCGCCTGCGCGCCCTCGGCCTGGGTGGCGCGGCGTCGGCCGTGCAGGCCCGCACCTTCCACGCCGCGGCCCTCCGGCAGTTGCGGTATTTCTGGCCGCAGGTGGTCGGCGAGGTGCCGTGGCGGATGCTGGACGGCAAGTTCCCGGTGGTGACCCGAGCCGCCCAGCGGGTGGGACTGGCCTCGGGGACCGATAGCGTGAAAGACCTTCTGAGCGAAATCGAATGGGCCAAATCCTCGCTGATCGCGCCCGAGGACTACGCGACCGCGGCGGCCGGCCACCGGCGCGACACACCCTTCCCCGCCGCCCGGATCGGAGAGGTCTACGCGGCCTACGAGTCACTCAAGACCACCCCCGAGGGCCTGCTGCTGGACTTCGACGATCTACTGCTGCACACCGCCGCCGCGCTGGAGGACTATCCGGCGGTGGCCGACGTGTTCCGCGAACGCTACCGCTGCTTCGTCGTCGACGAGTACCAGGACGTCACCCCGCTGCAGCAGCGCGTACTCGACGCCTGGCTGGGTGATCGCGACGATCTCACCGTCGTCGGCGACGCCAACCAGACCATCTACTCGTTCACCGGTGCGAGTCCCGCCCACCTGCTGGATTTCTCACGACGATTCCCGGACGCCACCGTGGTGCGGCTGGAACGCGACTACCGGTCCACACCGCAGATCGTCGGTCTCGCCAACCGGGTGATCGGGATGGCACACGGCCGTATCGCCGGCACCCGCCTGCAACTGGTCGGGCAGCGCCCGGACGGTCCGGAACCCGGGTTCGCCGAGTACGGACAAGTCGCCGAGGAAGCGGCCGACGTCGCACGGCGTATCGAGCGGCTGATGAAGGACGGCACCCCGGCCGCCGAGATCGCGGTGCTGTACCGGATCAACGCGCATTCCGAGGCCTACGAGCAGGCGCTGACCGAGCACGGTATCGCCTACCAGGTCCGCGGTGGCGAGGGTTTCTTCCAGCGGCCGGAGGTGCGCCAGGCGGTGCAGGAACTGCGCAAGGCCACCGCCCGCGACGATCTACCCGATCCGTCCCGCGCGGGTACGCACCTGGTCACCCTGGTCCGGGCCGCCCTCGCCTCGGTCGGTCTCACCAACTCGGCGCCGGCCGGAGCGCAGGCCCGGCAACGCTGGGAATCCCTGGTCGCGCTCGTCCGGCTCACCGAGGAACTGGTGGAGCACGAACCGGCGCTGGATCTACCCGGGCTCCTGCGCGAACTCGCGGCGCGGGCCGAGTCGCGCCACCCTCCCATCGTCCAGGGGGTGACCCTGGCCTCGTTGCACGCCGCCAAGGGACTGGAATGGGACGCGGTCTTCCTGGTGGGGCTCACCGACGGCGCGCTGCCGATCTCCTATGCCCTCAACGGCGACGGTTCGGTCGCCGACCCGGCCGCGCTGGAGGAGGAGCGCCGACTGCTCTACGTCGGCGTGACCCGGGCCCGGGTACATCTGCTGCTGTCCTGGGCCCTGTCCCGCGGTGACGGGGATCGCCGCGCGCGGCGGCGCTCGCGATTTCTGGGTGGACTGGTCCCCGAGGACTCCCCCGCGTCCCAGGTCACGACCACCGCGACACCGGCCGACAAAAGCCGCCCGGTGTGCCGGGTCTGCGGACGGGCGCTGCTCGAACCGGAGACGCTGCTGCTGCGGCGCTGTAAAGGCTGTGCGGGACAACCGGATACGGAACTGCTCGGCGCGCTGCAGGATTGGCGCCGGGAGAAAGCGGCGGAACTCGCCGTGGATCCTCGGGGCATCCTCGGTGTGAACACACTCACCGCCATCGCCGAACAGCTCCCCGAGGACGAGGCCGGGCTCACCGCGCTCGGGGTCACCGAGAGCAAGATCCGGCAGTACGGCGCGGAGGTTTTGGCGATCATCCGGTCCCGCCGCCGCGCGACTTCCGGGCGGTAGCGGCACACCGTTGTCGAGATCGGCGCAAAACCGCAGGTAGAAAATAGGTTGTCGACTCCGGCGAGATTGCTTAAGGTGGTAATCGCGCTCGGGAGGGTTATCGACGCGCACTGTTGGAATTCGGATCACGACTACATGGAGGGAGGCAGACAGATGAACGGCATCACCAATCGCGGCACTCGTGCCGTGGCGCTGAATACGCGGTTGTCGGCTGCTTCCCGGGGGTTCCTCGCTATGCAGGGGACCGGCCGGTCCTGCACCGATGGTTTCGGTGCGCAACCGCGCATTCGCCGTTCGAATCTGAACGTCATCGAACCGCAGGACCAGTCCTTCGCGATCTGGCATCCGGCCGCCGCACCCGTGGCAGCCGGCCCGCTCGCCATCGATCCCGTCGCAGCATATGAGGCGGCCGATAAGCGCGCGGAAGGCCTCCGCAAAGGACACCCAGCGACCGTGAACAGGCGGCCACAGAGCCGACCGAGGTAGGGCACCACTCCCGCCTTCTGGCCACGGATCGCAGACGCGAGACCGTGGCCATATTTTTTGGCTTCAGCTCACAAGGCATCGGTCTCGCGACAGCAACACCGAACCGCTGCACAACAAGCTGAAGGAGAACGACGTGGTCACCACCACCCAGAGCTGGCCGCCGGCCACCACTGATGTGGCGTGTAGCACCCTGGCAACCGAAACCGTGGACCCGCGGCTGCCCGCTCTGCCGTGCCGGGCGGGGGATCCGGACCTCTGGTTCGCCGAAAGCCCGAACCAGCTGGAAGAGGCCAAGTCGCTCTGCGCGGCCTGCCCGATCCGGCAGGGCTGCCTGACCGCCGCCATCGATCGCCGGGAACCGTGGGGTGTCTGGGGCGGTGAGATCTTCGATCAGGGGGTCGTCATCGCTCGCAAGCGCCCGCGGGGCCGGCCGCGCAAGGTCGCCAGCTGTGTCTGACGGGGATTGCGCCGCAATCCCGCCGGACGCGCACCGCCTGAGGAAACGAGCCGCTCATCGCTTCGCCGGTGAGCGGCTCGTTCGCGTCCGGGGTCACGATAACGACGGAGGGCAGTGCAGCGCGGCCACCGCACCGTTGTCCGGAAAGAACTTTCAGGCGCTATCGCGTTCGTCGCGGAAACCGGGCAGCCAGGTCGCGGCCAGCCCCATGAACGGCACCTCGGCATCGAGCTGGGCGCAGATCCCGATCGATCCGCCGAGAACCCGGAAGATCATGACGTATTCGCCCGGCAGCATCATCGCGCGGGCCGTCTTCATCTCCGGCGAGGAGTAGTCGGTCGCCTTTCCCGCCACGCGTTGCATCCAGCGCCGGGTGAAATGGAACGATTCGGAGCGGATCGGATCGGTGAACGGCCGCAGGTAGTCCTCGATCTCCTGCTCGGTGAGGGTCCGGCCCGGCAGCACCCAGCCGTTGGCGTGCAGCAGTTCGGTGAGCTCGCCGTATTCCTCGGCGACCGCGAGAGCCAGAATGCGGCCCAGCAGTTCCGGGAACCCACCCGGCAGTGGCGCGCAGGCACCGTAGTCGATCACCGCCAGTTTGCCTTCCGGGGTGATCATGAAATTGCCGGGATGCGGGTCGGCGTGCAGCAGGCCGGCGGTATCCGGAGCCGAGAAATGGAACCTGCCAAGCAGTCCCGCGACCCGGTTGCGCAATACCCGGGTGCCTTCGGGATCCGCCTGACCCGCGGCGATGATGGCGGAAACCGATGTGCCCTCCAGCCATTCGCTGACGATCACCTTCGGCGCGCTGGCCACGACCTTGGGGACCACGAATTCCGGATGGCCGTCGTAGGCCTTGCTGAAGGCACGCTGGTTGGCGGCCTCGTTGCGGTAGTCCAGCTCTTCCTCGGTGCGTTCGGTGATCTCGGCGAGCAGAGGTTTCACATCGGCGCCGGGGATGACCTTGGCGAACAACCCGGTCATCCGGTTGAGCGTGCGCAGGTCGGCGCGCAGTGCCTCGTCCGCGCCGGGGTACTGGACTTTCACCGCGACGGGGCGGCCATCGGACCACACCGCCTTGTGCACCTGACCGATACTCGCCGACGCGGCGGGCGTGTCGTCGAAGGATTCGAAACGTTTGCGCCAATCGGTGCCGAGCTGCTGATCGAGGACCCGGTGCACGGTGGCCGCGGGCATCGGCGGCGCCGCCGCCTGCAATTTTGTGAGCGCCTCGCGGTAATGCTCGCCGAACTCCTCGGGTACGGCGGCCTCCATCACGCTCAGTGCCTGGCCGAACTTCATGGCGCCGCCCTTGAGCTCACCCAGTACGGTGAACAGCTGCTCGGCCGCCTTCTGATTCAGCTCGGTGCTGATTTCCTTGCGATCGCCTCCGGCGAGCTTCTTTCCGAAGCCCACCGCCGCGCGGCCGGCCACCCCCAGCGGAATCTTGGCCAACTTCGCATTGCGGGACATGGGCCGACGCACGATCTCAGACACTCCCCCATCATGGCCGACGGAGCGGCGGATCTGCCACGGAAAAGCGAAGAGAATTACCACCACCGCGATAAGTGTGAGTGTCATCACAGGCGCTCCGCCGCCGCGTTCGCCAGGCATCCGCAGCGGATGTGCGGGAGCCAGGACCGGCGGCTCAGGTGGCGGGAATCCAGATCGAGTTCGAGCGTCCGGTTCAGCGTTTCGGGCGGACGACCGGGTTCACAGGCGATGATGGTCTCCAGTTCGCCCAGTGCCAGCGCGGCCACGGCGGCGATCCCCGCCGGACTGGCATGGCCCATCCGGCCCAGTAACTGCGCGGCCAGCCGCGGCCATTCGGCATCGTGATCGCAGCGAGTGAGATCGGCGCAGCGCAGGCAACTGGTGCGGCCCGGCAGTACCAGCGGCCCGACCAACCCTTTCCCGTCCCGCAAACGGACGACCAGGTGGGCGGTACCCGCATGAGACAGTTCCCGGACCAACCGCGGATCCGGAATGAAGGCGTCCGCCAGCACCACCAGGTCGGCGGATCCGGCAGCGACCTCGCGCTCCCCTCGATGGCCGCGTGAGCGGGCCGGACGGATACCGAGTTCGCGCATTCCGGCGGCTATCGCTTCGGCCAGGGGGCCCACCCCGTGCACTCGGATGGATCGCACCCGCCCGGCCGGAGCCGGTGGATGGACCACCAGGCCCGCCGCATCGATCACCTCGAACAGGGCCGTGGCCTGCTGCGGTTCCAGGCCCAGCACCCGGGCCTGCCAAATCACCTGGGGCCGGCTGTTGAGGCCGTCGAGTAGTCGCAGGAATCCGAGTACCTGCCGGGTCTCGAGGCCGGGCGTCTCGCACAGCACCGCACTGTCCGGATCCCAGCCGAGCTGCACCTGACCGGTGGAACGCACCAGAATCGGTACCCGGGGGTGCAGGAGTGGCCCGCGTGGCCGAAGCGTCGTCATAGGGGCAGTATGCGAGCGTCACCGGCCGGTGACGGCCCCCCGCAACCGAGTTGTCCACAGGTCCGCTCACCAAATATCTCGACCAGTATCGCGCCCAGGGCGCCACCGCGGTCGCCACCGACGCGGTGGACGCGCTGACGGTCCTGTGCAGCGCCAGCGCGCCGCCACCGGTCCCCTGGCCGAGCAGTACCGAAACAGTGGGGGTGTCCAGGGTCACCAGATCGGCCAGGCAGCGGGCGATCT
>NZ_JBEZYU010000030.1:0-61076 GCF_040638875.1 Nocardia sp. NPDC024068 | reverse complement strand
AGACTCGTGGCTTCGCCACATGCGCTTCGAGGGCTGACAGCAGACGCGGGCCGAACCCTTTCAGGGCCTCGCTGAACTCGGCGCCGGGAGGGTGGACCGTGTTCGGGGAAGTGAGGCATCCGGATGATGACCGGGTGGGCGGGTCGGCACCGGGAGATCCGGGTCCACGGGCAGCGCGATCAGCCGTGACCTCCAAGAGCCGCATCGCCAGAGGTCGCCGCGGCGGGCACCGGCGGGCCGGTGCGCCGGCTCGACCGCGGCGCTGCAGTGCTCAGCTGCCGCAATCCGTCGATGGGCAACGCAAGGAATGCCCTACTCGGGGTAGTCCTGGTTGGCGTCGGCCATGAGGGCTTTGCCGGCGACCTGGCCCTGGGCGAGGGCGTCCAGGAAGGCGCGGGCCCAGCGGTCGACGTCGTGGGCGAGGACTTGGCGGCGGAGGGCGCGCATGCGACGGCGGCGGGTTTCGCGGTCGTCGGTGAGGGCGGAGACTATGGCGTCCTTCACGCTGTCGAGGTCGTGGGGGTTGCACAGATAGGACTGGCGGAGCTCGGCGGCGGCGCCGGTGAACTCGCTCAGGACCAGGGTGCCGTTGAGGCCGCTGTGGCTGGCGACGTACTCCTTCGCGACCAGGTTCATCCCGTCGCGCAGCGGAGTCACCAGCATGACGTCGGCGGCCACGAAGAACGAGATGAGTTCCTCGCGTGCTATCGGACGGTGCAGGTAGTGCACCACGGGATAGCCGACCCGGGCGAACTCGCCGTTGAGCCGGCCCACCTGACGTTCGATATCGCCGCGCATCTGGATATAGCTGTCCACCCGCTCACGGCTGGGAGTGGCGAGCTGGACCATCACCGTCTCGGCAGGGTCAATCCGCCCCTCTTCCAGGAGCTCTTCGAGGGCGTTGAGCCTGATATCGATGCCCTTGGTGTAGTCGAGGCGGTCGACGCCGAGCAGGACGTTCTTCGGGCTACCGAGCTCCGAGCGGATCTGCGCGGCCCGTTCCCGTACCGAACGGCGCCGGGAGTGTTCGTCCATCCCCGCGGAGTCGATCGAGATCGGGAAGGCCCCGACCCGTACCGTCCGGAACCCGACCTGCACCACGCCCATCTTCGACCGGACTCCGATGGTGCCCCGCGAGGTGGGCTGGCCGGCGAGGCGGCGGGCCAGATACAGGAAGTTCTGGGCTCCGCCGGGCAGGTGGAAACCGATCAGATCGGCGCCCAGCAGGCCCTCCACGATCTCGGTGCGCCACGGCATCTGCATGAACAGTTCGACCGGCGGGAACGGGATGTGCAGGAAGAATCCGATGGTGAGATCGGGACGCAGCATCCGCAGCATCTTCGGCACCAGCTGCAGCTGGTAATCCTGCACCCAGACCGTGGCGCCTTCGGCCGCGACCTTCGCCGTCTCCTCCGCGAAACGACGGTTGACCTGCACATACGCCGACCACCAGGCCCGGTGGTACACCGGGCGGACGATCACATCGTGGTAGAGCGGCCACAGGGTGGCGTTGGAGAAGCCCTCGTAATAGTCGGAGACCTCCTGCGCGGCCAGCGGTACCGGATGCAGTTCCAGCCCGTCCTCGACGATCGGATCCACCTCGACGTCGGGCACCCCGGCCCACCCCACCCAGGCGCCGCGGTTGCTGCGCAACACCGGCTCCAGCGCGGTGACCAGACCACCGGGGCTGCGTTTCCAGCGCGTGGTGCCGTCGGGCAGCTTCTCCAGATCCACCGGGAGCCGGTTGGCGACAACCACGAATCCCGATCCGGCGCCGCGCTCGCGCAAGGGTTCGGCTTCCACCGGTTCGGGGACGGCCTCGGCCGGCTCGATCGGGCTACCGACCGGCCCGGCCCCGTTATCGGCCTGGTTCGCGGACACGGCGGATTCGTTCCCGGGGGTGGTTTCGCTGGACGGCTGATCGGTCATCTGGTCCACTCACGCATCCTTTGCGCGGCGCAATACGCCATGTAGTTGTGTGGATCCACCGACGTCGCCGTTGGCGCCGGCACCCCGCAACGACCAGTCAGCGCCCGGAGGCAGTAGCTTGCGTGACCGTGGCGCCCGGTTGGTGCGGTTACGGAAACAGCTTATTCGGTACGAACCCCCGGGCCGATACCCAGCATCGACAGGAGCATGCGGCATTCGTCGGCATCGGTGGCGTAGGCGGCCACGACCCGCTGCGCTTGACGAGCGGTCTCGTCGGCGAGGGGCTCCAGTTCGTCGTCGGCGATACCATTGGCGCTGCTTTTCGCGGCCATCTCAATCCTCCCTGCAGTAACGCGTGTATGTGAAATGCCCATGGTATCTGGCCACGGATGTCGTCGCTGACGCCGCGGTAACACGCCGTGGTAACACAGGGCGGGCCTGCGGGGCTATACCGTGTGAAGCAGAAACGATGAGGAAGGGGCCTCCAGGATGCCGTTGGCCACGGTGAACGGAATATCGCTCAACTATCAGATCAAGGGAGACCGTTCTCGGGGGACCGACGTCAAAGGCGGCGGCCCGCTGGTGGTGATGATCATGGGCACCGGCAGTCCGGGCCGGGTCTGGGAGCTTCATCAGGTCCCGACACTGCTGGGCGCCGGCTACCGGGTCTGCACCTTCGACAACCGGGGTATCGCGCCTTCCCACGAGGGCACCGAAGGCATCACCATCGACCAGATGGTGGCCGATACCGCGGGCCTGATCGAACTCCTGGACGAGGGTCCGGCGCTGGTCGTCGGCACCTCGATGGGTGCGCGGGTCGCGCAGGAGCTGGCGCTCGCCCGGCCCGAACTCGTCCGCAAGGCCGTGTTCCTGGCCGGTCACGGCCGGCTGGACCAGTTCCAGAAGACCCTGTCGCTGGGTGAGCACGATCTCGACGCCGCCGGTGCGCGGCTGCCGGCGAAATACGAGGCGGCGCTGACCGCGGTCATGAACCTCTCCCCCGCCACCATGGCCAACCCGCATACCGCCCGGGACTGGCTCGACCTGTTCGAGTTCACCGGCGGCCCGGTCCCGCCGGGAATCCGCGCCCAGCGCCGGATGGATCACGATTTCGACCGGCTGAAGGCCTACCGCGAGATCAAGGTGCCCTGCCTGGCCGTCGGATTCGCCGACGACCGGATGATCCCGCCGTACCTGTCCAGGGAGGTCGCCGACGCCATTCCCGGCGGCCGCTACCAGGAGGTTCCCGATGCCGGTCATTACGGGTATCTGGAGCGTCCGGACACGGTGAACAAGATCCTGCTGGATTTCTTCGCCTCGTGAGGTGAGACCCCACCGTTAACACCGGGCTTGCTAGGGTCGACACCATCGTTGGGTTCGCGACACGGCAGCCGGAAGCCAGACCCCGGCTCGCCGCGCCGGACCCGGACAGATCCCTTTACATCCACGCGAGCACCCCAGTGAGGTGAAATGAGCACCAATCCGTTCGACGACGAGGACGGCCGCTTCTTCGTCCTGGTCAACGACGAAGAACAGCACTCCCTGTGGCCTGCTTTCGCCGAGGTCCCGGCCGGCTGGCGGGTTGTCTTCGGTGAGGACAGCCGCGCTGCCTGTGTGGAGTACGTGGAGCAGAACTGGACCGATATGCGTCCGAAGAGCCTGCGCGACGCCATGGCGGCCGACGAGGCCGCCCGCAAGTAGGGTTCAACGCACCACCAGGCCCGGCCGTCTCCGCTCACTGGTTCCCGGCCGTCACCCAACCGGTGGCGGCCCGAAGCCAGTGAGTAGCCCAACGGCCGGGCTTTCTGCTGCCCGGCCCGGTCCCCTCGAGGCCGCACCGACGATCCGGGGCTGTCCCCGCTCCCGGTGAAGCGGTTTCGCGAAGTCGGTGACGGCCCCGTATGATCGGCCTCCGAGCAACCGGAAATCACGGATGCTCCGCCGCCTTGGCGCAACTGGCAGCGCAACGTACTTGTAATGCGTAGGTTGTGGGTTCGAGTCCCACAGGCGGCTCTCACACTTTCGGCGCGCGCCTACGATGTGCGTCCGCGTTAGCGACTATGGGTACGACACCGGTCATCGGAATCGGCCTCTTCCTGTCGAGTAGAGCCGAGCTGGTCGGGCCTGTCGTGGTCCACATGGTCTTCTGGCCGCATCAAGAAAGCGGTCAGCCCCAGCAACCCGACACCCAAAGCGATAAGAGCAACGTCCCAAACGCTCACAGGTGTCCCTCACCATCGAAGTCCGGCAGCGGCCATCGGTAACCACGCGGATAGACCTGCATCGGTGTGATCAGAGCGGCGAGGTCGGTCACCGCATGCCGCGAGGTTTCGGCGTGTTCGAAGCTCGGCACGACCACCGCCGAGGCACTGTATTCGTACAGGTGCTGGGCGACTACCAGTGCGGCCGCCACCGGTCCGATATCCATCGTGACCGTGAATACCAGTCGATATCCGTGATGTGCGGCCAAGGCGTAAAGGTCGATGTGCTCCCCACCAGCCGCATCCCGTCGCACCAGACCTATTGCCCTGGGCTGCACCGGCATCCCGGCCGTTCGGTATGTCGGACTCTGCAGTCCGCCGCCGCTTTCCCACTCCACGCGGGAGCCTCCTCGCTGCTCGACTCATTTCGTGAGCACCCGCCGCCGAGGAGTACCGGTCGGCATCGCGGTCCCGGGTGTTCCGTCGATGCGGAAAACGGCGTCGACCCGGCGGCGGGGCTTCGACGAAATTAAGCCGGAAAGCGCCGGGCAACCCGGTCTCTCAGACCGGGTTGCCCACCAGACCGGGTTCAGCAGCTGATATCGGCCCGCGCCGCCAGTGTGGCGGCATGGGTGCGGGTATCTCTGCGTGAGCTACGGACGAGGCCGCGCACCATATCCCGGGCACGAGAATCATGAGCGAAATCCTCTGGCGCCGTCCGCTCGGCCTCGATGAGATGCAGCAACGTTCCTGCCTCTTCCCGGCGCAACGCGTATGCCCGCGCCAAATCAAGACTCAACGTGAAACGTCTTTCCACAGAATGGCATCGACCGATATCCACGCGATCCGCCATACGCAGCGCTTCGGTCGACTCGCCGGCTTCCAGTTCTATCGAGAGGGCGTGCAGTTCAACATTGACCGAGCCGAACATAGTGTGGCCGGTAGGGCGAACGCCTTTCGATCGAGCGGCGCACGCACTCGCCCGGTTCAGGCGATCGCGAGCACGCCAAGTCCGTCCGTTCCGCGACTCGGCCACCGCCGCAACCAACTGGAGGGCTCCCGTCATCGCGACCGCCGTAGCTGCAGTAGCGGATTCGAAATCAGCTCGTTTGCTGACAGTTTCGACCAAATCGACCGCCGCGTCGTACTCCTCGACGAGCAGCAAGGTATGGCCGATATTCCAATTCGCGACCGCCATACGTATCGGATCGTCGGCGTCCTCCGCAGCACGCAGCGCACGGTCGGCAACCAAGAACGACAGATCGGACCGGCCGATCCTTCGGGTGACAGTGCGCAGCAATGCATAGAGGTCGCTCGCGAGCCCCGATATCCGCCGACGTTCCCGCTGGTAGCAGAAACTGCGGCGAGCCGCTTCTGTGTCCTGGATCAAGCCCGGAAGCAGGGGCAGCAGTCGACTGTAACGCTCACGATCGTTCAGCCAGATAGCCCACGCATTGTCGATTCGCCGGGCCAGTTCGTCTACGGGCTTCGGGTCACCTGCACGGGTGATCAGTGCCGACGCGAGATGTTCTCCCCGAGCGCCTTCTGAACCGATTTCGGACCGGACCTCGTCGCCGAACAGCGAGCCGACCGGTACGCCGAGGGCAACAGCGATTGCGGACGCCACACTCGCACTCGGCGTCTTGCGCCCCCGCTCGATTTGACCGAGATAGTCGGCGCTGATGCCCGACAGCCCCGCTATGACGACCTGGGTACGCCCGAGCCGTTCGCGATGTAGCCGAATACGAAGACCGATACCGTCGTCGGGTCGCGGCGACATGCCCATATCGTTCACAGTAGAACCAGGAGGTAGCGACCGCATGGTAATCGCCCAGAACCCCGACGTCCTGGTCCTGTGGGATATCGACCACACCCTGATCGAGACCCGCGGTGTCGGCGGCGCTGCCTTTGCTGCGGCCTTCGAGCAAGTAGTCCACCAGCCCTTGCTTCAAATGCCGCAGGTCACCGGGCGCACCGAGCCCGATATCTATCGGGCCACCGCCGCACTCCACGCTGTGGATGACCCACCCGCATTCGAAGTCTTCGCGGAAGCGCTGGCCACCGCCTACCGCGAGCGGCAGACCGATCTCGCGCTGACCGGCCGCATCATGCCGGGGGCCGAGGAGGCTCTCGGCCAGCTCGCGAGCCTGACAACGGTCCGGCAATCAGTGCTCACCGGCAACACTCGCACCGTGGCCGAAATAAAACTCGCCACCTTCGGCCTGGACAGCCATCTGGATCTGACGGTCGGCGCATTCGGCGACGATGATAGGCACCGGCCCACACTTGTATCGATCGCCCAGGCGCGCGCCAAGACAGCATTCGGACAGACTTTCTGCGAACGCAACACCGTGCTGGTCGGTGATAGCCCGGGCGATGTCGCCACTGCCGTAGAGGGCGGGGCTCGCATCATCGCCGTGGCTGCTGGAGGTAGCCCGGCGACTACCTTGACCGGCGCGGAACTGATCCTCGATGACCTGACAGATATCGCTGCCCTGATGCGGGCAGTTCGCTCCCTCAGTCGCCCATGAAGTCGCCATCCAGCGGCGCCCACCCGTGCCGCAATGCTGGATGATGATACGCCTCCGGGTAATTCGGTCATGACATGTGGAGAGATCACGCAAATGCGGCGAGGGGAATGAGTGGACTGTAGCTGTGGTCAGCGAATCGGTGAAAACGACGTCTTCTGCCGACGTTGCGGCGCACGGGTCTCTACGGTGGGATCACTGTGCGGAACTCTGAGCCGTCGTGCCGAGTTGACCTTCGAAGCGTTGGCCGCGGAGCACCGCAAGGGCTGGCCGTCCAGCGAAGTGACACATACCGAGGAGAATCTCCGGGCCATCGATCTGGCCCATGGTGATCGAGTAGCGATTCGCCCGTTCTCGAGCGACGAGGAACGTACGAACGGCGCGGACTGGGAATGGTGGTTCCACTCCGGAGATATCGGATTCGGCATGCGTATACAAGCCAAACGCGCCAACCGCCGTGGTGGGTACGACCTCAGATATCAGCCGGACGGCGTGCGATACCAAAACGACCTGCTGATCGAAGATGCTCTCAGGGCGGGCTGCATTCCCGCCTATGTCTTCTACAACCATCTCAATTGGCCGCAGCGGCGCCCTGGACTGCCGTGGATAGGTTGTGAGCATGGCCCGTTCTCCGAAGGGCAACTGGGCTGCACCATCGCTTCGGCGCTGGTCGTCAAGCGGACCCTCCGCCGAGAACGAGTCAGCACGAACTATGTCAAGGACCACAGTCGTCCTTGGAACCGCATTCTCTGTGACGGTAGCGCTGCGGACGCACCAAGCCTGCAGATCGCCCACCAGCGGGTACTACACCTGCATCGCGAGGCACTAGAGGAGCTGGAAGCCGATGTAGGGCTCCCGGAAACTCCTCCGCCGACTACAGGGCTACCGATTGGGGACTACCTACCGGCAGCACCGAACCGAAGCGTCGGTACTCGAGACGCCGACGAGGACGACCTCAGGCCTATCGATCGGACCATCATGCGACGTAGACCACCACTCGATCCGGCCGAACGTTCACTACGCAGGGAACTGCGGGAAATGAGCGAGCGTCCTGCGGGGAGGCTTCCAGAACGGGTGCGGGCAATGTTCGATCACGCTGACGACGTGTCACCACCGGACGAACGTACGGCGGGCGTGGTGTTGGTGAATCTCGGTCTCATCGAATCTTGATGTCGACATAGCCGCGCAAGAAACGTGCGACCCCTGCCTGCCATACCTGGTGACAGGGGCTGTCGAGGTCTCTCGATCAGATCGGGGTTACCGACCCAACCAGCCACTGGTCGTCGTCCTTGTCCAGCGTGACCCGCACCCGGCTGCCGGTGGTGGCGCCCTGCGGGCTTTCCTTGCTGGTGGTCACCTGGTTCAGGAACAGCAGCACCGTGGCGTGCGCGCGGTCCGCGGTGACCACGCCACCGGCCTGGGTGGTGGCCTTGACGGTCAGTTCCTTCTCCTTGGCGCCCGGCACGATCGCCTTGTCGATGAGCTCGAGGTAATCGGCGCGGAAGTCGGGGGTCAGGTTGTCGGCGGCCTTGGGGAGTTCCTGCTCCACCGTCTGGTGTTCGTAGCTGAATATCGCCGACACCGTGCTCGAGGCGGCGGCGACGGCATCGGTGCGGGACTGTTCCGACTGGCGGTAGTCCCAGTAGCGGTAACCGCCGATCCCGGCCACCACCGCGGCCGCGACCACCACCACCGCGGTGATTCCGAGCAGGATCTTGTTACGCAGTTTCATACCGGTCCTTTCCGCTGCCGCCTCCGGGTCCGACCCGGTCACGCTGTGTGCATCCGGCGCGACCGGGAACCCTCCGGGGTTACGCTCCGCTACCTCCTCCGGGCCTGACCCGGTCACGCCACGAACTTCACGTCGGAGGCGGTCAGGGAGCCGTCGTCGGCGCGTGACACGGTCACCCGGAAGCGGTAGAACCGCTGCTGCTGGTCCTGTGCTCCCGCATTGGTGAGTGTCTGTTTGGCCGCGATCAGGACCACCGCGGAATTCTCGTCGTCGCGTTCCACCGCGGATTCGACCACTTCGCCGGTGGATACGACCTTGGCCTGTTTGACGATTTCGGTGAACGGATCCACCCGGCCGTCGAATTCGGTCTTGAATTCGCCGGAGGCCATGGTGAGGATCCGGTCGATATCCTCTTTCGCGGTATCGGCGCGGATGGTGGTCAGGTTGAGGATGGTCTGGCGCGCCGTCGCGACATATTCGGCCCGCCGCTCATCGCGCTGCTGGGTGGACTGGACGGCGATCGTCGAGACGACGGCCGCACCGACCAGGCCGATCACCAGTACGGCCGCGGCGGCGAGCGCCACGATCCGCTTCCACGGCCGGCCGGACTTCGCCGTGTCGGTATCACCCGATTCGCTCTCGGCCTCCACGGCGCCGGGAGTCTCGGTGGTCGCTTTCCCGGCGGGCTTGTCCAGCGCGACGGTGGGCTCGGCGGCCTTGTCGCCGCCGACGGCCACCGCGACCCGTTCCGTCGGCGCGTCGAGTTTCGCGGTGTCCTCCCCGGCTGGCTCGGCCGCGAACTCCGCCTTATCGGCTTCGGCCTTCCCGGCCGCGGCACCCACCGTGTCCGTTTCGACCTTTTCGGTAGGAGTTTCGGCCCGGTCGGCCGACGCGGCGCTCGCCGATGCCTCGGCGGCGGCCTCGGAGCTGCCGGCCTTCTCGGTCGCGGCGACAGGGGCGCCCTCGACCGGCGGACCCGCCGTCCGGCTGGACTTCCTGCGGGTACGGCGCGGGTCCTTGGTTTCGCTCATCGTTGCTGCTCCTCGAACATTGCCTGCCAATCCGCGGGTACGGTGCCCGATCCGCCGGGCGAGATATCGCCCTGACGGTAGCTACGCCCGTCGGTTCCGGTATAGACCCCGGTGGCCGGATCGTACGAGAGAGCGGCGGCGGGGGTGCTTGCGCCCGAGAAACTAGCAGGTGCCGCGGGTACTCCCGCAACCCCGGGGCCCGTGTCGGGCGCGGCGGCCGGGGCCACTCCGGGCGCCGGCGGCTCGGTCGGGGCCACCGGCTGCGGGGGGCCGAACGGCGGATTCGTGCCCAGCGGAACGTATCCCGTGCGGCACAGCTCCGGGGACGGGGCGCGACGGCCGGGGTATTCCATGCACGGAGTGTTGCGGATACCGCGTACAGCGGTCTTGTCATCCTGCGGGACCTTGCAGTACAGGCCTTCGGGCGTGGGAACGGTGTCGGTCTCACTCGGGCTGCGGCGCTGATCGGGCGGCAGGAAGCCGGTGGTGCACGGCGGCGGGTCGTTGAGCGTGGTCATGAAGTCGACCATCGCGCCGTATTCCATGGGCCCGCGCACCGCGGTCAGCAGGGCCGCGATCAGCGGCGGATAGACGACCAGGATCTGTTCCAGACCGGCATGGTAGGTGACTCCGACCTGCCCGAGGCTCACCAGATTGTTGAGCAGCAGCGGCAGGGTGGGGCGCAGGTCGGCGAACTGCTGGTTCACCGTCTGCAGGGCCGCGGGACCGTTGGCGAGGATATTGCGCAACGCCGGGTCGTGGGCCCGCAGGGTGTCGGTGACCGTCGCGAGGTCGCGGGTCCACGAACGGATCGCGGCATCGGAGTTCACCTGGGTGTCCAGCAGCGGGCCGATCTGCTCGATCAGCTGTTTGGTCGGGCCGACATTGTCGTTGGCCTCCTGCACGAGCAGGGCGGCGGAGTCGATGAACCGCTGCAGATCCGGGCCGGCCCCGTTGAACGCCCGGAACGCCTCGTCGATGACCTGCCGCAGCCGGGTGTCGGCGATACTGGCCAGCAACCGGTCGGCCTGATCCAGCAGGGCGCCCACATCCTGGGGCAGTTCGGTGCGGTCCACCGGAATCACGCTGCCGTCGTACAGGTTCCCGTCGCCCGGGTTCTCCGGGGGCACCAGGTCCACGTACTGTTCGCCGATCGCCGACACACTGCGTACCAGCGCGGAGGAATCGGCGGGGATCTTGTAGTCGCTGTCGACCGACAGCTTCGCCTCGACCCCGTCGGGTGTGAGCCGGACCTCGCGCACCACACCGACATTCGTGCCGCGGAAGGCGACGTTGCCGTTCTGGTAGAGCCCGCCGGTGGCGGCCAGTTCCACGGTGACCTCGTAGCGGCCGATACCTAGCAGCGCGGGCACACCTACATAGGTTCCGCCCATGATGGTCAGTCCGACCACCGTGAGGATCGCGAAGATCGTCAGCTGGATCCGGACGAATCGGGTGAGTTTCACGGGCCCACGCCCCCTTGCGGCTGCTGCCCGGGCAGCGGCACCGTCAGCCCGGGGATAGAGGGCAGGCCGGGGATCGGTGGCAGCCCGGGAATGGTCGGTTGCGGCTGGTCGCTGGGAGTTCCGGGCGGCGGGGCCAGCGGGGTGGCCAGCGGATTGCCCTGTTCTCCCGCGGGTCCGGCGACCTGGCCGAGAGCGACCTCGACACCGCCGAACATTCCGCCGAGCCCGGTTCCGGTGAGGAAGTTGGAGTCCAGCCGCTTTCCGGTCATATCGACGGTCATGAACAGGTTCAGGTAGTCGCCCTTGATCGCGTTGTCGAGGTTCTTCAGCGGGAACGGGAACGATGCGATGATCTTCAGCGATTCGGTGAGGTCGGTTCCGGTGTCGGCCAGGGTCTGCAGCACCGGGGCCAGATTGGCGAGATTCGCCTTCAGATTGTCTCCGCTGGTGGCGATCAGCCGGTTCACCACATCACTGAGTTCGCCCAGTTTGGTGATGGTGGTGGTGATGTTCTGCCGCCGGTCGGCGAGCACCGTCAGGGCGGGGTGGATGTCCTCGATGGCTCGCTCCACCACATCGGTCTGCTCGACGAATTGCCCGCTGAGCCGGTCCAGACCGCTCATCGCGTTGATGATGTCGTCGCGCTGGGCGTTGAGGTTGGAGATCAGATCGTTCATCTGCGGGATGAGGTCGCGGACCTCTTCCTCGTTCCCGACCAGCGCCGAGTTGAGTTCGCGGGTGATGTTCTCCAACTGCGAGATACCACCGCCGTTGAGTACGACCGAAAGCGAGGACAGCACCTGTTCGGTGGTCGGATAGACCCCGGCCCGGTTCAGCGGGATCACGTCCCCGGCCACCAGGCGACCCTCGGGCGCAGTATCCGTGGGTGGGGCGAGTTCGACGTGATTACTGCCGAGCAGGCTGGTCTGGCCGATTTTGGCGGTGGCGTTGGCGGGCAACACCACTCCCGGATTCAGCGAGACCGTGACCAGCGCGTGCCAGTCCTCGACCTCGATATCGGTCACCGCGCCGACCGCCACATCGTCGACCCGCACCGGCGAATTCCGGGTCAGGGTGGTGACATTCGGCATCTGGATCTTGACCTCGTAGGAGCCCTCGCCGATGCCCTCGGTACCCGGCATCGGCAGCGAGTTCAATCCGTCGTACTGGCATCCCGTGACCGGCAGCGCCAGCGCCAGCCCGACGACCGCCGCCGCGACCCGCCGCCGGGCCGCCGGCAGCTTCAGCGCGCGCATCATCGTCCTCCTCCGGGCAGGCCGGGAATCTGTGGCAGACCGGGGATCGCCAAACCGGCGATCCCGGCCGGAACCGTGACCGGCGCCGGTTCGGGCGCGGCCGGCGGGCCCACCTTCTGCGGATCCACCCGGCCGGCCAGCGACGGGTCGGTGTATTCCAGCTGGTTCGGGAACGCGGTCACACCGGTCGCCGGGTTGGTCATGATCGGCAGGTAGTTCATCGCCAGCGAACTGAGCACCGGGGCGAGGTATTCGGCGCAGAGGTCGGCGCTGGTATCGGATTCGTTCTGTTCCAGCGCGCGCACCGAACCGCACAGGAAGCTCACCGGGTCGGCGAAGTTGTTCAGCGAGATCGCGCCGGTCAGTGTGCCCTGGGCGGGTTTGTAGATCTGGTAGAAGTTCACCAGCGCGGTCGGGCCGGAATGCATGGCCTGCTCGAGTTCCGGTCGTTTGTCGACCAGGATCTGGGTGACATCGGCCAGTCGCTGCACACCTTCGGTGAGCTCGCCACCGCTGCTGTCCAGGAACCGTTTCACATCGCCGAGCGCGAGGTCCAGATTGTCCAGCCCGGCGCCCAGATCCTGCGATACCCCGGCCAGCACCGACGACACCGAGGCCAGCCGACCGCCGAACTCCACGATCTGATCGTTGCTCTTGGACAGCACATCCACGAACTTCTGCAGATTGCGGATGGTGCCGAAAAGATCGGTGCGGCCGTCGGACAGCGTGGTCAGGGTGGCGGAGAGTTCGTGCAGGGTGCTGCGGAAGGCATCGCCGTTGCCGTCGAGGTTGTCGGCGGCGGTATCGACGAACCGGCCGAACGACCCCTGCGGATCGTCACCGACCGGGCCGAGCGCGGTGGACAGTTTGTTCAGCTCGGTTTTGATGTCGTCCCATTCCACCGGCACCGCGGTGCGCTCGAGTGGGATCTGGGCGCCGTCGCCGAGGGTGTCACCGCCGGTGTAGGCGGGCGCGATCTGGATGAAGCGGGCCGAGACCAGCGAGGGGGCGATGATGACCGCCCGCGCGTCGGCGGGCAGGTCGACCCCGCCGTCGACCGACATCGTCACCTCGACCTGGTCCTTGCCCGGTTCGATGCTGTCGATCTTGCCGATGGGCACGCCGAGCACCCGCACATCGTCGCCCGCGTAGAGGCCGCTGGTGGAGGTGAAGTAGGCGGTGATCTCGTTCTTGCTGATCCGCTGGAACGCCGTGTATCCGCCGAAGGCGACGAGCGCCACCACCAGGACACCGGCGACGATCGCCACCCACTTACCGGGAACCGCCCGGACCTTGTCCTTCACACTGGTCATGGGTGGCTCCTCGGAAAGAGTTCACGCGTTCCGCGGAGGCCGGAGCGGTGGCGGAGGTATCGCATCATCGCGGCGGCTCCTCAGCGGACGGGCCGATCTTGGGACCGGGCTCGAACATGTAGGCACGCAGCGATTCCGGCAGGTGCTGCGGCCAGACCAGCGCGTCGACCAGCGGATGCAGGGTCTCACTGCTGGCGTTGACGACGTAGGCGTTGAAGTAGGGCCCGCTGCCGACCTGTTCGCCCAGCGCCGCGGCGAAGGGGCCGAGGCCGTCGAGCGCGCCGGTGAGGTTGTCCCGGTTCCGCTGCAGCAGATCGAGTACCGAATTGAGTTTGTCCAGCGCCGGTTGCAGTTGCGCCTCGTTATCGTGCACCAGGCCCGACAGCTGCTGCGCGAGCGCGTTGACGTACACGATCATCTGGCTGATCGCGGTGCGCCGCCGGTCCAGTTCGCCCAGCAGCTGGTTGCCGTCCACCAGCAGCCCGTTGATGGCGTCGGCGCGGTCGGCCAGGATTTTGGTGACGCTCTGGGCGCGGGTCAGCAGATCCTGGAGCGCCTGATCGCGGGCATTGATGGTGCGCGACAGCGCGGTCACACCGTCGAGGGCCGAACGCAGCGGCGCGGGGGTTTCGGCGAAGGCGGCCGACAGCGCGTCCAGCGTCTGGTCGACCTTCTGCAGGTCCAGGTCCTGGACCGTTCCGGCCAGATCGCCGAGCGCCTCGTTCAGCGAGTACGGCGAGGTGGTGCGGTCGAGCGGGATGGTGTCGGAGACGGTCAGGTTCCCGTCACCGGCCGGGCTCACGGACAGCGATTTACGGCCGAGCACGGTGTTGGTCTTGATGGCGGCGGCGGTCTTGTCGCCGAGCACGATGGATTCGGTGAGACTGAAGCGGACGAGCACCTGCGCGCCGTCCAGCTTCACGTCCTCGACCTTGCCCGAACGCACACCCGCGACCTCGACATCGTCGCCGGTCACCAGCCCGCCCGCATCGGCGAAGTACGCGGTGAAGAAGGCGCCGCCGCGAATGAACGGCAGCCGTTCGAACTGCAGCGCCGACAAGGCCACGGCCGCGGCCAGCACCAGCCCGACAACACCGATGGTCACGGCGCGCGATTGCTCTTTCATTCGCTGGCACACCTTCCGGTCGTCTGCTCACCGGGCAGTTCGAGTAGCAGCGGTTTCCCGTCCGGACCGTCGATCAGGAAGTTGGTCCGGCAGACGTACAGCTGCAGGAACGAACCGTAGGAACCGATGCGGATCAGCTTGCGGTAGGTCTCCGGCAGCTTGTCCAGCACCCACTGCACGGTGTCCTGGCCGTTGTCGAGATTGGTGGCCAACCGGCCGGTCTGGGCGATGGTGGCGGCCAGGTCCGGTCGCGCCTGGGCGAGCAGATCGGTGGTCGCCTTGGTGGCGTCGGCGATCCGCGGCAGCGCGTCGCCGATCGGGTCGCGGTCGGCGGCCAGGCCGCTCACCAGCCGGTGCAGTTCGTCGATGGTGGTGGCGAACTGGTCGCCGCGATCGTCGATGGTTTTCAGTACCGCGTTCAGATTGTCGATCACGCTGCCGATGAGCGCGTCGCGGTCGGCCAGGGTTTTGGTGAACGACCCACCGCTGTTGAGCAGTTCGACCAGCGTGCCGCCCTGACCCTGGAAGATCTGCAGCAGCGCGTTGGTCAGATCGTTGACCTGGGCGGGGTCCAGACCGCGCAGCAGCGGTTTGAAACCGCCGAGCAGCATATCCAGATCGAGCGCGGGCGCGGTCCGGTCCAGGCCGATGGTGCCGCCCTTGCCCATGGTGGTGGCCTCGCCGGGCCCCTCCATGAGTTCCAGATAGCGGTCACCGACCAGGTTCTCGTACCGGATCGTCGCCCGGGTGCTGGTGAGCAGCTTGTATTTCGTATCGACGTCGAATTCGACGTGGGCGTGATACTCGTCGTCGACCTGCACAGCCGACACCGAGCCGACCGGTACGCCCGCGATCCGCACCTTATCGCCGGGCAGCATGCCCGAAGCCGTGGTGAAGACCGCGTTGTAGCCGGTCTCGCTGGAGAACCGCACCTGCGAGAACACAACGACCAGCCCGGCGAATACCAGGCTCATCACCAGTGTGAAGATCGCGAGTTTGACGGTGGTTGCGGTGTTTTTCATGGCTGTCCCACCCCCGGGAGTCCGGCGAACAGCACCTGGAAGACCTTGGGCGCGTTCAGGTTCAGCTTGGTAGACGGGGTGTACGGATGTCCTTCGGAGGTATCGGTGACCACATAGCTCGAATGACTGTCGGGTACGCGATCGAGGATGCCACCGCACCGCGGGCCGCCGGTGGCATTCACCTTCGGCAAGTCGTTCGGATAGGTGTAGGGCGGGGTCGCGTACATGAAACCGGTGTTCAGGGCCACGCCCTCCTGTCCGCCGCCGAATACCGCCTCACCGGCAGGCAACGCCTTGGCGGAGCCGCTGACCAGGCAGAACAGCGCGTCCTTGTAGCTGTTGAGCAGTTCGCTAGTGGGCCGGAGCAGATCCAGCGCGGTACCGATCTGGGCTTCGTTGTCCCGCAGGGTCGCGCCGGTGGTGTCGGCGAGACCGGTCAGGTCGGCCAGCAGCGAATCGATATCGGATTCGGACTCGGCGACGGTCCGGCTGCTGACGGCCGCGCCGTCGACGGTGCGCAGCAGATCGCCGGAGACATCGGCGTACAGGTTGGTCACCGTGGCGGTGGTGCTCAGATCGCGTTGCAGTGTGGGCATGGACGGGTTGATCTCCCGCAGCAGCGCGTCGCTGTTGACCAGCAGCTGCCCCAGGGTTTCGCCGCGCCCCTGCAGGGCGGTGCCCAGCGCCGTGAGGGTGGCGTTCAACTTCTCCGGCTCCACCTGGGCCAGCACATCGGTGAGGTGCTGGAACATGGTGTTGAATTCCACGGTCACCCGGTCGGCGGTCAGCCGCGCACCCGGCTGCAGTGACTGTTTCTCGGGTTCCGGGGGGAGCACGAAGTTGATGTACTTGGCACCGAATACCGTCGTCGAGCGGATATCGACGGTGATATTGGCCGGCACGAGATCGAGTTTGTCGGGGTCCAGCGCCAGCCGCAGATCGGTGCCCTCGTCGGTGCGATCCAATCCGGCGACCCGCCCGATCTGGACTCCGCGCACCTTGACCTTGGCGTCGGGGTCGAGCACCAGGCCGCTACGCGGAGCGCTGACCGTCACGGTCACGGTGGGCGTGAACCCGCCGAAGAAGAAGGTCAGCGAGACCGTCACGGCGGCCACCACACCCAGCACCATCGCGGTGCCGGCGAGTTTGAATCCGGCGGCCCGCTGGAACGCGACCCAGCGGCTCACCGGACGCGGCGGCGCCAGGGGCTCTCCGGTACCGCGGGACGACCCACCCGCGGTCCCGGCCGGCACCCCGGCGCGCGTACCTCTGATCATGTCGGTCATGGCGCCTATCCGGAAAGGTTGAAGTTGCCGGAGGTGCCGTAGACGGCCAGCGAGATCAGCAGGGTCACGGTGACCACCGCGACCAGCGAGCTGCGCACCGCGTTACCCACGGCCACGCCGACCCCGACCGGGCCGCCGGCCGCGGTGTAGCCGTAATACGTATGGATCATCATCACCGCCAATGCCATGAATATGGCCTGCGCGAACGACCACAGAATGTCGCTCGGAATAAGGAATGTGGAGAAGTAGTGGTCGTAGACACCGGCGGACTGCCCGTAGATCACCACCGTCGCGAAACGGCTGGCGACGAAGGAGGCGATCACCGCCAGGGCGTACAGCGGCACGATCGCGATCATGCCGGCGAGCACCCGGGTGCCGACGAGATAGGGAATGGGCCGGATGGCCATGACTTCCAGGGCGTCGATCTCCTCGGCCACCCGCATGGCGCCCAGCTGAGCGGTCGACCCCGCCCCGATGGTGGCGGCCAAACCGATCCCGGAGATCACCGGCGCCGCGATGCGGACATTGAGGAACGCGGCGAAGAAGCCGGTCAACGCCTCGACACCGATATTGCCGAGCGAACTGTAGCCCTGCACGGCGATGGTGCCGCCGGAGAACAGCGTCAGAAACCCGACGATCACCACGGTTCCGCCGATCACCGCGAGCGCACCGGTACCCATGCTGATCTCGGCGATGAGCCGGATCGTCTCGGTGCGGTAGTGCACGATCGCACGGGGCATGGAGCCGAGCGCCTTGCCGTAGAAGACGGCCTGTTTGCCGAGGTTGTCGAGGGCGTTCGACCACCGGCGGAAACGACGGGTGACTTTGGGGAAGCGGGATTGCAGGATCACCGAGGCCGACATATCACCGCACCGCGAATTTGAGGCCGACGGCGGTGACCACGACATTCACCACGAACAGCGCCATGAAGGCGAAAACCACTGTCTGGTTCACCGCGTCACCGACACTTTTGGGACCACCTTTGACGTTCAAACCCAGATAACAGGCGACCAGCCCGGCGATGAGACCGAACAGGCCGGCCTTGACCGCGGAGATGAGCAATTCGGGCAGATGGGTCAGCAGCGTGATGCCGTTGACGAACGCACCCGGGTTCACGTCCTGCAGGTACACCGAGAACAGGAATCCACCGACGATGCCGATGGTGCACACCAGGCTGTTCAGCAACAGCGCGACGAACATCGAGGCCAGCACTCGCGGCACGACCAGCCGGTGGATGGGGTCGATACCGAGCACCTTCATGGCGTCGATTTCTTCCCGGATCGTGCGGGCGCCGAGGTCCGCGCAGATGGCGGTGGCTCCGGCGCCGGCCACGATGAGCACGGTGACGATGGGACCCACCTGGGTCACCGCGCCGAAGGCGGCGCCCGCGCCGCTGAGGTCGGCGGCGCCGATCTCGCGCAGCAGAATGTTCAGGGTGAAGCTCACCAGCACGGTGAAAGGTATCGCCACCAGAAGTGTCGGGATGATGGACACTCGCGCGACGAACCAGGACTGATCGATGAACTCGCGCATCTGGAAGGGCCGGCGCAGACTGGCCCGGGCCACCGAGGCGGCGAGTTCGAAGAATCCGCCGACGGCCCGCAATGGGACGGCAAGGACCTCGTTCACTATGGATCCTCCTTGCCTAACTGCTGGTCCCGCTGGCGGCAGACCGGGGCGCACCCGGCGCAATGCCCCGCTAAGTAGAACACGTTCATTTCCTATGTGGGGCCATTTTGAGGCTTGTGAACTGGAAACTTGTCGCAATCCCAGACAGCGAGACTGAAACAAGATTCATACGTCTTGGGCATCATTGTGTGAGGCCGGGCACAGTTCCGACCACTTGTTTACCAATGACTGGACGGTTGTTCAACTCACGGGGGGCGAGTCCCGGGACAATATCCCGGCTCCCGCCCGACCGGACCCGATCAACCCAACTCGTGCAGTGCCGTCGCAGAGAAGGTACGACCTTCGTCGCGTCCGGCGAAGTAGCCGCTCAGCGTGGTGGCCAGATCGTCATCAGACCATTGCGAACCCGCAGCATCGAAACGCTGCTCGACCTCCGGCGCGGCCATCAGCGCGACCATCGACCCGTAGACCACGAAGACCTGTCCGTTCACCCGTTCGGCGGCCGGAGAGGCCAGGTAGGCGACCAGGCGCGCCACATGATCGGGCGAGAGCGGATCCACCTCGCCCTCGGGGGCCGCGCTGAAGACCTGCTCGGTCATCGCGGTCCGCGCCCGCGGGCAGATGGCGTTCGCGCGGACCCCGAAGCGGTTCAGCGCCCGGGAGGCCGACAGCGTCAGCGCCGTGATGCCGGCTTTCGCGGCGGCATAGTTGGCCTGCCCCTCCGGTCCCAGCAGACCGGCTTCGGAAGAGGTGTTGACAATCCGTCCGTAGACCGGCGCGCCGGTTTCCTTGGATTTGGCCCGCCAATAGGAACCGGCATTGCGCGTCAGCAGGAAATGTCCGCGCAGATGTACCGCGAGGACCGCGTCCCAGTCCTCGTCGGACAGATTGAACAGCATCTTGTCGCGGGTGATCCCCGCGTTGTTGACCACGATGTCCAGGCTGCCGAACGCTTCGGTGGCGGTGGTGACCAGCGCGTCCGCGGTGGACCGCTCGGCGACGCTGCCGGCGACGAATTCCGCCTTCGCGCCGAGAGCGCGGATCTGCTCCAGCGTCTCGGACACGGCGTCGGACTCGGCGAGATCGTTGATCACCACCGAGGCACCGGCGGAGGCCAGCGCGAGCGCTTCGGCCTTGCCGAGGCCCGCACCCGCTCCGGTCACGATCGCAACTCGCCCGGCAAGGCTGTTATCTGTATCGCTCACCGGGCCGACTCTAGAACGTGTTCTTATTCACGGCAAGAGCAGATTCACAGCAACTTCAATGCCGCTTTCGGGCATTGCGCGACTGCCTCGGCAACCTGCGACTCCTGATCGGGCGCGACCTCGCCCTCGGCGACGTGCAACATATCCTCATCATCGAGTTCGAACACGTCGGGAGCGATTCCCGCGCAGATTCCGTTCGCTTCACACTGGTCGAAGTCAACACTGACCTTCATCGGAACTCCTTTTCCCGCCCAATGACGCAAGCCTAACAAGCGACCACCGGCGGGACTGGCTACATGGGCTGATTACCCTTCAATACTGGAACATGTTTCAGTGCATATGCAATGATCGGAGCAAGGTATCGGTGATCCATTCCGCGCTCCCGGCGGGTGAGCGCGGCGCGATCGCACGTCCAGGCCCCATCTCACACCCGAAGAACGAAGGCTCGAGGTACCGCTATGCGCATCGCGTATACCCCGGAACATGCACAGCTACGCGCCGAGTTGCGCGAATATTTCGCGCGGCTGATCACCCCCGAGCGCCGGGCGGCGCTCAGTTCCCAGACCGGCGAGTACGGCGAGGGCAACGTATATCGCGAGGTCGTGGCAGAGATGGGTCGCGACGGCTGGCTGGCGCTGGGCTGGCCCGAGGAGTTCGGCGGCCAGAACCGGCCCATGCTGGATCAGCTGATCTTCACCGACGAGGCCGCCATCGCCGGCGCCCCGGTACCGTTCCTGACCGTCAACTCGGTGGCGCCGACGATCATGCACTACGGCAGCGAGGAGCAGAAGAAATTCTTCCTGCCCAAGATCGCCGCCGGTGAGCTGCACTTCGCCATCGGCTACTCCGAACCAGGCGCCGGCACCGACCTCGCGAGCCTGCGCACCACCGCCGTCCGCGACGGCGACGACTATGTGATCAACGGCCAGAAGATGTGGACCAGCCTCATCGCCTACGCCGATTACATCTGGCTGGCCGTGCGCACCGACCCCAGCGCGAAGAAGCACAAGGGCATCAGCATGCTCATCGTGCCCACCACCGCCGAAGGCTTCTCCTGGACCCCCGTCCACACCATGGCCGGGCCGGATACCAGCGCCACCTACTACCAGGACGTCCGTGTTCCGGTGACCTCCCTGGTGGGCCCGGAGAACGGCGGCTGGCCGCTGGTCACCAACCAGCTCAACCACGAGCGGGTCGCGCTGACCTCGGCCGCCGCGCTGCAACTAGCGCTGGCGCAGACCACGGCCTGGGCCAAGGAGACCAAGGCGGCCGACGGCTCCCGCGTCTTCGATCGTGAATGGGTCCAGCTGAACCTGGCCCGCGTGCACGCCAAGGTCGAATACCTGAAGTTGATGAACTGGGAGATCGCCAGCCGGGTCGACGCCGGCGGCGACGCCGCCCCGCGCCCGTGGGACGCCTCGGCCTGCAAGGTCTACGGCACCGAACTGTCCACCGAGGCCTATCGCCTGCTGATGGAGGTCCTCGGACCCCAGGCCTCGCTGCGCCAGGACTCCCCCGGCTCGGTACTGCGCGGCCGGCTCGAGCGGATGCACCGTGCCGCCCTGATCCTCACCTTCGGCGGCGGCACCAACGAGGTGCAGCGCGACATCATCGCCATGACCGCCCTGAAGCAGCCCGCCTCCGGCCGCTGACTCCGACGCCCGACTCCACGAGGTACTCACCATGGATTTCACCCCCACCGAAGCCCAGTCGGATCTGGCCCGCCTCACCGGCGAGGTCTGCGACAAACTGGTCACCGCCGATCGCCTGCGCGAATTGGACGGCGGTACCGCCAAATTCGACGACACGCTGTGGAAATCGCTCGCCGAGACCGGTGTGCTGTCGGCCGCGCTACCCGAGAGTGTGGGCGGCAGCGGCTTCGGCTCGCTCGAACAGACCGCGATCCTGCGCGAACTCGGCAAAGCCGTCGCATCGGTCCCCTACCTCTGGTCGGTCGTCCTGGGCGCGGGCTCGCTGGCCGAGTTCGGATCCGCCGAGCAGCGCGAACTCGGCGCCGACGCCGCCGCGGGAACCTCGATCCTGACGGTCGCACTGGCCGAGGAACGCAACTGGGAACCCGCCCGCCCCACCACCACCGCCACCGAGACCGGCGGCGGCTGGCGGGTGACCGGCACCAAGACCACCGTCCCGGTCGCCGATCGGGCGGCACGAATCCTGGTGCCCGCCTCGGTGTCCGGAGTCGCGGCGGTCTTCCTGGTGGACCCCTCGGCCGAATCCGTCACTGTGACCGCCCAGCAGGTGACCGACCGCGGCGCCGAATCGCTGGTCGAATTCGCCGACGCCCCGGCCGAACTGCTGGGCACCGTCGACGACGGCGCCCGGATCCTGGGCTGGTTGCTCGACCGCGCCTGGCTCGGCCTGGCCGCGACGCAGCTCGGCACTCTCGAACGCTCCCTGGAGCTGGTCGCCGGTTACGGCCGGGAACGCGAACAGTTCGGTCGCGCGGTCGGCAGCTTCCAGGCCGTGGCCCAGCGCCTCGCCGACAGCTATATCGCCGTCCAGGGCCTTCGACTGACCGTCACCCAGGCGGCGTGGCAGCTCGCGGAAGATATGGACGCGACCGGCGCCGTGCATACGGCGAAGTTCTGGGCCGCCGAGGCCGGCCACCAGGTCGCCCACACCCTGGTCCACGTGCACGGCGGCGTCGGTATCGACCGCGACCATATCGTGCACAACTACTTCACCGCCGCTACCCGCAACGAGTTCACCCTCGGCGGGGCGACCGACCACCTGCTCCCCCTGGCGCAGTTCGTCCCCGAATCCGCCTGATATCACCCACATGACCGCGGTGGCACCGCGCGCAATCCCGCGCATGACGCGGACAGGAGCGCGCGGTGCCACTCCGCGCCAAGAAAAACGGACGAGCTGCTTCAGTCCCACCAAAAATTCCAGGTACCGAGCCCGATCAAACTCTTCGCGTAGGCATCGAATGTGCCGGAGTCGAAGTTGTCCGGGCAAAAGGCCATATGCTCCGCGGCTACCTGTCGGGCGTGCTCATCGCTCGCCGGCGGCGACGCCACCGAGAGGTGCAGCGTATCGAAGCCGACCATCACGACACGTACGCCGAATCGCTGTTCCCACGAGCGGACGACGACCGAGATCTCTTCGGTGAAGTTCGTGTGGTTCAACGGCCCTTCCCAGCCGCATACGGTCAGCGCGTCCGCTCCGGACCCGGCCGGGACCAGCCCGATCAGCCGCGGTTCGTCACCGTCCAGTCGGTATGCCAGCTCCCCTGCCGCGGCGCCCGGGTCGGTTCCAGCGGTTCCCGAGTCGGCAAGACCCGGCCAGTCGTGGGGAGCGTCGGAACCGGGAATCTCATCGTCGTCGGCCATCGGCCACATCCCCCGCAAGACCTCGGCCGGATCGAGCGCATCGATCATGCCCACCGACGCGTAACGGAATTCGGCGAGTTCGGCGCTGTGCCAGGGCCGGGCTTCGCCGTCCGCGTCCGGTCCCGGATCGGGTTCCAAGTAGTCCAGCAGCAGCGGGTACAACCCGGTAGCGGTTCGCTGCTCGTAGAGTCGGGACCAGAGCTCACCGGCCCCGGTACACGGGTGCTCGGACACCCAGAGCACCTCACGTCCGCCCGCCGGCCCCTGCGCGTCCTCCACCCGGATCACACGCCCGGCCGGGAGGTCACGCGGCAGTGTGGGAAAAGTAAATGTATCCGTCACGGCCGGATTCTAGAACCTGGGAAGAACAGCGCCTCGAGGGCTACTTCCCGATTGTGTGAACGTTCCGACGTTGCGGTCGCCCCGCGGAGGAGCCGGCGCGGCCTTCTCGCCATGACTACCCTTCGAATGTCGTCAACTGCTCCGCGATCTTCGCCAGATCGAGTTGGCCTTGCGCCGCCGCCAATACGAACTCCTCGGCAGCGTCCACGTCGAAACCCGCGGCCAGCGAATGGCCATTCATCTGCAGAAATACCCAGGTGGCATACCAGGCAAGCCGTTTGTTCCCGTCGATCATCGCGTGATTGCGCGCGATCGACTCCATCAGCGCGGCCGCTTTCTGCCATATGTCCGGATAGGCATCCTGTCCGAAAACGCTCGCTCGTGGACGGGCCAGCGCCGACTCCAGCAGCCCGTAGTCTCGCACTTCCGGGGTACCCAAACGCTCCGCGAGATTCATCAACTCGATAAGCGTCAGGTACTTCATCAGGCAAGCCTCCGGTTGAGCTCCGCACTGACAGCCAGAACATGATCGGCGGCTTCGTTGAACAACCGTGAATGCTCGTTGATCGCGGTTATCACCGCATCGTGCGCGAACTGCTGCATGCTTCGCCCCTCCCGTTCGGCTCGCTGCCGCAAAGCCTCCAGCTCCTCATCGGTAAATCGGACATTCAAACCGGCCATACCGAACGGTACCATGCGGTACCACTCCCCCGAAGGCCGAGAGCGGCAGATTTCACCGCGCCCGACCTGATCGCGGACGCTCCCCCGAACCGGAAGGTCGCGGCATACGTGGATGCACAGACACGTCGAGGGCCGCCCAGTCCATGCGGCAGCCCTCGACAGCGCCGTTCTAGGAAGCGCCGCCGGCCGACCCGTGCTCGTCGGCCTCGCGTTCCTCGGTCTGCGCCTTGGCCCACTTGTAGTCGGGCTTACCCGCCGGCGACCGCTTGATCTCGTCGACGAACCACAGGCTGCGCGGCATCTTGTAGGAGGAGATCTCCTGCGTCAGCACCGGGCGCAGCTCTTCCAGCGTGGGGCGTTTACCGCCGCGGCACTGCACCACGGCCGCCACCCGCTGGCCCCAGCGCTCGTCCGGCACACCGACCACCAGCGCGTCGAAGATCTCGGGGTGGCATTTCAGCGCGCCCTCGACCTCTTCCGGATAGATCTTCTCGCCGCCACTGTTGATGCTGACCGACCCGCGGCCGAGCATGGTGACGGTGCCGTCCTCCTCGACCCGGGCCCAGTCGCCGGGGATGGAGTAGCGGACGCCGTTGTACTCCTTGAACGTCGCCGCGGTTTTCACCGGGTCGTTGTAGTACCCGATCGGGATATGACCCTTACGTGCCAGCACCCCGGTCTGTCCGGAACCGGGGACGACCGGCGTGCCGTCTTCGTCGATCACCGCGGTGGACGCGTCGATCTTCACCCGCGGACCGCCGGTATGCGTCGCGCCCTTGGCTGCGATGGAGATACCGCCGAAACCGGTCTCCGACGAACCGATCGAATCGGTGATCACCGTATTGGGCAGCAGGTCGATGTACTCGTCCTTGAGGGCGGGCGAGAACAGCGCCGCACTGCTGGCCATCGCCCACAGGCTCGCGTGCTGGTAGGACTCCCCGGTTTCGGGGTGGCCCGCCTTCAGCGCGTCCAGCATCGGGCGGGCCATGGCGTCGCCGGTTATGAAGATCATGTTGATGCCGTGCTGATCGACGGCCTGCCAGACGGTGTGGGCGTCGAACTCCGGGATCATGATGGTCTTACCGCCGTCGAACAGACCGTGGAAGACCGCGGTCTGCGAGCCGCCGTGGATCAGCGGCGGGATCGGGTAGCGCACCATCTGACCGCCGGCCGCGCCGTTCTTGGCCTGCTGCCATTCGTCCTGCACGTATTCGCCGGTCATGAAGTTGATACCGCCGCCGAGCACCCGCCACCAGTCCTCGTGGCGCCACATGACGCCCTTCGGCATACCGGTGGTGCCGCCGGTGTAGATCATGAAGATGTCGTCGTTGGAGCGATCCCCGAAATCGCGTTCACCCGACGATTCCGCCAGCGCCGCTTCGTAGTCCACCGCGTCCGCGGGAGTGGCGGCACCGGTGCCGTCGTCGACGATCAGCACCGTCTTCAGAGCCGGAACCTTCGGCCGGACGTTCACCACTTTTTCGGTGTAGCGACGCTCGTGGATGAGCGCCACCATGTCCGAATTTTCGAAGATGTACTGCAACTCGTTCTCGACGTAGCGGAAGTTGACGTTGACCATCACCGCCCGCGCCTTGAAGACCGCGAGCATCGACTCCACGGCCTCCAGGGTGTTGCGTGAGTAGATACCCACCTTGTCGCCCGGCTGGACACCGTGTTCCAGCAGGTAGTGCGCAAGCCGGTTCGCCCTGTCCTCCAGTTGGGCGAAGGTCACCGAGCGGTGGTCGTCAGCCAGCGCAACCCGGTCCGGCACAAGGTCGATGGTGTGTTCGACAAGGTCGGCTATGTTGTACGTCACAAGGTCAAAAATAGAACGTGTTACTGTTTCTTGCAAGGTCCGAGTAACAGGAGAAACAACGATGCCTCAATGCCTCGTCGAGAAGCGCGGCCACGTCCTCATCGTCACCATGAATCGCCCGGAGGCGCGCAACGCGCTCTCCACGGAGATGATGGCGATCATGCGCGACGCCTGGGACCAGGTCGACAGCGATCCGGAGATCCGGGTCGCGATCCTCACCGGCGCGGGCGGGGCGTTCTGCGCGGGCGCAGACCTCAAGGGTATGACCCAGCAGCACCCCGGTGACTCGTTTTCCGGAGGCGGCTGGGATCTGTCCAAGATCGAGGCCCTGCTGAAGGGCCGGCGGCTCACCAAACCGCTGATCGCCGCGGTCGAAGGCGCGGCCATCGCCGGCGGAACCGAGATCCTGCAGGGCACCGATATCCGGGTCGCGGGCGAAAGCGCGAAGTTCGGGGTCTCCGAGGCGCGCTGGGGACTGTTCCCGCTGGGCGGCTCCGCGGTCCGGCTGGTCCGTCAGGTCCCCTACACCGTCGCCGCCGATATTCTGCTGACCGGACGCCACCTCAGCGCCGCCGAGGCCAAGGACATCGGCCTCATCGGCCATGTGGTGCCCGACGGCCAAGCGCTCGACAAGGCTCTCGAACTGGCCGATCTGATCGCGGCCAACGGCCCGCTCGCCGTGCAGGCGATCCTGCAGACCATCCGCGACAGCGAATGCATTCCCGAGGAAGAGGCGTTCCAGATCGACGCCAAGCTCGGCATGGCGGTCTTCCAGTCCGCGGACGCCAAAGAGGGCCCGAAAGCGTTCAAGGAAAAGCGCAAGCCGAACTTCAGCGGCAAGTAGGACCCTCCTCGGGGCCGCCTGCCCGGCCGGACTCCGCCCCGGCACCGGATACCATGCGGCCCGACGCCGAATGCCCCGGTCGACCTCGTCGACCGGGGCATTCGGGTCCGCGTGGTTACGCGCCCGGGTAGTCCATGTAGAACGGCTCCCACTGGTGACCGTCGGGGTCCAGGAACGTGCGGCCGTGCATACCGACCTGTGCCTCCTGCGCCTGTTTATCGGCATTGACCTCTTCGCTGCCGCCGGCGGCGACCGCGGCCTCGGTCAGCCGGTCGACCTCCTCGGCGCTGCCCAGCGACAGGGCGTAGGCCGCTCCGGTGGCCGCCTGCGTGTCGGCAATGGGCCGGCGGCTGAACATCGAGAAGTGCGCGTGGGTGAGCAGCATCAGGCAGATGTTGTCGTCGACGACGATGCAGGCCGCGTTGTCGTCGGTGAAATCGTCGTTGACCTTCCAGCCCAGGGCCTCGTAGAAATTCTTCGAGCGCCCCAGGTCGGTAACGGGCAGATTCACGAAGATCATCTTGCTGCTCATGGTTCGGTCCTTTCGGGAGGGTGTCTGTGTTCGCCGGCCGCACAGTTAGAGACGCGGGCCGGTACCGGAACTAATCGGCGCGCCGCGCACAATTTCCGGCACCCGCCGCCAACCGGCCCACTGTGGCCACCGAGCTTGTTGATACGCCTGTGATCACCCGCGCGAACTGCGTGTTTCATCCCCTGTTCAGATGTCGGTGCGCTGTGCCAGCATGGCACCCATGAGCGAGCAGACCGGCACCGTCGATGCCGATGTCCTGAGATCCTTCGAGGCGCACAGACGCGAACTCTGCGCCTACGCCTATCGCATGCTGGGGTCGTCCTTCGAGGCCGAGGACGCCGTCCAGGACGCGTTCACCCGGGCCTGGAAGTCCTACGATTCCTTCGAGGGCCGGGCGAGCCTGCGCTCCTGGCTCTACAAGATCACCACCAATATCTGTCTCGATATGCTCGACGGCCCGCAA
Source organism: Nocardia sp. NPDC024068 (assembly GCF_040638875.1). Lineage (NCBI taxonomy): Bacteria > Bacillati > Actinomycetota > Actinomycetes > Mycobacteriales > Nocardiaceae > Nocardia > Nocardia sp. NPDC024068. The sequence goes on along the minus strand of NZ_JBEZYU010000030.1, from coordinate 33,321 downwards.
CGCCGGGCCCGCCCGATGGACCTGTCGAGCCCCTCGACCCCGGATAAGCCACTCGGGCCGCCGCAACCGGACTACGTCTGGGTGGAGCCCATCCCCAACTCGCTCGCCTTCGGCTCCGACCCCGCCGAACACGTCTCCGCCAAAGACAGCCTCCGGCTGGCGTTCGTCGCCGCCTGCCAGCATCTGCCCGCCACCCAGCGCGCCATCCTCATCATGCGCGAGGTGCTGCGGTTCTCCGCCAACGAAACGGCCGAGGCGCTCACCATGAGCACCGCGTCGGTGAACAGCGCCCTGCAACGCGCCCGCGCCACCATGAGCAAGGTACAGCCCGCCGATACCGACAGCTACGACGAGACCGATTCCGACCAGCGCAAACTCGTCGACGAATTCGTCACCGCGTTCGAGTCCTACGATATGGACGCACTCACCGCCCTGCTGAAAACCGATGTGGCGCTCTCCATGCCGCCCTTCGATCTCTGGATCTCCGGGCCGCAGAACGTCGCCGACTTCATGCTCGGCACGGGCGCGGCCTGCCGCGATTCCCGGCTGGTCCCGCTGGCCGGTGCCAACGGCCACCCCGCCTTCGGCCACTACAAGCCCAGCGGCGAACCGGGGCGGTGGGTGCCGTGGTCGATCACTGTCCTGGAGATGCGCGACGGCGAGATCGCCGGGCTCAACTTCTTCCTCGACACCGATCGGCTGTTCCCGCTGTTCGATCTCCCGCCGGAGTGGAGGGAGGAGCCGGTGGGCGAACCGGCCTGAAGCCGTCCGGGCCGACGACAGTATCGCCGGCCCGGCAGAGGCCCCAACGCTGACTCGGTATCGGCCGTGGTCAGTGGCTCCCGAGATCGATGGTGAGGATTTTTACCACGGGGTGTGGATCTCCCTGATCGCCTTCCCGAGTGTCATTGCAGTACTGATAGTCGATACGACCTGCCCCGCTGATCTCATAGTGGATCGTGCGCGAATACCCTTCCCACTTCGGGCCGTGATGCTTGCCGCGAAGCACGGTCGAAGATCCGACGGCCGGGGGCGCGCCAGGGGTGGACGACACGTGATCCCAGAACTGCCGAGCGGCAGTAAGTCCCACCCGGTCGGTCAGGCTGTTCCAGACGTCGACGAACTGTCGGTGGACCAGGATTCGGTAGACGGGGGCGATATCGGGCCGGCCGCCCGGTGAACGAGCTGCGACGAATGGACGATACGCGCCGGGACGGGGATCTCGATCAGACATCGTCGCTCGGTCGCGGTGAATCCACCTCGACGAAATCGGACTCCTCGGCAGCATTCGCATGTATCGCGCGGCGAACGGGGTTGCGCATGACGGCAGCGGTGGTCACCCACGCATGCAACGCTTCGCGCAGCGGGGCCGGATCTTCCGAACTCACCGTCAGCACCAGTGCATTGCGGATCTCGGCCAATGCTTCGGCCCGGTCATCGCGATCGAATTCCGCCAACCAGCCCAGTCCTCCGAGTTCGACCGGAGTGGGGGTATCGGTCCGGGCGAGAACAGCCTCGGCGGTGAACAACTGCATGACCACCGCGGCGGCTTCATTCAGCGCCGCGATCCGTTGAGCCGCGAGCATGACGAGCACCGACCCGTCGGTGTCACGCAACGATGCCGACGAACTCTTCGCCTCATCGAGGAACTCACGGCGCCGCGCTCCCGCCAGATCACTCACCTGGAACATCGTCATGCCATGATTTTAGCAGGATAATGGCATAAGTTGCGGATGGGGCCGCTTGTGAGCCTCTTGATCTCCACGGCGACATCTTCTTCAGAAGAGTGCCTCGTCGGAGGAGAGCATCGCGGCGGCCACCTCCTCGGCGGCGGCATCGCGCAGGACGGTGCCCATATCGTCGAGGACGAGTAGCCGCGCGCCGGGGATCGCGGCGGCGAGCGCCTCACCGTTGCCGACCGGGAAGAACGGGTTCGCGCGGCCGTGCACGACGAGCGTCGGCACCGCGAGTTCGCCCAGGCGCTCACGCCATCGCGGTGCGCAGTCGAGCCGGGCGAACACGGTTCCGAGTTGGTTCGTCTGGTGCACCGAGGGATCGCTCGACGGTGTGCGGTCCCAGATCCGGGCCGCGGTGGCGCGCGCCTGTTCCGGGTCGTTGCCCAGCAGTTCGGCGCCCTCGGCGACGAAGCCCGCGACAGCGTCGCGGTCGGTCCAGTCGGGAAACGGCCGCGAGAACAACGCCGCCATGGTCGCGGCGTCGTGGTCGGGCAGGTCCTCGTCGACGGGGCCGGGCGCGACCGGCCTGGTGCTCACCAATGTCAGCGCCGAGAACACGTCCGGATAATCGAGCGCGGCGACCTGGGCGACCATCCCGCCGACTCCGATACCGCCGAGGTGAGCCCTCGCGGCACCGAGTGCGCCGACGAGGGCCGCTGCGTCGGCGGCCAGATCGCGCAGGTTGTATTCCGGCGCGTCCGGGTCGAGCGTCGTCGACGCTCCCGCGTCGCGCAGGTCGTAGCGGACCACCCGGCGGCCACCGGCCGCGAGCCGCTCACACACCGCGTCGGGCCACGACAGCATCGTGGTCCCGCCGGCCAGCAGCACGAGCGGATCGTCGTCGCGGCCGAAAGTCTCGATGCCGAGTTCGACTCCATTCGCCCACACGGTCGACCGAGTCGCCCTCGTATCCGCTGTACTGTCACCCATCTACGACTCCATTCCGATTCGGATCGGTTTCCAATACGGACGACCTCGCAGGCTCGAACTCATCGGCTGCCGGAGAAATGAGCGATACCGCCGCCGCACCGACGATCGAGACCATTGGCATCTCCGGCCGGCAGTCATCTGCTCGAGCGTTGTCGCAGCCGATTCCATCCGTACTCCGCCGGTGACCGGGCTGGAGCAGGTAGCAGTGAATGACCCCGAAGGCTATGGGCGGTCGAACCGACAGGAACGGGTGTTCGCGGTGAAGGCGTCCCAGGCCGCGGCGGTGAAGGACAGGGCCGGGCCGCCGCGTTCTTTGGAGTCGCGCACGCCGATCACATTGCCCCCGATGAAAGCCACCTCGACGCACTCTTGGCTGCCGCCGCTATAGCTACTCTTGAACCAGAGAGCCTCGGATAGATACGTGCTCACCCTGCGAACTCCCTTGCCTTCTCGCGAAGCAGCCTCCTGCTGTCCTGCGCATCCAACGCTACCTGCCGAAGGCCCGCGTGCGCGTCGCGATACCGCTCCACGAGCTCCGGATCATCGAAATACATCGCCCCGGTGTAGCCCTCCGCGTATACGACAGGTGGCTCCACAGGTTTGCCCGTGGACGAGTCCTCGAAATCCAGGACGATGAACGGACCGGTCAGGTCGCCCAACGGAAGACCAGCGGCAAAAGGCAGAAGACGGACCGACACATTGGGACGGGTTCCCACATCCGCCAGGTGTCGGAGCTGGGCCGCCATTAGGCGACGGCTCCCCACGACCCTGTGCACTGCGGACTCGTCCAGAACGATGTCTACCGGCAGTGGGTCCGACTTCTTGGTTATCTGAGCCTGACGTCGTATTCGCATCTCGACACGACGGAGAATTTCGCTGTCGGATTCGGCCGGATGAGCCAACCGGGTCACGGTTCGCGCATATTCCGGTATCTGCAACAGCCCGGGCACGAGTTCGGCGAACGACGTCAGCTTCGCCGCTCCCGCCTCCAACCCCATGTACACATCGAAATTCAGCGGGATCAGATCACCGTACTGATGCCACCAGCTCTTGCTGTTGCCCTGCTGCGCCAGACCCTTCAAGGCGTCGATCGTGGTGCTGTCGGCGCCGCAGACGCGGCAGATCGCCTCGATATCCCACAGCCTGATCCGGTCGGCCGTACCGGTTTCCAGCCGCTGCACGGTGGTGGCGCCACGTTCGATCCGCCGCGCCAGCTCCGCGATGGTGAGCCCGGCGCCCTGCCGTAGGTCCCGCAGATATCGCCCCACCTGGCGACGCGGGAGGGTCGATCCGATATCCGCCATGACAACCTTCTTTCCCCTGGATCACGCCCTCGAATTCGCTTGGATCGATCCGGGCGGATTACTCCACCCGCGCGGCCGTCATCCCGCGACGAATGCACCTGATCGATCCGAAATATCGCTGCCCCGATGAGAATTGTTCCGTCCGGTGCGGCACTTCCACCATGGAACATCGTGGTCGGCCGAACGGCCACATCTCTCGAGGTGATTCGACCACAGACCGCCGTCCATGTCACGACGGATGCTCGACGGGCGCGAGATCAGCGGGCAACTCATGAATGCGCCACCGTCCCGACCGGACCGGATCGCGCCGAAATCCATAACAGGCATCCATTTTCCGTGGATGCCATCCGCCGGATTCATGGATGGCCGTAGGCGAGCCGCCGGATCACGCTCTCGGACTTCGGATCGATTCCATCGGATCGTCCCCGTCGGAGCGAAATTCGCCGATTGATCCGCTCAACTGGGCCCCGCCGAAAGAGCGCGGCCCCAGCGCGTATCGAACGACGATCGGAGGTACCCATGCCGCGGATCCACACCGAGCCACCCGACGCCGGGACGCCCGCCCTACCGCAACGGATTCCGAGCCGATGGGCGGGAGTGGCGCCCGTGCGACTCGCGCGGGCGGCCGAATGCACCGATATCGATGTGCTCGAACGCGTAGCGCGCAGCCTGCGCGACCTCGACAGAGGTGACCGATACCGGAGTCACACCCAGCACGAAATCGACGGTGTCATAGCTCGATACCGCGCGGCGCATCCCGAGGCGCGGCATGGCCGCCGATGACACCTCCTGCGCTCTGCACGCCGAGCCCTGGGTTCCGCTGCGCGCGCTGTCCATCGCCCGCCAGAGCGAGAATGAACTCATCATCCGGTGCCCCGAATCGCTGCATTGCCTGCGCGGCGCTCTGGTCACCGGCGGGCAGATCGCACCGCATTTCCGCAATGTCGCCGGGCTGTGCCCGTGGATCGGGGTCGGAGTGCGGCCCACCGCGCCCCCATGCGGATGTCAACCGTTCATCACCACCCGCCAACTGCGCATCGTCACCCATCACGGCAGGACGCCGTGGGGGCCGATCGCCTCGATCGCCTGTCCCGGTGGGTGCCGGGAGTTCGCCCCGATCCGGGCCGGCCGGATCGGTCCGCACGGCCACCGCCCCTGCCCGTGGACCGGTATCCGGGTGCTCGACAAGGGACTTCATCCCCCGCTGCTCTGTGCCCAGGACTACCGATGAATACCCGCCGGGCCGCCGGTCCCGGACGCGTGTCAGAAGACGGTGTGGTCGTCCGCGTCCGCGCGGAGTGCGCGCTGGGCCTGGTCGATCCACGCGGTGAATACGGCACCGAAGCCCTGCGCGCTGGCGGGGCGGAGTTCGAGATGGGTGCGGTTGCGTTGTTCCACATAGCGCCCGTCGCCGGTGATATCGAACCATTGCAGGGCGCGGTAGCGGTTGTGGGCGGCGTGCAGATCGCCCAGCCGGAGGATGGCGTGCCCACCACCGTCGGTCGGCCGGCGGGCCAATTGCCGGAAGCGCTGCCGCGTACTCCCGGGGCCGGAATCGGCGGAATATCCGGTGTCGGGCTCCGGTTTCACGTCCGCGAGGTCGAAGGTGACGGGTTTGTCCCGGCCGGGTTCGCAGGGCGGGATGGCGGCTGCCAGCGCGGCGGGGAGCTGGTCGGAGCGCAACAACTGCGCCCGGATATCACCGTCCACACCCCGGACCGCCGTCTGAGCGAGCACCACCGCGTATGTGGAGTTCCGGGCGCCGACAACACGCAGATCCTTACGGGTGCGGCCGTCGCCGCCCCGGTGCACCACCGAACCGAACAGGATCTCGATCCGCATATCGCAGTGCGCCAGAGTGTGCACGAGAAGACCGATACGTTCCCGGTCGTCGCTGTCACCGCCATCGCGAACGGCCGCGCAATGCGCCTCGAACTCGTCCATGGTGAGGAAACGGCTGCGGTAGCGCAGTGGTGCGGGCATTCGATCGTTGCCGTCGTCGAACCAGTGCGCGGCAAAGGTATCCGGGTCCCAGGTCCAGGCCATCGGGGTGGTATCCGTTCCAATCGAGCGATAGGGGCCCCGCGATCGATGGATCGGGGGCGGATTGTTGCCCGGCGGCAGCGGACCGCCCACCCGGCGCGTATTCGTGACGCCGGCCCGGATACGAGTGATTCCGGGCCGGTCCGGCGATCAGGATCCGGGAGGTCGTTCGGCGGGATGAGCGGCGGGGGTATCGGCACCGAGTACCCCGCCGGCAATCGTGCGCGGCTCGTCGCCGAGGAGTTCGCGGGTGTTCTCCTCGTTGATCAGGTAATCGGGAGTCTGCCGTTCGCGGTCGTCGTCACCGGAGCCGCCGCGGGCTCCACCGGGCGCGCCCATCATCGGCGTACCACCGCGCATACCGGGCGAACCCGCCGCGGTTCTGGCCGCGGCGGTGGCCGCCGGCACCCCGGCGGGCGTCGGCGAACCGGGTACCGTGCGCCCCGGCACGGGTGCGCTCGGAGCGGGAGTCCCGCCGGGACCGCCCGGGCCGCTGGGACTGCCCGGTGCACCGGAGGGCGTTCCGGTGGTGGTCGAGGAGGGTGTCACCGACGGGTTACCGGTGCTACTCGGAACCGTGGATTGCGGTGTGGTACTCGCGGTTTCGGTCGCGCTCGGCTGCTCGTCGCCCGCAGTGGTGTCATCTTCCGCGGTGGTGTCATCACCTGCTGGCTGCTGCGCACCGGGCTGCTCCGCGCCGGGAGTCTCCGGCTCCGGCGTCCCGGATCCGGACGGGGAGGTGCCGTCGTCACCGGTACCGGTATCGACCGGGGTGCCGCCGTCATCCGCCACGACCGGGTTCCGCGGCAGCGGGAGCACCGGAATCTGGCCGTCCACCGAGACCGCCGGATTCACGTAGTTGAGGGTCATATGCTGGTAGGCCTTCTGTTCGGCCTCCGAAACCCCACCGTCACCGTCGAACCAGTCTCCGGGATTCCACGCGCTCTGCGGATCGTCCACGACCTCCGGCATACCGTTCTTGGTGGTCAGCACCGCCGCCACCATATTGTCGACACGGTGCGCCAGCCCCCACAGGGCGGGCGTCAGATTCGTGGCATCGGTGGCGTAATCGGCGATGGCCTGCCGAGAGGTCTCCGCCGCCGGGCCCGACCACGCCGATTCACTGGACCGGCGGATCCGGGCGGCGAACACCGTTACGGTTTCCTCCCAGGCGGTGGCGATGGCGGCGTAATCGTCGCGGGCGTAGGTGGCCTCCAACGGGTCCATCGCATCGAACAGCTCTTTGATTTCGGTATGCGAATGCCCCGCGGGGTTGTCCCGCGCGCAATTCTTCTCGATCAGCGATTGCTCATAGCTGAGTTCACTCACTTCGGCACCTGCAGTCCCTGCGGGGCGGATGCCATGACCTCGTTGTATCGCGACGCGAACTCGCTATCGGTGTCCAGATAGCGCTGCGCGATCACACGATGCAGTTCCTGAATACCGTCCACCATCTGATAGTGGCGTTCCAGGATGGCGTGGACGCTGTTCCCCGACTCGTCGCCCTGCGCCTTGGTTTTGAAGCGCGAGACCAGCACTTTGCCGGAACGTATCCAGCTACCGGGGTCCTCGCCCAGACCCCAAGCCTCGCGATTCGCTACCCCCTCGGCGGTACGCTGCATCGCCCGAATCTTGTCCTTCATGGCTTGGCAGTCCCGGTCGATATAGACGAATTCCTCCGCGTTCACCCGCACGTCGCTGTTGAAAGACACAGACAACTGACCTTCACCAGCCGCATCAATCATGCCCTGCATAGGACGCTTTCCATCATCTGCCATGACCCACCCCTGTTCCGGTAGCCGACCCCGTCACTCTCACTACCGTCAAGCCCCTGCTGGGATCAGAGGTAGCACCTTCTCCGCCAGTCGCACCGCGATATCGCACGGATGCTGATTGCCGGTAATGCGGTTGGATGGCGGATTGTCGACCAGGAATTCCAAACTCCCCCCCACCATTTCCGCATTCAGCGTGCAGCTGGTCGGTCCCCCTCGCTGCGCGATGATGACCGCCCGACCATTCACCGCGGTTTCCCGTGACCCCGGTACAACCTTCTCCCGAACCATATCGAGCGTCAGGTTCGTCGCGCTGACACTCGCGGCGTAACCGTCGGACATCACCCAGCCGCAGCCGCTCCAGGCGATATCCCCGCGCCGCATCTCGTCCCGATCCAGGTCGAGTCCCGTCGAATGCAACCCCTCCGAATCCAGCACCTCCTGCGGAATATCGGTACACGGATCGAACCCGCTCGGAACCACCGGCGCCGCCGACGTCACCGCCGACCCGGAAGACTCCGCGGTACCCCCGGGAGACGTCCCACACCCCGCCACGGCCAAGACCACACTCGCCCCGGCCACCACAACACACGCCGACCTTCGCACGATGCCCAATTCGCTCCCCTGCGCCGATCCCGGAATTGGTACCGCAGGACCGGACCGGCTCCTCCGCCCCCGCGAGCTTGCAGCGACCGTATCGGACATTTGTCCACGTCCGCAAGCGAAACCACTGTCCCGTCCGCACCGCGAGCCACCCGTACCCCACTCCCGTGACCGGACCACCGGGACCGTGCGATCCACGCCCGGCGAGAGCAAACGCCGCGGGATCACCCAGTGGCGGGCCGGCCCAGGCCATACCGATCTCGCCGCACGTGAACCCGATCGAGCACTTCCGGCCGACGCCGGCAGGACCGGGTTGATCGGAACCGGACTCACGGGTGTGGTGTCCGAGCGAGGTCTTCGGCGCGGATGCGGCAGCCGGTCAGTCCATCTGTAGCAGCGTCGAACGCCCACTACGCCGACAACCCCGCGGCCCGGGTCGAACTCGGGACCGCGCAGTCACTCGAACTCTGGTCCGCGGTGCTGGCCTGACAATCCTTGACACCGGCCTGCCCCTCGGATCTGCAACCGCCAAACAGAGTGCAGCGATTCGTCCATCGAGAGCCGATTCGCACCAGCAAAGGATGTAGGCGATCACCAACCCGGCGGCGCCGCCTCGGCTCGCCCGGTCGCACCCGCGGCGTGAGATCCCCACGCCGCGGGTGCGACCGGACGACCGCCGCGGGCGTGGCCGGGCAACCGCCGCAAGCCCCGGCGGTTGCCCGCAGGGTCATTTCTGAAACAAGTTCACAGGGTGTCGATCAATGGCGCCAACCGCTTCAACTGCGCCACATCGGGCACCGAGACCAACAGCATGGTGACCCCCGAGGCCTCCCAGACTCCGATCTGCTCACGAACCTGGGCCTCGTTGCCGATGATCGCCGTCTCCAGAACCAACTCGTCCGGCACCGCGGCCGCGGCCTCGGCCTTCTTGCCCGCCTGGAAGAGGGCGCCGATCTCGTCGACCTCTTTCTCGTACCCCATCCGGCGATAGACCTGGGCGTGGAAGTTCAGCTCGGGCGCGCCCATACCGCCGATGTACAGCGAAGTGATCCAGCGCATCCGCTCGATCTCCGAGGCGACGTCATCGGTGATGATCACCTGGGCGGTGGCGGCGATCTCGAAGTCCTCCCGCGAACGCCGGGCACCCGGGCGCGCGAAGCCCTCGTCGAGCCATTCGTTGTATACGCCCGCCATCCGCGGCGTGTAATAGATGGCCAGCCAGCCGTCGGCGATCTCGGCGGTCAGCGCGACGTTCTTCGGCCCCTCGGCGCCCAGCCAGATCGGCAGATCAGCACGTAGGGGGTGAGTTATCGGCTTGAGCGGTTTACCCAGGCCGGTGGCGCCCGGACCGTTGAAGGGCAGCGGGTAGTTCGGCCCGTCATTGGTCACCGGCCCCTGGCGGGCGAGGACCTTCCGCACGATATCGACGTACTCACGGGTCCGCTGCAACGGTTTGGCAAACGGCTGTCCGTACCAGCCCTCCACCACCTGCGGACCGGAGACGCCGAGACCGAGGATCGCCCGGCCGCCGCTGAGATGGTCGAGGGTCAGCGCGTGCATCGCGGTGGCGGTGGGGGTCCGCGCGGACAGCTGCACCACCGAGGTACCCAGCCGCACCCGCTCGGTGGCCGATCCCCACCAGGCCAGCGGCGTGAAAGCGTCCGAACCCCAGGATTCGGCGGCGAACACCGCGTCGAACCCGGCTTCCTCGGCCGCCACGACCACTTCCGCGGCGTGTTCCGGCGGCCCGGCGCTCCAGTATCCGAGCTGCAATCCGAACTTCACATCCGACCCCTTTCCGGCCTACTGCTTGCCAGCAGAATAAGAACCTGTTCTACTCGATATCGTGACTCAGGGGAATACTGCACCCACGGTAATTACGCAGGAACGCCCGCCGGGACTGAAACCGAGCGATGTGCTCAGTGCGCCCCTGCGGATGGAGTTCGACTACACGCGTTCCGTGGGACCAATCATCGGCAAGTTCCTTACCGGCCTGCGCGAGCGACGCGTCTTCGGTAACCGCGGAACGGATGGCCGGGTACTCGTACCACCGGCCGAATTCGACCCGGTGACCTCCGAACCGCTGTCGGAGTTCGTCGAGGTCGCCCCCACCGGGACGGTGAAATCGTGGACCTGGGTCCGCGAACCGTTGCCCGGTCAGCCCTTCGATCGGCCGTTCGCCTATGCGCTGATCCAGCTCGACGGCGCCGATACCGCGTTGCTGCACGCGGTCGACGTCGCGAGCCCGGAGCAGATCAGCACCGGTATGCGAGTGACCGCCCGCTGGGCTGCCGAACTCACCGGCACGATCCACGACATCGTCTGCTTCGAGCCCGGCGAGACGCCGACCGCGGAACCCGCGCCGGCCTCGGATGCCGAACCGGTCACCGGGATCGTCACGCCCATCTCGATGGACTACAAGCACACCGCGTCGCCCGAGGAGTCCACTTTCCTGCGTGGCCTGAAAGAGGGCAAGCTCATCGGCGCCCGCGCCGACGCGAACAGCAAGGTGTACTTCCCGCCGCGCGGCGTCGACCCCATGGACGGACGGTCCACCGCGGAAACCGTCGAACTGGCCGAAACCGCCACGGTCACCACTTTCTGCATCGTGAACGTGCCGTTCCTCGGGCAGCGGATCAAACCGCCCTACGTGGCGGCCTATGTGCTGCTCGACGGCGCGGATATCCCGTTCCTCCATCTCGTGCTGGGCTGCGACGCGAGCGAGGTGCGGATGGGTATGCGGGTCAAGGTGGTCTGGAAGCCCCGCGAGGAATGGGACTTCACCATGGCCAATATCGACCATTTCGAGCCGACCGGCGAGCCGGATGCCGACTACGACACCTACAAGCATCACCTGTGAGAGGGCTCCCCGCGTGACCATCACCGAGCGTTCCATCGACAACGCCACCGAGATCGCCGTCGTCGGCTTCGCGCACGCACCGCATGTCTCGGAGACCTACGGCACCACCAACGGCGTCGAGATGCTGGTGCCCTGCTTCCAGCAGCTCTACGACCAGCTCGGCATCACCAAGTCCGATATCGACTTCTGGTGCTCCGGATCGTCGGACTACCTCGCCGGACGATCGTTCTCGTTCATCTCCGCGATCGACTCGATCGGCGCGGTGCCGCCGATCAACGAATCCCACGTGGAGATGGACGCCGCCTGGGCCCTCTACGAGGCGTGGGTGAAACTGCGCTCCGGGCAGGCGAAAACCGCCCTGGTCTACGGCTTCGGGAAATCCTCCGCGAGCACGCTGCGCCAGGTACTGAGCACCCAGCTCGATCCCTACCTGGTCACTCCGCTGTGGCCGGATTCGCTGGCCATCGCGGGTCTGCAGGCCCGCGCCGGACTGGACGCCGGCCGCTGGACCGAACGCGATATGGCCGCGGTCTCGGCCGCGCACACCGTCGACGGCACGCCTGTCGACGAGCTGCTGGCGGGCGATTACGTCGCCGATCCGCTCCGGGCCCACGACTGCGCGCCGATCACCGACGGTGCGGCCGCGATCGTGCTGGCCGTGGGCGACCGCGCCCGCGAACTGACCGAACGCCCGGCGTGGATCACCGGGATGTCGCACCGTATCGATTCCAGCGTGCTGGGCGCCCGCGACCTCACCACCTCCCCGTCGGCGGCCGCCGCGGGACAGGCCGTGACCAGCGGCGATACCAGCGGGATCGATGTTGCCGAGCTGCACGCGCCGTTCAGCCATCAGCAGCTCATCCTGGCCGAGGCGCTCGGACTGAAGCCCGAGACCAAGGTCAACCCGTCCGGCGGCGCGCTGGCCGCCAACCCCATGTTCGCCACCGGGCTGGAGCGCATCGGCTACGCCGCGCTGCCCATCATGGCGGGCACCGCCGGCCGCACCCTGGCGCATGCCACCAGCGGCCCGGCGCTGCAGCAGAACCTTGTGACCGTCCTGAATTCGGAGGCACCGTGAATTACCATTGCGCAGCCATTCGCTGTGCCGACCGGGTGCGGGTGTCCCGCATGACGCAGGAGGCCCGCCGATGAGTTTCCCCGCCGCGGTGCTGGGCACCGGACAGACCCATCACGTCGCCAAACGTGGCGACGTCACCATGGCCGGCATGTGCCGGGAGGCCATCGACCGGGCCCTGGCCGATGCCGAACTGACCATGGCCGATATCGACGCCATCGTCATCGGCAAGGCGCCGGACATGTTCGAGGGCATGATGATGCCCGAGCTGTACATGGCCGATGCGCTGGGCGCCCCCGGTAAACCGCTGCTGCGCGTGCACACCGCCGGATCGGTCGGCGGCTCCACCGCCAATGTGGCCGCGAATCTGGTGCAGGGTGGCGTGCACGAACGAGTGCTCGCGATCGCCTGGGAGAAGCAGTCGGAATCGAACGCCATGTGGGCGCTGTCGATCCCGGTGCCGTTCACCATGCCGGTCGGCGCCGGCGCGGGTGGCTATTTCGCACCCCATGTCCGTTCCTATATCCGTCGGTCCAACGCGCCGCTGCATGTGGGCGCGATGGTCGCGGCGAAGGACCGCCGCAACGGTGCGAAGAACCCGTACGCGCACCTCCAGCAGGGCGACAAGACCATGGAAGAGGTACTGGCCTCCCAGGTTCTGTGGGACCCCATCCGCTTCGACGAGACCTGCCCCTCCTCCGACGGCGCCTGCGCCGTGGTCATCGGCGGCGAGCAGTCGGCGACCGCGATGGAATCGTCGGGCAAGAAGGTCGGCTGGATCCACGCCACCGCGATGCGCACCGAACCGCTGGCCTACGCCGGTCGCGACCAGGTGAATCCGCAGGCCGGGCAGGAAGCCGCCAAGGCGCTGTGGGCGCAGGCCGGGATCACCGACCCGCTCGCCGAGATCGACGCCGCCGAGATCTACGTCCCGTTCTCGTGGTTCGAACCGATGTGGCTGGAGAACCTCGGTTTCGCGGCCCCCGGCGACGGCTGGAAACTCACCGACAAAGGTGAGACCGAGATCGGTGGCACGCTGCCGGTGAACCCGTCGGGCGGTGTGCTCTCGTCCAACCCGATCGGCGCCTCCGGCATGATCCGGTTCGCCGAAGCCGCCAAACAGGTCATGGGCCGGGCCGGCGACTATCAGGTCGAGAACGCGCGCAAAGCCCTCGGTCACGCCTACGGCGGTGGGTCGCAGTACTTCTCGATGTGGGTCGTGGGATCGGAACGCCGATGACCCTGCAGTTCAGTCTCGGGATCGCGCTGAGCCCGCTGGAACAGCTGCCCGAACTCGCCCGGACCGCCGAGGAGGTGGGGTTCACCTCCATCGCCCTGCCGGATTCGCTGTTCTATATGAAGTCCCAGGCGGCGAAGTATCCGTACACCCCCGACGGCAGCCGCTTCTGGGGTCCGGACACCCCGTGGGTGGATCCGCTGATCGCCACGACCGCCATGGCCGCGGTGACCACGCGGCTGCGTTTCTACACCAACGTCCTCAAACTCGGTTCACGCAATCCGCTGCTGCTCGCCCGCCAAGTCGGGTCGGTGGCGAATCTGTCCGGCAACCGGTTCGGTTTCGGCGTGGGGATCGGCTGGGCGCCGGAGGAATTCGAGTGGTGCGGGGTGCCCTACGCTCGTCGCGGGGCCCGGGTCGACGAGATGATCGAGGTCATCAAGAAGGTGCTGGCCGGCGGGATGGTCGAGTATCACGGTGAGTTCTTCGACTTCGACGAACTGCAGATGAGCCCGGCGCCGACCGAACCCGTCCCGTTCTACGTCGGCGGCCATACCGAGGTCGCGCTGAAGCGCGCGGCCAAGGTCGGTGACGGCTGGACCTCGGCGATGATGAAGTTCGAGGATCTGCAGAGCACCATCGCCCGGCTGGGCGAACTGCGGGCGGAGTTCGGACGGGCCGGCGAGCCGTTCGAGATCCAGGCCGTGTGCATCGACAAGTTCGGCCGCGACGGTTACCAGGAGCAGTACGACGCCGGTGTCACCGACGCGATCGTGATCCCCTGGCTGGCCGCGGGGATCGGATTCGACGGTGATATCGAGGCGAAGAAGGACGCGCTGCGCAAGTTCGCCGAGGAGCACATCCAGAACCCGATCAACTGATCCGCCTGTCGCCGCCGTCCACACCGGCGGCGACAGGTCTGTCGAGAGGACATCCATGAGCAGCGACGAACATCCCGCCCGGGTGGCGGGCCTGGCCTCCCAGGCCGCGGTCCGGGCCCGGGACAAGGACGCCTGGCTCGCGTTGTTCGCCGCCGACGGCATCGTGGAGGACCCGATCGGGCCCTCCGGATTCGATCCCGAGGGCAAGGGCCATCGCGGGCCGGAGGCCATCGCCGCGTTCTGGGACAAGGCCATCGCCGGCACCGGATCGATCGAGTTCCTGTTCGACGATTCCTTCGCCTGCGGTGCCGAAATCGCCTTCACCGGGACCATCCGCAGCATCATCGGCGGTCACCGCATCGACGCCGAGGGCGTTTTCACCTACAAGGTGGACGATGCCGGCAAGATCCTGGCGCTGCGCGCGTTCTGGGAAGTGGACCGTGCCGTGGCGACCGCGGTGCCGGCCCCCTGAGGGGCGGCCGTCCCGGGTCCTCCCGGTGCGGCCGCCTCACCTCGAGAATACGGTTCTGCCCGCACACTCGGCCGTGTGCGGGCAGAACCGTATCGCTGCCCGGCCGGCGAATCACCGCCGTTGCGGATAACCGGCCCCGCAGTTTATCCGAGTCGGGATTGCCGGTATCGGGGAGAGTTCCGGGAGGCACCCGGGATACGCTCGGACTCGGCGAGCACAACGGCGTCGACATAGAGGACCCCTTATGAGCGCAGAATCTCACCGCTGGCTGTACACGTCGTCCGACGCCCGAGCAGCCATCGCGCCAGAGATTCCGACCATCGGATACCCCTTCGGGCGATCGGACGAATACGAATCATCCTGTTCCGGCAGCAGCGGCGTATCCGTCGAAGACCCCCGGGCGATGCACGGCCGCACCGCGGCCTTCGCGAAAGCCGATACCGCAGGTGGCGTACAGCGGGCACGCCCGGTCGATAGCGCTGCGTCGTCGCACGACCGCGATCCAGTGGACGAACCCGCACCGGTCCCGGGTAGCGGGATTCCCACGGACCTCGATCACGCCGTTGAACCCATGCCGCAGGCTCAGGCGATCGCCCAGGTGCGCCAATATGTGTTCAGCTGTGCTTCCGGCGCGAGCCAGGCCACGCCGGGAAGGCTTTCGGCCGATCGTTTCAATGTCGGCTGGGTCGTGTCCACGCCCGCGGTCGGAGGTCGACGCGATACCCCGGTCTACTACGTCTGCGATGACGGCGAACTCGAGGAAACATCGTCTGCCGTCGAGACCTCCGGCTACGTCAAGTCGGTCGAACAGCGTTTCTTCCAACGCCGGGCGCTGTTCGGATAGGGCGCGGTGCGCGTGATCGGCCCGCAGAACGGTCCGACCCCGCGCACCGATCGAGTGCGGGGGCCGCAGCCGCTCGGGCGGTCAGTTCCCGGTCTTGCCCGTTACGGGGCAGGTCTTGTAGTCGACCTGGAACTCCTTGACGCCGTTCAGCCAACCCGAACGCAGCCGTTTGGGGTCGCCCAGTTTGCTGATATCGGGCATATGGTCGGCGATCGCGTTGAAGATCAGGTCGATCTCCAGTTTGGCCAGGTTGGCGCCGATGCAGTAGTGCGCGCCGGTACCGCCGAAGGCCACATGCTGGTTGTCCTCGCGCATGATGTCGAACTTCTCCGGGTTCTCGAAGACATCCTCGTCGAAGTTCGCCGACCGGTAGAGCATCAGCACCCGCTGGCCCTTCTTGATCTGGACACCTCCCAGTTCGGTGTCCTCGAGCGCGGTGCGCTGGAAGGTGGTGATGGGGCTGGCCCAGCGGATGATCTCGTCGGCCGCGGTCTTGGGGCGCTCCTTCTTGTAGAGCTCCCACTGATCCGGGTTCTCCAGGAAGGCGATCATGCCGTGGGTGATGGCGTTGCGGGTGGTCTCGTTACCCGCGACCGCCAGCAGCATCACGAAGAAGCCGAATTCCTCGGACTTGAGGGATTCGCCGTCGATATCGGCTTCGACCAGGGTGGTGACGATATCGTCGGCCGGACAGGCCTTACGGGCCTCGGCCATCGCATAGGCGTAGCCGAGCAGTTCGGTGGAGGCCTGGACCGGGTCCACGTCGATTTCCGGATCGTCGTAACCGGTCATCTCGTTGGACCAGGTGAACACCTTCATCCGGTCTTCCTGCGGGACGCCGATCAGTTCGGCGATCGCCTGCAGGGGCAGTTCACAGGCGATCTGGGTGACGAAATCGCCGGACCCGGACTCGGCGGCGGCCTTGACGATGGCCTCGGTCCGCTTCGACAGCTCCTCCCGCAGCGAGTTGATCGCGCGCGGGGTGAACCCGCGCGAGATGATCTTGCGCATCCGGGTGTGCTCGGGCGGATCCATGTTCAGCAGAATGAAACGCTGCAGGTCGATCTGCTCACGCTCGATATCGTCGTTGAAGCGCGGCAGCGCGGTGTTCTCGAAGGTCGAGAACACATCACTGCGCCGCGAGACCTCTTTGACATCGGCGTGCTTGCTGACGACCCAGAAGCCGTCGTCGTGGAACCCGCCGACTTCCGGCGACTTCTCCTGCCACCAGATCGGCGCCGTGCGCCGGAGTTCGGCGAACTCCTCGACCGGGACCCGCTGCATGTACATATCGGGGTCCGTGACGTCGAACCCGTCCGGCAGGTTCGGGCGGGCATTGCGCGTATCCACCACCAGATGTCTCCTTCGACAAACTGAAACACGTTCTACAATCATTGAAGCACAGGCATGAGAACGAGGAAAGAAACCGGACTGATCCGGGCCTGTTCCGTGCGCGGAACACGTTACAGTTTTATGTCCGAAACGAAAGGTTCACCATGGGCTCACCCGTTATCGTCGAGGCAGCTCGCACCCCCATCGGCAAACGCAACGGCTGGTTGTCCGGGCTGCATGCCGCCGAGATCCTCGGCCTCGCCCAGCGCGGCCTGCTCGACCGCGCCCACCTCGACCCCGCGAAGGTCGAACAGATCATCGGCGGCTGCGTCACCCAGGCCGGTGCGCAGTCCAACAACATCACCCGCACCGCCTGGCTCGCGGCGGGACTGCCCTGGCAGGTGGGCGCCACGACCATCGACGCCCAGTGCGGTTCGGCCCAGCAGGCCAACCACCTCATCGCCGGTCTGATCGCCACCGGCGCCATCGATATCGGGGTGGCGTGCGGTGTGGAGGCCATGAGTCAGGTTCCACTGGGCGCCAATGTGGGCGAGGCGGCCGGCCCGCGCCGGCCCGAGGGCTGGGATATCGATATGCCCAACCAGTTCGAGGCGGCCGAACGGATCGCCAAGCGGCGCGGTATCACCCGCGAGGATGTGGACGCTCTCGGCGTGCGGTCCCAGCGGCTGGCCGCCCAGGCCTGGTCCGAAGGACGCTTCGACCGGGAGGTGCTGACGATCACCGCACCCGTGGTCGACAAAGAAGGCAATCCGACCGGCGAGAAGCAGGAGGTCAAGCGCGATCAGGGCCTGCGGGAGACCAGCCCCGAGAGCTTGGCCAAACTGAAGCCGGTGCTGGAGGGCGGTATTCACACCGCCGGCACCTCCTCGCAGATCTCCGACGGCGCCGCCGCGGTACTGCTGATGGACGAGAACGCCGCTCAGCGTGAAGGTTTGCGTCCGCGGGCCCGTGTGGTAACCCAGTGCCTGGTGGGCGCGGAACCCGAATTCCACCTGGATGGACCGGTGCAGGCCTGCAGCCGGCTGCTCGAACGGTCCGGGATGAGCATCAACGATATCGAGCTGTTCGAAATCAACGAGGCGTTCGCCTCGGTCGCGCTGTCCTGGGCACAGGTCCATCAGCCGGATATGGACCGGGTGAATGTGAACGGCGGCGCGATCGCACTGGGTCATCCAGTGGGCTCGACAGGATCGCGGCTGATCACCACCGCATTGCACGAACTGGAGCGTTCCGACCGGAGCGTTGCAATGGTGCTCATGTGCGCCGGTGGCGCACTGGCGACAGGAACGATCATCGAACGCCTGTAGTCCTGCCACCGAATTACCCGTAGCGGCACGGGTGATCGGGCCGGGGCCCGGAGTGTAAGCACACGAGAGCCCCGGCCTCGCCGCAAATTCCCCCTGTAGGTTGAACGTTCATCTCAGGCTTTCTCGCGACGTGTCGTACGCCACAAAAGGCGTAGAAGACCCGCTGGTAGGGGTAACAGCTACCCGAAGGCTACTCGAGAGACTTCCGGGAAGACCCCTGCGACGGGCGACTACCTGGCGGTATCTGTAGTCGGCAAGATCCGTGCGGGCAACCCGCAAACGCGAGACCACGGTCCACTTCTCCGGATACGCGCCTAGAAGCTTCAAGGAAATCCTGAATCAGGCGTAGGTTTTCAGTTACTGAGCCGCTAATATCAATGATAGGTATCCGAGATAACGACTGTTAGTACAGTGAAGGGAATTGGGCGGCTCACAATGGCTGATTTCGCGGCGCGGCTGAACAAGCTGTTCGAAACCGTGCATCCCCCGGGGCGCAAGCCGCACACCAATGCAGAGGTAGCGGCCGCTCTGACGGCATCCGGTCATCCGATCTCCAAACCGTATCTCTCTCAGTTACGGTCCGGGCAGCGGACGAATCCGTCCGACGAGACGGTGGCCGCTCTGGCGAAGTTCTTCAAGGTCAAGCCCGACTACTTCTTCAACGACATTTATGCCGCGAAGATCGACCACGATCTTGAACTCCTCTCGCAGCTACAGGGTTACGGCCTTCGGCGGCTGTCCAGCCGGGCGTTCGACCTCTCCGAGGAGTCGCAGAATCTCCTCACCTCCATGGCGGAGAAACTGCGTGCAAGCGAAGGTTTGCCCGAAATTCCTCCGGACGGGACCGAATAGAGCAGGAAGTCGACGCGGTGTGATCCGATCAGGGTCGCACCGCGTCGTCGCCTGCGGGTCACCATATCGAGCTCTATGGAGCGATCGGCGGAACGAATTTCGTCCGGTGAAAGTCTCGCGCGAGCCGAACCTCTCCGGCCTGGGTGATTCCAGACCGACCACTCGGCATGATTTCCGCGGCGGCCACCGAGCGCAATCACAGTGACGTAACGGACATACCGCACACCCCCGGCAACTAGCGAACCGACACCTCCGTCGAACTCGCAGGCTCCGGCTCGGCATCGAAAGCCTGCGCGATCGCCTGTACCCAGCCACGCGGGCTCATCCCTTCGGGTGGCGCGATCCAGCGCGCATCCACCCTGCTCGGGCCGAGCGGATGCCGGACCCACCGCGCCACCCGCTGCGCGCGTGCGGCAACCGCGGCCGGAGGCTCACCGGCTGTGGCGATCTCCACCCCGCCACCGGACTGCAGGTAGAGCGCGTCCATGATCTGCGCGACCCGATCCGAGGCCTTGAGCTGGGTAGCGGTCCCGGTCTCCTCCTGAACGACTTCCGGGAAACGTTTCACCAGCACCCGATGCAGCACCCGGACCCGGCGCAACAGCAGACGCGCCCGCACCCACATCTCCACCACGATCCACACCGCCCCGAACGCGATCAGCAGCGCCGCCGCCTGCCAGACCGGCCACGCCCAGCCCGGTTGTCCCGCTTCGGCACCCGCTACCCCGGTCAGACCGCGCCGAACCTGCGCCACCGCGAGCACGACCACCGTCGCGGTCCCGGTGATGTAGACCGCGATACCCCGCCCGAGCGCGGTCCAACTCAGATTCCGCAACCCGGTGACGACGACGAATGCGCCGGCGGCCGCGATCACCACCCAGCCGGCCGTTGACGTCCAGAAGAGCGCGGCGAGCACGGTCAGCGCCCCGGCTCCGTAGATACCCCAGGCGATCTGGCGCAGATTCCGGCGCGAGACCACCGGCCACGCCGCCGAGGCGACCACCGAGGTGGCGGTGACGAACAACAGCCACGCCCCCACCACGACCCCTTCGGAGAGCAGGCCGGGCGGCAGGCCCGCGGGCAGCAGATTGTCGATCGCGAGCCCGACGTCGGGGATGGCGGCCGTACAGGCCAGCGCCACCGCGGCGACGGCGATCACGATGGCCACCCGGGCGGTGGTCGCCGGTTTCACCAGTACCCGGCCCACTCGCGCGCCCGCGGCGATCCACACCAGCAGGGCGGTCAACCAGAACGTCATCCCAGAGCCTCATCGAATCGAAGGACCGAGACGCCCGCGCCCCGGCTGTTGAGTACGCGCAGGCGGGTCATCAGCATGGCGGCGAATGTTTCGGCCTCCCATTCCGCCTGATCGTCCTCGCCGTCCTCGAGCGCGGTCTGATGGGCGCGCTGACTCAGCATGTAGGCGATGAGCTCGTCGCTCACCTCGAGGGTCACTTCCGTGGCGGGGGCTCCCTCGTGGTCGAAGACGATATGTCCGAGCTCGTGCGCGAGCGTATGGTCGCGGCTCGGCAGCGCGCTGGCCAGCACGATTATGTCCTTGGCCGGGTAGTAGCGCCGCTGCCCGCACACCCCGGGCCCGAGATCGGCGTCGGCGATCTCGATCGGCCGGCCGCGTTCGGCCGCCACCGCGTGCACCACCTGTTCGAGTGTGGTCGCGTCGGCGTCGGCGGCCACCGCGCAGACCGCGTCGACCGCGGCGGCCACGCGGCGGTAGGCGCGGGTGCTCTGGGTTCGGCTCTGTGTCATGGCGATCACGCACCCGTTCCGAAGAACTCGGCCCGCGCGGCGTCGATCCGCGCCTGTGCCTGCGCCGCGCTCTGATAGCTCAGCACCGCCGACCCCCCACCGGCGATGGTCAGCGCGACCAGCCCGCCGATCACCGAGAGGACTTTGGGTTCGGGCAGCAGATCCTCGGCGTTCGTGGGTCGCACCGCGTGATTCGGCGGTGCGGCGAGTGCCGGCGTTCCGCCGGGGGCGGCACCGGGTGGCGCGGCAGGCGGCGGGGCCGCGGCGAGGCCGGCGCCGACCGCGACAGCCGCCCCGGCGCCGAGGCCGCCACCGGGCGCCGGCAACGCGAGCGGCGGTCCGACCGGCGGGGCCGGGACCGGAGGCAGGGGAATGAGTAGGAGGAGAAGCGGTGCGGCCGAACCGACCCCGGCCGAGCCCACCGCCGCCGAACCGGTGGCGGCCGAACCGGCTGCCGCCGAGCCCGTGGCGGCCGAACCGACCGCCGCCGAACCCACTGCGGCGGAGCCGGTTCCCAGCACACCGGCCCCGGCCGAACCCACGCCCGCCGAACCGGTACCGAGCACACCGGCACCCGCCGAACCCACGGCCGCCGAACCGGTGCCCAGCACTGCCGAACCGGTGCCCAGTGCCGCCGAACCGGTGACGGCGGCGCCCAGTCCGGCCGAGCCGACCGCTGCCGAACCGGTACCGAGCCCGGCGGAACCGAGGCCGGCCAGGGCCGATCCCGTGCCCGCGGCGGCGGAACCGGTGAGTCCCAGCGGTGCGAGCGCGGCGGACCCGACCGCCGCCGATCCGGTGGCGAGGATGGTCCCCAGAGCGGTTCCCGCCAGGCCCGCCGAACCCGCAGGTCCGGCGACAGGCGCCGGGGCCGGTTCCGGTACCGCGGGAAATGCGGATTCAGCGGAGCCGGTCGTGACGGGTGCGCTGTCCCGGCCCGGAATGCCGAGGGGCTGCCACTGCGCTACGTCCTCGGGATCGGAGTCACTCGTCTCGGTGCCGATCGCGCCGGGGGCCGGGCCACCACTACCCGCCCCGCCCTCGGTATCGGACGGCATGTCGTCACCCGGAATAGCCAGCGACCCCCCGTTTCCCGGCGGTCCGGGTGGACCGGGTGGAGCCGGCGCGATCCCGCCCGCACTGCCGGTGGGCCCCTGCTCCAGGATCGGGTCGCGCCCTGGATCGGCGTGGGTGTATCCCGTTCCCCCGGCCAGCCCCAGACAACCCGCCGCTCCGGCCACTGCGAGCAATCGCCTGATGCGACCCACGGCCATGCGCCAGTCATCCCCTCGATCGGTATGCGGATTCCCCCGGTGATGACGGCTTCCGGGTGGAACGAACGAACGGTTGCTCATGGTAAACCAGCCTCACAACCGCCGCATGAGGAAACGGTGGACCGGTGGAAGCTCCACCGGCCCACCGCAGTTCGGGAGGCGGGCCTGCGTGCGACGACACCGAATTGCAGTGGCGTAGGTCACAGGTCTCGGGTTATGGATCCGATAGCTGATCGCGCGTCGGCAGCCCGGCGGCACACCGGGGCGCGATCGGCCCCCGGCCGGTCGGCTCAGGCGCCGTAAACGGGCTCCGGGGTCGCGCCCTTCGCGATCAGTTCCGCGACGACCGTGCCGAGTTCGGCCGGCTGCCAGCGGGTGCCGCGATCGACCGGGACACCGTGCCGCCAGCCTTCCGCCAACGCCAGCCGGCCACCCTCGACCTCGAACATCCGGCCGGTGATCCCCGCCGATTCGGGACTGCCGAGCCACACCACGATGGGCGAGATGTTCTCCGGCGCCATGGCGTCGAATCCGTCTTCCGGTTTCGCCATCATGTCGGCGAACACGGTCTCGGTCATCCGGGTGCGGGCCGAGGGGGCGATCGCGTTCACCGTGACCCCGTACCGGGCGAACTCCGCGGAAGCGGTGAGGGTCAAACCGGCGATACCGGCCTTCGCGGCACCGTAGTTCCCCTGGCCGACGCTGCCCTGCAGCCCGGCACCGGAGCTGGTGTTGATGATCCGCGCGTCGACGGGGCGACCGGCCTTCGATTCGGCCCGCCAATACGCGGCAGCGTGCCGCATGGTGGCGAAATGCCCCTTGAGGTGCACGCGGACCACCGCGTCCCATTCGTCCTCACCGAGGTTGACCAGCATCCGGTCGCGCACGAAACCCGCGTTGTTGACCAGGACGTCCAGCCTGCCGAAGGCGTCCACGGCCTGCTGGACGAGATTCTGGGCGCCGTCCCAGCTCGCGATGTCGTCACCGTTGGCGACCGCTTCCCCGCCCGCGGCGCGGATCTCCGCGACGACCTGCTCGGCGGGGGTTTCCGCGGTCGATTCACCGCTGAGGCTGGTGCCGATATCGTTGACCACGACCTTCGCGCCCTCGGCGGCGAAAGCGAGCGCGTGCGCCCTGCCGATGCCCCGGCCCGCGCCGGTGATGATCACGGTCCGTCCGGCGCAGATGCCCTCGGTTGCCATATGCGTTCCTATCGTCGATGGTCGGTATCCGGTGTTCGTCGAGCTAGGGGTGCGCGGTTTCGCCGCTCGCGGAATGGCCCGCGGTCGCCACCGACAGGAACGCCGGGGGTTCCCCGCCGCCGTGGATCTGCAGTGTCGCGCCGCTGATATACGCGGCCAGGGGTGAGAGCAGGAACGCCACCCCGTTGCCGACGTCCTCGGGCCGGGCCAGCCGGCCCATCGGGATGGTCCGCCCGACCGCGGCCACACCCTCGTCGTCGCCGTAGTGCAGGGCGCTCAGCTCCGTTTCCACCGCGCCGACCACGACTGAATTGATGCGAACCCGGGGCGCCCACTCGGCGGCGAGCGAAACGGTCAGGGCGTCGACTCCGGCCTTGGCCGCCCCGTAAGCGGCCGTTCCAGGCGAGGGCCGGTGACCGCTGAGGCTGGAGATATTGACGATCGATCCGCCGTCCTCCTGGCGGCTGATCACCGCGTGCGCCGCCTGCGCCACATGCAGGGCCGAGAGCAGATTCAGTTCGATGATCTTGGTATGGAAGCGCGGACTGGCATCCGCGGCCAGCGCGTAGGGCGCCCCACCGGCGTTGTTGACCGCGTGGTCGAGCCGGCCGTGCCGGGCGACTATCTCCGCGATCATCGCCTGTACCGCGTCGGCGTCGCGCACATCGCAGGGCAGGAAGTCGATACCGCGACCGTCCACTTCCACCGGTTGGTCACCGGGTCGGCGGGCGCAGGCCACCACCGTCGCACCGGCCGCCAGCAGGACCCGGCTGATTCCGGCGCCGACCCCACGGACTCCGCCGGTTACCAGAACGACGCGATCGGACAGGTCGATTTCGAGTGCCACCGTGTTAACCTACCAAGCAATTGCTTGCTTAGCCAAGATGCTCGAGATGCGAGATGGGATACGCGATGGGGATCAAGCGCCATACGGAATCCGCCGGTATCGCCGTGGTCACGGTCGACTATCCGCCGGTCAACGCCATACCCTCGGACGGCTGGTTCGCCCTCGCCGACGAGATCCGGGCCGCGGGACGCGACCCCGAGACCCGGGTGGTGGTGTTGCGCGCGGAGAACCGCGGGTTCAACGCGGGCGTCGATATCAAGGAGATCCAGCGCAAACCCGGCCACCAGGCCCTGATCGATGCCAACCACGGATGCTTCGAGGCGTTCGGCGCGGTCTACGACTGCCCGGTCCCGGTGATCACCGCGGTACAGGGCTTCTGCCTGGGCGGCGGTATCGGACTGGTCGGCAACTCCGACATCATCATCGCCTCCGACGACGCGACGTTCGGCCTGCCCGAGGTCGACCGTGGCGCGCTCGGCGCCGCCACCCACCTCGCGCGCCTGGTCCCACAGCACCTCATGCGAGCACTGTTCTTCACCGCGAGCACCGCCACCGCGCAGCAGCTGCACCACTACGGGTCGGTGCTGAAGGTGGTCCCCCGCCACGAACTGGATGCCGCCGCCCTCGAGGTCGCGAAGGATATCGCCGCCAAGGACGGGCGGGTCATCCGCGCCGCGAAACGCGCACTCAACGGTATCGATCCGCAGGACGTGCACCGCAGCTACCGGTTCGAGCAGGGGTTCACCTTCGAACTGAACCTGTCCGGGGCCTCCGACGAGATCCGCGAACGATTCGACGCCGACCTGGCGGCGCAGAAGGACAAGAACTGACATGGAACGGAAAACCATGCGAGACAAGCGGAAATCGCTGGACGAGATCGTCGGCGAACTGCGCAGCGGAATGACCATCGGCATCGGCGGCTGGGGGTCGCGGCGTAAGCCGATGGCCCTGGTGCGCGC
This sequence comes from Nocardia sp. NPDC024068, assembly GCF_040638875.1. Classification (NCBI taxonomy): domain Bacteria; kingdom Bacillati; phylum Actinomycetota; class Actinomycetes; order Mycobacteriales; family Nocardiaceae; genus Nocardia; species Nocardia sp. NPDC024068. The sequence continues at coordinate 8,003 of NZ_JBEZYU010000030.1, read as the reverse complement.
GCTGCTGCGGTCCGATGTCACCGACCTCACGGTGGTCACCTACGGCGGGCCGGACCTCGGCCTGCTGCTCTCGGCCGGCAAGGTCCGCAAGGCCTACTACGGCTTCGTATCCCTGGATTCGGCGCCGTTCTACGATCCCTGGTTCGCCAAGGCCCGCACCTCCGGGCAGATCGTCGCCCGGGAGATGGACGAGGGCATGCTCAAATGCGGCCTCGAGGCGGCCGCCGCGCGGCTGCCGTTCCTGCCGATCCGGGCCGGGCTGGGCTCGGACGTCCCCAACTTCTGGGACGGCGAACTGTCCACCGTCACCTCGCCCTATCCGGGTCCGGACGGCCGGGCGGAAACCCTGATCGCCATGCCGGCGCTGAACCTCGACGCGGCGCTGGTGCATCTGAACATCGGTGACGCGCACGGCAATGCCGCGTACCAGGGAGTCGACCCCTATATGGACGACCTCTTCTGCCTGGCGGCCGAGAAGCGCTACCTGTCGGTGGAGCGGATCGTGGAGACCGAGGAACTGGTGAAATCGGTTCCCCCGCAGTCCCTGCTGCTCAACCGCATGATGGTCGACGCGGTGGCCGAGGCCCCGAACGGCGCCCATTTCACCCTCGGCGGTGAGAGCTACGGCCGGGACGAGAAGTTCCAGCGGCACTATGTCGAGGCCGCCGGGTCGCCGGAAACCTGGCAGACCTTCGTCGACACCTACCTCAGCGGCTCCGAAGCCGACTACCAGGCCGCCGTCGCGCGATTCAAGGAGGAGCAGCGGTGACCAGCACCGAAACCATCACCCGCGCCGAGGTCTGCGCGGTCGCCTGCGCCGAAATCTTCCGCGACGCCGGGGAGATCTTCGCCAGCCCCATGACGCCGATGGCCCAACTCGGGGCGCGGCTGGCGAAACTCACCTTCGAACCCGATCTGCTGCTCTCCGACGGGGAGGCGTTCTTCCTCGCCGAAACCCCGCCGATCGGCGGTAAAGCCCCGGTGGAAGGCTGGATCCCGTTCCGCCGGGTCTTCGACGTCCTGGCCTCGGGCCGCCGCCATGTGGTGATGGGTGCGAACCAGATCGACCGCTACGGCAACCAGAACCTCTCCGCGTTCGGACCGCTGCAGCAGCCGACCCGGCAGATGTTCGGTGTCCGCGGCGCGCCCGGCAACACCATCAACCATCCGACCAGCTATTGGGTCGCGCGGCACGGCAAACGGGTGTTCAGCGAGAAGGTCGATATCGTCGCCGGTGTCGGCTACGACAAGGTCGATCCCGACAATCCGGCCTTCCGGTTCCATCACATTCACCGCGTGGTCAGCAACCTGGGTGTTTTCGATTTCAACGGGCCGGACCACACGATGCGGGCGCTGAGCCTGCACCCCGGGGTCACCGCCGATGAGGTCGCGGAGAACACTTCGTTCGAGATCGCGGACCTCGCCACCGCCGGTGCGTCCCGCCTGCCGTCCGACGAGGAACTGCGGATCATCCGCGAGGTCCTGGATCCCAAGAAGATCCGCGAGAAGGAGGTCCCGCAGTGACTGCCCGGCTGCGGACCCCGCTGACCGAACTCGCCGGGATCGAACATCCCGTCGTGCAGACGGGTATGGGCTGGGTCGCGGGCCCGAGTCTGGTCTCGGCCACCTCCAACGCCGGCGGATTGGGCATTCTGGCCTCGGCCACCATGACCTACGACGAGCTGGAAGCGGCGATCGCCAAAACCAAGGCGCAGACCGATAAACCGTTCGGCGTGAACATCCGCGCCGACGCCTCCGACGCACCCGAGCGGATCGACCTGCTGATCCGCGAAAACGTGAAGGTCGCCTCGTTCGCGCTCGCGCCGAAGAAGGACCTCATCGCCAAGCTGAAAGACGCGGGCGTGGTGGTGGTCCCGTCCATCGGCGCCGCCAAGCACGCGGTGAAGGTCGCCTCGTGGGGTGCCGACGCGGTGATCGTCCAGGGCGGTGAAGGCGGCGGGCACACCGGTCCGGTGGCCACCACCCTGCTGCTGCCGTCGGTACTGGACGCGGTGGATATCCCGGTGGTCGCGGCGGGCGGTTTCTACGACGGCCGCGGCCTCGCCGCCGCCCTCGCCTACGGCGCCGCCGGTGTGGCCATGGGCACGCGCTTCCTGCTCACCCAGGAGAGCAGCGTGCCTGATTCGGTGAAACAGGAGTACCTGCGCCGCCCGCTCGGACAGACCGTCGTCTCGACGAAGGTCGACGGGATGCCGCACCGGGTTCTCAACACCGAACTCGTACAGAAGCTGGAGAACTCGGGACGCATCCGCGGGCTCACCGCGGCCGTCGGAAACGCGGCCCGCTTCAAGAGCATGACCGGGATGAAATGGTCCACCCTGGTCAAAGACGGCCTGGCCATGCGTAAGGCCAAGGACCTCACCTGGTCGCAGGTCATCATGGCGGCCAACACCCCGATGCTGTTGCGCGCCGGGCTGGTCGAGGGAAATACCGAGGCCGGTGTGCTGGCGGCGGGGCAGGTGAGCGGGATCCTCGAGGATCTGCCGACCTGCCAGGACCTCATCGACGGGATCGTCGCGGACGCGGTCGCCCGGATCGGCACCCTCGCCGCCCTCCCCGAAGGAGCCGAATCGGCGAACTGAAGAATCGAGCACAGGCCCACCCACTGTTGTTCGTGGGCGGGCCTTTTCGTGTCGGTACCGGGCGCTACTTTGCATGCCATGCCCTCGACTCCGCATGAAGTGGTGATCGACATGTTCACGGAGCGACCGGACCTGGTCGCTCCCCTACTGTCCGCGCTCGGCTGCGAACTACCCGTCTACGAGACCGTGAAGCCCCGTTGTTCGTCCTGCTTGGGAGGCATTCATGTCCACCGGTCTGCGTGATTACAACTTCACCAGCGACTTCGCCCGCAAGTACATCGCTGAAGGTCGAGCCGAAGGTCGAGCCGAGGGCGAAGCCGCGTCGATCCTGACCGTCCTCGACGCCCGCGGGATCGATGTGCCGGACCGGGTTCGGGAAACCATCACCTCCTGCGAAGACCTCGACCAACTGCAGAAATGGCTGCGGCGGGCCCTGGAGATCAACCAGGCCGACGAGCTCCTCGACTGACCGCTGCCGCCGATCCCCGGGCAGAGCCCCGATCGAGACCCTCACTTCACCCGAACGGGGTCTCCGGTCGTTCCTGCAGCTCACCGTCGATGTAGATGTCGACCTTCTCGTTGTAGAAGCACGCCAGCCCCGCGACCTTCTGGCTCTCCGGCGTCGGGGTGCGATAGATCCACACCAAGTCCGGATACTCCGTGTCGCCGACCTGGACATTCCAGTAGTCGGCGTTGCCCTTGTACGGGCAGCTGGTGTGGGTGTCGGAGGGGCTCAGCAGGTCCATGCGGATATCGGTGAGCGGGAGGTAGTACCGGGCGGGGAGGCCGGTCTCGAACAGGATTCGGGGTGTTCGCGAATCCGCGACCGTGACGCCGTCGATATCCACCCGGATATGCCGGGAACTCGCGAGGATATCGACCCGCGAGTAGGGGTTGCGGGGGTGGACGTAGACGGGCTCGTCCTCCTCGAACCATTCGTCCATCGCGTTCCAGTCGAGCCGGACCAGCTCACGCAGGGCCGCTGCCGGTGATTCCAGGTATCGCAGGGCCGCGCCGGGCGCGGTGACGCCGTCCACGACGACGTCGTAGCCGGTGCCCTCGCCGAGGCGTTCCGAGGTGCGGGTGGCGCCGGTCGGTTCGAGCTTCGCGTGCAGATCGGCGACTGGTATGTAGTAGGCCGGGTAGTAGGGATTTTCCCACACCAAGGCGGGCCGCAGGGTATCGGCGACCACCTGCCCGCCCAGGTAGGCCCGCACCCGCTTCGGGCTCGTCTCGACCCGGACCTCGTCTCGCTGCGCTTCGGCCATATCCCCGACGCTACGCCCGGCGGTGCCGCGGTACCGGAAAAAAGAGCGGGCCCCGCCTGTTGGCGGGGCCCGCGCGCGACCTCTTGTGAAGGTCAGTCTCCGACCGTGACGGCCTGCGCCTCTTCGACGCTGTGGGGGGCCGGGTCGTGGTCGTCGATATGGGCGAGCGCGGTGCGTCCGGCCAGCAGGACCAGTACACCGACACCGGTGCAGGCCGCGCCCACCCAGAACGGGAGCGAGATGCTGTGCTCGCCGAGTTTGCCGGCCAGCCAGGGCGCGGCGGCGCCGCCGGAGAACCGGACGAAGCTGTAGGCGGCCGAGGCCGTCGCCCGTTCCACCGGGGCCGAGATCATCACGGCTTCGGTGATGAGGGTGTTGTTGACCCCGAGGAACAGGCCCGCCACGATAACGCCACCGATCAGCACCGGCTTGTGCTCGGCGAACATGGCCATCACGGCCAGATCCGCGGCGAACAGGCCGACCGCCACCGCGATCATCGGCAGGGTGCCGAAGCGGTGTTGCAGTTTCGGGGCGAAGAACACCGAGGCCACGGCCAGCAGGATGCCCCAGCCGCAGAAAATGAAGCCGATCGCGTAGGTGCCCATATCCAGCGGGAAGGGAGTGTAGGCGAGCAGGGTGAAGAAGCCGAAGTTGTACAGCAGCGCGGTAATGCTCACGACCAGCAGGCCGCGGTGGCGCAGCGCCTTGAACGGGGCGGCCAGCGAGGTCGGTTTGGCGGCCTTGGGCCCCTCGGGCAGCAGGACCACGATGGCGATGAACGCGACGGCCATCAGCACCGAGACCCCGAAGAACGGTCCACGCCAGCTGATTCCGCCGAGTACGCCGCCCAGCAGCGGGCCGGTGGCGATACCGATCCCCAGCGCCGCCTCGTAGAGGATGATGGCGCGGGCGACCCCGCCGCTGGCGGCGCCGACGATGGTCGCGAGCGCGGTGGCGATGAACAGGGCGTTGCCCAGACCCCAGCCCGCGCGGAATCCGACGATCTGCGCGACGGTGCCCGAACAACCCGCGAGCGCCGCGAAGACGATGATCAGCGCCAGGCCGGCGAGCAGCGTCTTCTTCGCGCCGAACCGGCTGGATACGACGCCGGTGACCAGCATGGCGACACCGGTGACGAGCATATAGCTGGTGAACAGCAGCGATACCTGCGACGGCGTGGCGTTGAGCTGTTCACCGATGGGTTTGAGGATCGGGTCGACCAGGCCGATGCCCATGAACGCGATAACGCTGGCGAAGGCAACGGCCCAGACGGCTTTCGGCTGCCCGGTCGATGTGCTGGTCGGCGCGGCGGCCGTCCTGGTCGTAGTGCTCATCGGTGTTTCCTCGGTTGCGGATGGTCCCCGGCCGATTCCCGTATCGCCGCCAGCAGTTCGCGCAGATCGGCGGCCATACCGGCCAGCCTTTCGGCATCGAAACCGGGCAGCGGGCCGGTGAGCGCATCGCGCATGGCCGCACGGGAAGCGGCGAGCCGGGCATGCCCGGCCGGGGTGAGTTCGACGACGACGGCCCGTGAATCGTCCGGGTCCCGGCGGCGGGATGCGTACCCCTCCCCTACCAGCCGGGCGATCAGCGCTGTCGCCGTGGGTTGTGAGGTCCGATCGATGCGGGCGAATTCGCTGACACGCAGCGAACCGTGCTCGTCGAGTACCGCCAACGCGCGCACGGTGGCGCGCGGAAGGTCGTCGGCACTGTACGCACTCGCCGATCGCGTGAGCCGGCCCGCGGTGACCAGCAGATCGACCACGATGTCGTCTGTTCGGGTCATCGCGTCCGGCTGCACCCCAATATTATTACATAGGCTAACTATCTATTTCCAGGCCGTGCGGTGGGATCCCCGCCACATGCCGCAATTGGGCGAGAAAGGCGGCCCGGTCGTCGCCACGGACCACGTAGTGACAGGCCGCGAGCCGCACGATCGCCGCCGCGACGATCTCGGCATCCTCGCCCTCGATCATCGGGCGGATGAGTGCGCACATATCCGGCATCACGCGGGTCAGTTCACCCAGCACATGGTCGGGCTCCACATCGACCAGCCGAGCCAGCGAATACGACCCCTGATGCTCGACCATGTAGCGCAGGGCGGCGTCGAGCCGGGCCGCTCCGGTGAGCCCCTCGGTCGCCGCCGCGAAGGCGTCCTGGGTGTTCTGCTGCTCGTAGCGACCGAAGGCGTTGAGCAGCTCCTCTTTCGAGGAGAAGAACCGGTACAGCGTCGGCCGGGAAACCTTCGCCTCGGCCGCGACATCGGACAGGTTGAGTTTGCTGTGCCCGTGCCGGCTCAGCACCTCGAAGGTCGCGCGCAGGATCCGCGTGCGGGTCGGCCCGTTCGAGTTCGCTTCCGATGACATTTACATCCTTTACACTTTTTGTAAGCTATGTAACACTCTAACCAGTACCGCTCCGGCCGGTCCGATAGCCTGTTTCAGCTGGTAGAGACGTAGATTCGTATCCTGCCACCGAATGGTACGGACAGCTCGACGCGGCGCGTTCCATCCAGCTCCAGCAGCATCGAGGTGAGTCCGATGACGGACACCTGTGTACCGGGCGACGAGATCGACTTCGACCCGTTCTCCGACGAATTCTTTCGCGATCCGCACGAAATCTATCGCCGCCTGCGCGCCGAGGCGCCGGCCTACTTCAACCCCCGCTACGGCCTGTGGGCCCTGTCCCGCTACGCCGATGTGGCCCCCGGGATGAAGAACTTCGAAACCTTCTCCTCGGCCCAGGGGATCACCCTGGACATGGTCCTCGACCCCGAGCACGCCAAACCCGATACCCCGATGATCATCATGATGGATCCACCGGATCACACCAGGATGCGCAACCTGGTTCGCAAGGTCTTCACGCCGCGCGCGATCGCGGAGCTGGAACCGATGGTCCGGGAGATCATCACGACGTTCGTCCGGCAGTTGCCCGCGGACGAGTTCGATGTGGTGGCCGACTTCTCCGATCACTTCCCCATCGAGGTGATCAGTTCCATGCTCGGCGTCCCCGCACAGGATCGGGCCTGGCTGCGGGAACTGCACGCACTCCCCCTCGAACGCGTCCCCGGCGAAACCGGTATGCGCCCGGAGGCCAAGGAGGCGATGCAGCAGGCCGGCCGCTACTACTTCCAGCTGATCATGGAACGCCGGGCCCACCCCCGCGACGATATGATCAGCCGCCTCATCGAAGCCGAGGTGGATCGCGGCGACGGCGTGAGCACCAAACTCAGCGACCTCGAAATCGCCGGATTCATCTCACTGCTCGGCGGCGCCGGCGCCGAAACGGTCGCCAAGCTCATGGGTATCGCCACGGTGTTGTTCGCCGACCACCCCGACCAGTGGCAGGCCCTGCGCGCCGACCGCTCCCGGATCCCCGGCGCCTTCGAAGAGGTGCTGCGTTACGACGGCCCGGTCCAGTACGACCTGCGCTACACCCTGCGCGACGTCGAGTTACACGACCGAACCATCCCGCAGGGCAGTCACGTGCTGATGCTGCTCGCCTCGGCCACCCGCGACGAAGATGCGTTCCCCGATGCCGGTCGGTTCGATATCGACCGCCCGCATTCCGGGCACAACCTAGGTTTCGGCTACGGCATCCACAGCTGCCTCGGCGCCGCCCTGGCCCGCATGGAAGGAAGGATCGCCCTAGACGTTCTCCTGGACGTGATGCCCGAGTTCACACTCGACCGCGAAGGTCTGCGCCGCGCAACCGTCACCAACGTCGCCGGCTGGGCAAACGTCCCAGTCCGAGTCGGCTGAAACCCGGTAGGCCGGGTGCCGGTGCCGCCCCCGGCGCACAGGCATCGGGCCACCGGTGGGCCCGCTGCCATCACCGACCGCCCACAGCGGCAATCCCAGCCGCCGCACGGCACGGCCAGTCCGACCCGGAGAGCCATGTTCGCCCCGATTCTGGGCATCCCCAGTGAATACGTCGGGGTCGCGGTGCAGCTGGCCTGCTGAAGGTCACTCCGTGACGCCAGCCGTAGCGCCGAGTTCAGCGCGTCCCACAAAGGGTTCGGCCCGCGTCTGCTGTCAGCCCTCGAAGCGCATGTGGCGAAGCCACGAGTCTCGAGGGCTGACAGCAGACGCTCAGGAGGGCCGAACCTCGAGCGGCGGAGCCGCTCCAAAAT
>NZ_JBEZYU010000029.1:360-63925 GCF_040638875.1 Nocardia sp. NPDC024068 | reverse complement strand
GCGCAGCCACGAGTCTCGAGGGCTGACAGCAGACGCTCAGGGGGCCGAACCCCGCGCGCGCCAGCGCGCCAATAAACACAGCACCTTGGCGGGTGGGGCCGTCTTCCTCACCTTGGCGGGTGGGGCCGTCTTCCTCACCTTGGCGGGTGGGGCCGTCTTCCTCACCTTGGCGGGTGGGGCTGCCTTCCTCACCTTGGCGAGCAAGGTCTCCTCCTCACCTCGGGGGGCAAGGTCTCCCCCCACCTTCACGACCAAGCCCGCCCGAACACCCGAGCAGGTCCCGCGATCATGTAAGTGCTCAAAGCCCGCAACCCACGCCCCGGCAACCGCGCGCAACCGCACATCTCGGGTCGATAGTCGCTGGCTGCGCGCGGTACACAGCGCGCGACCGTTACCCTGGGCTCAGTGATGTAACTCGAGATCAGGAGCTCACCAGGTGTTCGAATCCCTATCAGACCGGTTGACCGGTGCCCTGAAGGATCTTCGCGGTAAGGGTCGCCTGTCGCCGGCGGATATCGACGCCACCTGCCGGGAGATCCGGTTGGCGCTGCTGGAAGCCGATGTCGCGTTGCCTGTCGTCCGCGGTTTCATCGGCAGTATCAAGGAGCGGGCCAAGGGCGCGGAGGTCTCCGGCGCCCTCAACCCGGCGCAGCAGGTCGTCAAGATCGTCAACGAGGAACTCGTCGGGATCCTCGGTGGGGAGACGCGGCGGCTGACGCTCGCCAAGACGCCGCCGACGGTGATCATGCTCGCCGGTCTGCAGGGTTCCGGTAAGACGACACTGGCCGGAAAGCTCGCCAAATGGCTGCGTGACCAGGGGCATCAGCCGCTGCTGGTGGCCTGCGATCTGCAGCGTCCCGGTGCGGTGACCCAGCTGCAGGTGGTCGGTGAGCGGGCCGGTGTCGCGGTGTTCGCGCCGCATCCCGGCACCTCGATCGGCGGTGGCGACAACGCACTCGGCATCACCGCGGCCGATCCGGTCGCGGTGGCCGAATCCGGTATCGCCGAGGCCCGGGCCAAACAGTACGACGTGGTGATCGTCGATACCGCGGGCCGGCTCGGTATCGACGCCGAGCTGATGGCGCAGGCCGCCGGGATCCGTGACGCGGTGAATCCCGACGAGACGCTGTTCGTACTCGACGCCATGATCGGCCAGGACGCGGTCTCCACCGCCGAGGCGTTCCGGGACGGCGTCGGCTTCACCGGTGTCGTGCTCACCAAGCTCGACGGTGATGCTCGCGGTGGTGCGGCACTGAGCGTGCGTAATGTCACGGGTGCGCCGATCATGTTCGCCTCCACCGGCGAGAAGCTCGAGGATTTCGACGTTTTCCATCCCGACCGGATGGCCAGTCGCATCCTCGGCATGGGCGATGTGCTCACCCTCATCGAACAGGCCGAACAGGTCTACGACGCGCAGCAGGCCGAGGAGGCCGCGCGCAAGATCGGCAGTGGTGAGCTCACCCTCGAGGATTTCCTCGATCAGATGCTGGCCATCCGGAAGATGGGTCCCATCGGCAACTTGCTCGGGATGCTGCCCGGCGCCGGGCAGATGAAGGATGTCCTGGCCCAGGTCGACGATAAGCAGCTCGACCGGGTCCAGGCCATCATCCGCGGTATGACCCCCGCCGAGCGGGATAACCCGAAGATCATCAACGCGTCCCGCCGGCTGCGTATCGCCAACGGTTCGGGTGTACAGGTCTCCGATGTCAACCAGCTCGTCGACCGGTTCTTCGAGGCCCGCAAGATGATGGCCGCGATGGGCCGGCAGATGGGGATGCCCGGCGGCAACCGGCGCAGCAAGAACCGCAAGGGCGGTAAGAAGGGCAAGAAGGGCGGGCGCGGGCCCACTCAGCCGAAGCTGCGCGGCGGCTTCCCCGGGATGCCGGGAATGCCCGCGGGTGGCGGCGGTATGCCGGACCTGTCGGGTATGCCGCCCGGGCTCGATCAGCTGCCGCCCGGCCTGGAGAACTTCGATATCTCCAAGTTCAAGTTCCCGGACAAGTAACCCCCGGTACCGGGCAGCGGGCGGGTGGCCCGATCCCGCCGGACCCGGGCGCCCGCCTGCCGCTTCGGCAGGACAGGCGCCCGGGCGGACGAGATCAGCGGGTGCGGCGGCGGATCAGGAAGACGACCAGCGCTGTCCCGGCGACGAGTACGACGGCGACGAGCCCTGCCGCGAGCCCGACCACGGTTGATATGCCGTCGTCGGTGCGGTCCGCATGGTCATCCGGATTTCCCGCGGCGAGGGGTTTGGAATCCCCGCCGAACGTCTCGTCACTCGCGGTGTCGCCCGCATAGCCGGGCCCGGGTTCGGGTTCACCGGCGATATCGACTTCCAGCTCGATGGGCACCGGCGCGGTCTTCTCCGTCGGACTCAGTTTGACCGCGATGTAATACGGGCCCGCCACGGCTTGGCCGGCGATATCCGTGTCCGCGGCTTCTCTGTTCAGGTACCGGATCGGCGCGGTCGCGAGGGCCGAGTCGTGGGACGGCAGTATCTGTTCGCTGCCGGTGTAGGCCATGGTGTCGAAGTCGATCTTCTCGCGGTACGGGTTGAAAAGCGTGGTGGTGATATTGGAGGTGTATTCGCTACCCCGCTCCGGCGTCTCGGCGAACCGGACCCGATACGCCAGGCCCTGACCCCAGTCGAGTTGCACCCGGTAGAAGACGAATTCGCCGCGTTGCAGGGTATCGGTGTAGCGGCCGGTTCCCGGCAGCTGCGCGGCGATATTGAACGAGCCGCCGCCGACGACGGGTACCACCGGTCCGTCCGGGGCGGTGAACTCCACCGGGGGCGCCGGGGCGGGGCCGGGATCGGCGACCTTCGGCTCCACTCCGACGGACAGCTCGACCGGAAGTCGCGGCGGCGCGCTATCGGAGGCCAGCGCCCAGTCCAGCGCGAAATAATAGCGCCCGCCACCGCGGCAGCCATCGGTGGCAGGACTGCCGGTGCGCGATTCCGCCGCACCTTTCCAGACGCTGCCTACCGTCAGTGCCACACCGTCGCCACTGCGGGTGGACAGTTCTTTTTCTTCGAAATGGCAATCCTGGCCGTCGGCGCCGTACACCCGGAGATCGAGTCTTTCGTTCGAGTCCAGGGAGCCGTCCGTGAGCGGAAACGACACGGTGCCGGTGAAATACGCGGTGGCGCCCTCGGGAACATCCACGGCGTAGTACTGCGGTTTCCGCTTTTCCAGGATATCCAGGTACTGCCCGGGTGTGGCGACCGGAGCGTCCCGGTAGGCCGGAGTACCGGCGATCGGGGTGCCGGTCGCGGCGTAGGTACGCAGCGCGACGGCACTGACGCGGGGTAGTACCTGCGCGAGGGCTCTGCCGTCGGCGGCGTCGGTGTAGGTGCCGCCGGTGGTCTGGGCGATACAGGTCAGCTGGGCGCGTGACGGGTCGTCGACACCGAACCCGATCGCGTGCACCATGATCTCGGCGCCCTGGGCGCTGAGCTCACGGGCGATATCGCACGGATCCGGCGGTGCGCAGGTGTCCAGTCCGTCCGAGACCAGCACGATCGAGCGCGGCCCCTCCTGGGGGAGTGCCGCGGCCGCGGTACGCAGGGAGGTGCCGATGGGTGTGTATCCGCGCGGGACGATCTGGTCGCTCGCCGCGATCAGCGCCGGTTTGTCGATGGTGTCCGCCGGGCGGAGGACCTTGACGTCCTGGCAGCCCGCGGCCTTCTCCGCATCCGAGTTGCCGGTGGCGGTGCCGTAGGCGGTGAGCCCGACCTTCGCGGCGTCCGGGGCCGCGGTGACGAAACTCCGGACGGCGTTCTTGGCCGCGTCCATTTTGGTGCCGCCGCTGGGATCGGCCGCCAGCATCGAGCCGGACGCGTCCACGACCAGCATCGTCGGTGCGTACTCGGTTCCCTGCTGCTGCGGTGGCTGCGCGACCGCGGGCGCGGCGACCGGCACGAGGCCGATCACCGCCGCCATGACGGCCACCAGGGCCCGGATAGAAGTCGACACGCGGTGGGTCCTTCCCCTTGATCGTCCGGCCGGTGCGGCCGGACCCGGAAAACTTCGGCGCGAGGGTGGGATTCGCTCAGCGCCTTCCACGTCGGCGGGTGAGCAGGACGACCGCGATCACGACCAGGACGATCCCGGCGCCGACGGCGGCGGCGACCCATACCAGCGGCGAACTTCCCGAGTCCGTTCCGTCCGGAGCCGCTTCGTTCGCCGCGGCCGGTTTCGCGTTGTCACCGAAGGTTCCGGTGCTATTCGTGCCGTCCTGGTAGCGGGGTCCGGGCTCCCGATCGCCGGAGATATCGATCTCCAGCTCGACCGGCACCGGTGGCGCGACGCCTTCGTTGTTCGGGCCGACCTTGACCGCGATGTAGTAGTACCCGGCCACCGCCTGCTCCGCGATCTTGCTGTCGTCCGCCGCCCTGTTCAGGTACCGGATCGGTGCGGTGGCGAGCGCGGGCTCGTTGGTGGGGAGGGTGTTCTCGGGTCCGCTGTAGGAGGTGAAATCGTCGTCGAGTTCCTTGCGGCTCGGGGCGTACAGGGTGGTGGTGATGTTGGAGAGGTTTGCCAGGCCGCCTCCGGGTGTCTCACCGAAGCGGACCCGGTACGCCAGGCCCTGACCCCACCCGAGTTCCACCCGGTAGAAGACGAACTCACCGCGCTGCAGGGTATCGCCGTACCGGCCGGCTCCCGGCAGCGTCGTGGCGACATTGAACGAACCTCCGCCGACGACCGGCGCCACCGGTCCGGTGGGTTCGGTGAAGGTCACCGGGGTCGGGTCGGGTGCGGGGCCCGGATCGGCTACGGCGGGCTCGATACCCACCGCCAGTTCGACCGGTAACCCACTCGGGGCGCCGTCGGCGACATGCGCCCATTCGAGAGTGAAGTAGTAGCGGCCGCCACCTATGCATTTATCGTGCGCGGCGACGCCGTTCGCGGCCGCGGCGGCGCCCTCGAATCTCGAGGCCACCGTCAGTGCCACGCCGTCGGTCGAGCGGGTGGCCAGTTCGTTCTCGTAGACGTAGCAGTCCTGGCCGTCGCGGCCGTACACCCGCAGGTCGAGCCGGTTGTTCGCCGTTGCGGCGTCTGCGCCGCCGCGCGGGAACGAGACGGTGCCGCTGAAATAGGCGGTGGCGCCGTCGGGAACATCCACGGCGTAGTAGCGGGCCTTCTTCTGGTCGAGGACGTCGAGATACTGCCCCGGTTCCGCGACCGGGGCGTCCCGGTGATCCGGAGTGCCCGCGATCGGGGTGCCGATCGCGGAGTAGGTGCGCAAGGCGGTCGCGGTGACCCGGGGTAGCACGCGTTCCAGCGCTTTACCGTCCACCGCGTCGGTGTAGGTACCGCCCGTGGTCTGGGCGATGCAGGTCAGCTGTACCCGTGACGGGTCGTCGACACCGAACCCGATCGCATGCACCACGATCTCGTTGCCCTGGGCGCTGAGCTCCCGGGCGACCTCGCACGGATCGGGTGGCGCACAGGTGTCCAGGCCGTCGGATACCAGCACGATCGATCGCGGACCGGATTGCGGGAGCGCGCCCGCCGCGGTGCGCAGCGCGGTACCGATGGGGGTGTAGCCGCTGGGGGTGATCGAGTCCGCCGCCGCCGTCAGTGCCGGTTTGTCGATCGTCCCGGCCGGGTGCAGCACCTTGACGTCCTGGCAGCCGGCGGCCTTCTCCGCGTCCGAGTTGCCGGTGCCGGTGCCGTATGCGGTGAGGCCGACATTCGAGGTGTCCGGTGCGGCGGCGACGAAGGACCGGACGGCGTTCTTGGCCGCGTCCATCTTGGTGCCGCCGCCGGGGTCGGGCGCCGCCATCGACCCGGAGGCGTCCAGGACCAGCATGGTCGGTGCGTACTGCGGGTTCTGCTGCTCGGGAGAGTCCTGGGCGAGGGCCGGGACAGCGACCGGGACCAGGCCGATCACCCCTGCGGCGACGGCGGCAAGGGCTCTGTTCAACAATGACACGACCTAGGTACTCCCGTTCAACCCTGTCGCATCCTGTTCAACGCGACCCGTGGGACGCTACGCAGGCCGCCGGGCGGGTGCCAACAGCACGGGCTCCCCGGCTACGGGACGAGGCGCCGCCCGCACCCCGAATTCGGACCGGCCGGCCGCGCCGTCCGGTAGCTGATTTCCGAGGTGGGCGGGCCGTCTGGCAGAATGATCGACCGTCCTGCTGGACAGTGTCAGCCCGTCTCCGGTTACGTACCGCGCGGCGGTCACACACTTCATTCGCAAAACCGGGCTCACGAGACCGCGTGAGTCGCTGAATTGCGCCGTGACCACTATGAAAGGCAGATCAGCAGCATGGCTGTTCGCATCAAGCTCACCCGTATGGGCAAGATCCGCAACCCGCAGTACCGCGTCGTCGTCGCGGACGCCCGCACCCGCCGTGACGGCCGGGCCATCGAGTCCATCGGCAAGTACCACCCCAAGGAAGAGCCCTCGCTGATCGAGATCAACTCGGAGCGGGCGCAGTACTGGCTGGGTGTCGGCGCGCAGCCGACCGAACCGGTGCAGCGGCTCCTGGAGATCACCGGCGACTGGCAGAAGTTCAAGGGCCTGCCGGGCACCGAGGGCACCCTCAAGGTCGCCGAGCCGAAGCCGTCCAAACTGGACCTCTTCAACGCCGCGCTGGCCGCCGCCGACAACGAGCCGGTCGCCGAGGCCGTGACCCCGAAGAAGAAGGCCAAGAAGGACAAGGAAGAGGACGCCGCCGAGGCGACCGAATCCGCCGAGGCCGCCGAGTAATGAGCGTCGTCGTCGCCGATGCCGTAGAGCACCTGGTTCGCGGCATCGTCGCCAATCCGGAGGATGTCCGCGTCGAGCTGATCACCGGCCGTCGCGGACGTACCGTCGAGGTGCATGTGCACCCCGATGATCTCGGTAAGGTCATCGGCCGCGGCGGTCGTACCGCGACCGCGCTGCGTACCCTCGTCGCCGGGATCGGCGGCCGGGGTATCCGGGTCGACGTGGTCGATACCGATCAGTAGATGGAACTCGTGGTGGGCCGGGTCGCCAGATCGCACGGTGTGCGCGGCGAACTGGTCGTCGAGGTCCGCACCGACGAACCCGAGGCCCGTTTCGCGCCCGGGGTGACGTTGCGGACCCGCGCACCGCGTAGCAAGGAAGTCCGCGACTTCACCGTGGAGTCGGCCCGGGAACACTCGGGCCGGCTTCTGGTGCAGCTGGCCGGTGTCGTCGACCGCACCGCCGCGGACGCCCTGCGTGGGGCCCTGTTCCTGGTGGACAGCGACGAGCTGGGCCCGTCGCAGGATCCCGACGAGTTCTACGATCACCAGCTCGAGGGCCTGAACGTGACCCTCACCGACGGCACCGCGGTCGGTACCGTCACCGAGGTCCTGCATTCGGCCGCCGGTGAACTGCTCTCGGTCCGGGCCGCCGCGGACGGCCGCGAGATCCTGATCCCGTTCGTGACCGCGATCGTCCCCACGGTCTCGCTCGCCGAACGGCTGATCGTGGTCGATCCACCCGAAGGGCTACTGGATCCCGAATGAGGCGGTCGGCGTCATGAGAATCGACGTGGTCACCATCTTCCCCGAGTACCTGGACCCGCTGCGCACCGCGCTCCTGGGCAAGGCCATCGACAAGGGCGTGCTCACGGTCGATGTGCACGATCTGCGGCACTGGACCCACGACGTGCACAAATCCGTTGACGACTCCCCGTACGGCGGCGGGCCGGGCATGGTGATGAAACCCACCGTCTGGGGCGACGCCCTCGACGCGGTGTGCCCGGACGACGCGCTGCTGGTGGTTCCCACCCCGGCCGGTGTGCCCTTCACTCAGGAGACGGCCCGGCGCTGGGCCGATGAGCGGCATCTGGTGTTCGCCTGCGGGCGCTACGAAGGTATCGACCAGCGGGTATTCGAGGACGCGGCGCGCCGGGTGCGGGTCGAGGAGGTCAGCATCGGCGATTACGTCCTGATCGGCGGGGAGGCGGCGGTGCTGGTGATGACCGAGGCCGTGGTCCGGTTGATCCCGGGTGTGCTGGGCAATCAGTTGTCCCACGAACAGGATTCCTTCTCCGACGGCCTGCTCGAAGGCCCCAGCTATACGCGCCCGGTGACTTGGCGCGGACTGGACGTACCGCCGATCCTGCTCTCGGGCGATCACGCCAGGGTCGAAACCTGGCGTCGCGAACAATCCCTGATCCGCACCCGTGCACGCAGGCCGGATCTGGTCCCGGACGACGACTGACGCGACCGGCCCACGCCTCTCAGGGGATCAGGCCCAGCCGCCGAGCGGCGACGACGGCCTCGTGCCGGGAACGGACGCCGAGTTTGTGCATGGCGCTGCGCAGATAGCTCTTCACGGTTTCGGCGCCGACGCAAAGTCGTTGCGCGGCTTGCTGATTGGAACAACCCAGCGCTATCTGCAGCAGGACATCGGTTTCCCGGCGGGAGAGCCGGGGCGCGCCCGATACCGGTTCGCCGGTCAACGCCCGGGTCAGTCTTTCACCCAGGGCGCGCAATTCGTCCCGCAGCGCCCCGCCGGGCGCGGCCTCCGCGAGCGCCCGCAGCTCGGCCTGCACCGCCCGTAATTCCTCGGTCGCCGCGGCGTCGGCGGCGGGCTGCGGTGCCGCGGCCTCCATCAGGCGCAACCGCCGATCGACCTCGTCGCGGACCGTGATCTCGGTGGCCAGGCGACGGCCCGCGAGCAACAGCGCGTCGGCCGCCCGATCGCCGATCGGGCCGACCCCGCGACTGGCCGCGTACAGCACCGCCCGCGCCCGGCCGGCCACCACCACCGGCACCGCCACCACCGAACGGATCCCCTCGCCGAGCACCGGGCCGTCGTAGTGATGGGTGATCGACATCGCGCTGCGGTAATCGGCGACCGAGGCCGGGCGGCGGCTGTCGAGCACCTGGCCACCCAAACCCGACGCGCGGGTCACCGACAGTCCGCGTAATCCCGGGGTACGCACCCCGGAGAACTCGGTGAGCCGCAGGGTATCGGCGCGCACTTCGCCGCCGAACAGCACCGGTACGCCGATGGTCGGGGACAGGCGCCGGATCTCGGCGCGGAGGGCGTCGCCGTCGCGGGGACGCAGCAGGGGAGTCGCGCTCAACGATGTCACCCCTTTTCGGGGGTAGTGCCGGAATGAGTGTGACCTACATCCTATGGCAACACCGGATGCCGACGATCGAGGAGATACGAGATGGGCGCCCACCCGAACGTGCGAGTGCGCGAACTGCTGGACTCCTACGACCATGCCGACGCCTGTGCCGCGTATCTGCTGTGCGACCGGCACCCGGCCGAGGACGTCGCGTTCACGGTGATCGACGAGGATCTGTCGGCCGTCGACCTGACCTACGGTGAGCTGCGGGAACGGTCGCGACGCTGTGCCGCCGCGCTGGCCGGCCTCGGGGTGGGCCCAGGAGACCGGGTGGCCACACTGATGGCGAAATCCGCGGATCTGGTGGTGGTGCTACTGGGTCTGTGGCGCTGCGGTGCCGTTCACGTTCCGCTGTTCACCGCCTTCGCTCCGCCCGCGATCGCGTTCCGGCTCCGGGCGAGCGACACCTCGGTCGTCGTCGCGGACCCGGATCAGGCCGTCAAACTGGCGCCGGGTGGTGATCTTCCCGCCGATCCGCCCTGGCAGACCATCGTCGCCGGCGATACGGCGCTACCGGGCGCCCTGCGGCTGGATGACCTGCTCGCCGCCGCGGGTGCCGCCGCGCCGCCGGCCATCGTCGGTGGGGACGGACTGCTGGTCCAGCTGTTCACCAGCGGTACGACCGGAACTCCCAAGGGGGTGCCGATCCCGGTGCGTGCCCTGGCGGCGTTCCACGCCTATCAGGAGTTCGCCCTCGACGTGCGGCCCGAGGACGTGTTCTGGAATGCCGCCGATCCGGGCTGGGCCTACGGCCTCTACTACGCCATCCTGGGCCCGCTCGTCTCCGGAACGCGCAGCCTGCTCCTGCACGCGGGCTTCGCGCCGGAGCTCACCTGGCGGGTTCTGGAGCGTTTCGGGGTCACCAACTTCGCCGCCGCCCCGACCGTCTACCGGTCGCTACGCGCCGCGGGGCCCGCGGGCACCCCGATCCGGCTGCGCCGGGCCTCGTCCGCGGGGGAACCGCTGACACCCGAAGTGGTCGCCTGGTCGGCCGACGCGCTCGGGGTCGCGGTCCGCGATCACTATGGGCAGACCGAACACGGCATGGTGATCTGCAATGCCTGGCACGACGATCTGAACGTCGAGGCGCCCGGCGGTTCGATGGGCCGGTCGCTCCCCGGGTGGGAGTGCGCGGTACTCGCCGACGACGCCGATACCGAGGCGCTGCCCGGGCAACTCGGCCGGATCGCCATCGATACCGAACGCAGCGCGCTGCTCTGGTTCCTCGGCTACCTGGACGCACCCGAGCAGAGCGCCTCCCGCTACACCGCGGACGGCCGCTGGTATCTGACCGGCGATGCCGGATACCGGGACCCGGAGGGGTTCTTCCACTTCTCCGCCCGTGACGACGACGTGGTCATCATGGCCGGGTATCGGATCGGGCCGTTCGAGGTCGAGAGTGTGCTGGTGCTGCACGACGCGGTGGCCGAGGCCGCGGTCGTCGGCCTGCCCGACGAACTGCGCGGCGAGGTGCTGGAGGCGTTCGTGGTGCTGCGCGGGGGAATCGACGGCACCGAGGCGCTCGCCTCGGAACTGCAGACGCTGGTGAAGAAGAAATTCGCCGCGCACGCCTACCCGCGCCGCGTGCATTTCGTATCCACGCTGCCCAAGACACCCAGTGGCAAGGTGCAGCGATACCTGCTCCGGCAGCAGGGGCGGGTGGCGGCGGGGTGAGCGTGCGGTCGACGTGATCGCCGCGGCGCACCGGCCGCCGTGTGATCGCCGCCGGCGTACCGGCCCCGCGCGGTCGCCGCGGTGTAATGGGCACAGACCGGCTGTCGGCCGGCGGCGGTAGGGTGCGGGTCGTGACGACAGCGCCAGAGACCTCGGGTCCCGACACAACCCACACCGACTCGACACCGGGCCCCGATACCGCCCCGGCGGTATCGGCCACCGTGAGTCGCCGGATCGCCGATGAACTGGCGGTGCGGGAGAATCAGGTCCGGGCCGCCGTCGAACTGCTCGACGGCGGGTCGACCGTGCCGTTCATCGCGCGCTATCGCAAAGAGGTCACCGGCGGCCTGGACGACGCCCAGCTGCGTACCCTCGAGGAACGTATGCACTATCTGCGCGAACTCGACGAGCGTCGCGCCACCATCATCGAATCCATCCGCGGTCAGGGCAAACTCGACGACGCACTGCACAACCAGCTGCTCCTCGCCGAAACCAAGGCGCGGCTCGAGGACATCTACCTGCCCTACAAGCCCAAGCGCCGCACCAAGGCCCAGATCGCGCGGGAGGCCGGTCATGAGCCCGTCGCCGACGCGCTGCTCGGTGATCCGGACACCGATCCGGCCGGCTATACCGCCGAACAGCTCGACGGCGCGCGCGCGATCCTGGTCGAAAAGTTCGCCGAGGACGCCGATCTCGTGGGCGAACTGCGCGAACTCATGTGGAGTCGCGGCCGGGTCACCGCCGCGGTGCGCGCGGGTAAGGAGGAGGCGGGAGCGAAGTTCGCCGACTATTTCGAATTCGCCGAGGAGTTCTCCAGCCTGCCCTCGCACCGCATCCTGGCGCTGCTGCGTGGTGAGAAGGAAGAGGTGCTGAGCCTGCACCTCGATCCCGAACCGGCCGATTCCGAACTGGCCCCGGGCGAACGCAGTGTCTACGAGGCGCGGATCGCGCAGCGGTTCGCGATCGCCGATCAGGGCCGTGCGGCCGATGGCTGGCTGCTCGATACGGTGCGCTGGGCCTGGCGCACCAAATTGCAGGTCAGCCTCGGTATCGATAGCCGGATGCGGTTGCGGCAGGCCGCCGAACGCGATGCCGTCGACGTTTTCGCCACCAATCTGCGGGATCTGCTGCTCGCCGCGCCCGCCGGTACCCGCGCCACCATGGGCCTGGACCCGGGCTACCGCACCGGCGTCAAGGTCGCCGTGGTCGACGGCACCGGCAAGGTGGTCGCCACCGAGGTGATCTATCCGCACAAACCACAGAATCAGACCGAGAAATCCGTGGCGGTACTCGCCGCCCTGGTCGAGCGTTTCGGCGTGGAACTCATCGCCATCGGCAACGGCACGGCGTCCCGGGAGACCGATGCGCTCGCCGCGCAGCTGATCGAACGCATCCCGGAGAACAAGCCGACCAAGATCGTGGTGTCCGAGGCGGGGGCCTCGGTGTATTCCGCGTCGGCCTATGCCTCGCAGGAGCTGCCCGATCTGGATGTGTCGCTGCGCGGCGCGGTCTCCATCGCCCGCCGTCTGCAGGATCCGCTGGCCGAGCTGGTCAAGATCGAACCGAAATCCATCGGTGTGGGGCAGTACCAGCACGATGTTTCCGAAACACTGCTGGCCCGTTCGCTGGGCGCGGTGGTGGAGGACGCCGTGAACGCGGTCGGCGTCGATGTGAACACCGCATCGGTCCCACTGTTGTCGCGGGTCTCGGGGATCACCGGTTCGGTGGCGGAGAGCATCGTGGCCCACCGCGACGGCAACGGCCCGTTCCGCAGTCGTACCGCGCTGCTTGATGTTCCGCGGCTGGGGCCCAAGGCCTTCGAACAGTGCGCGGGCTTCCTGCGGATCCGTGCGGGCGACGACCCGCTGGACACGTCGGCGGTGCACCCGGAGGCCTATCCCGTGGTGCGGCGCATCCTGGACTCCACCGGTAGCGGTATCGCCGAGATCATCGGCAACGGCGCCGTACTGCGCACCCTGCGGCCCGCGGATTTCACCGACGAGACCTTCGGTGTGCCGACTGTCACCGACATCATCAGCGAACTGGAGAAACCCGGCCGGGATCCGCGTCCGGAATTCAAAACCGCGGAATTCGCCGCCGGTATCGAGAAGGTCGCCGATCTGCAGCCGGGCATGGTGCTCGAGGGCGTGGTCACCAATGTCGCGGCGTTCGGCGCCTTCGTCGATGTGGGCGTACACCAGGACGGTCTGGTCCATGTCTCGGCGATGTCGAAGAGCTTCGTGCGTGACCCCCGTGAGGTGGTCAAATCCGGTGACGTGGTCAAGGTGAAGGTGCTCGAGGTCGACCTCGCGCGACAGCGCATCGGATTGTCGCTGCGCCTCGACGACGAGCCCGGTGCCGGGAAACCCGAGCGTGGCCCCGGCGATCGCGGGCGCGGTCAGGGCGGTCCCGAGGGCGGCGATCGCGGCGGGCAGGGCCAGGGCCGGGGCGCGAAGAGCCGTGGCGGCCAGGGCAAGGGCGGCCGGGGCGCTGGTGGTCAGGGTAGCGGGGGTCAGAACAGTGGTGGCCAGAACAGTGGTGGCCAGGGCGGCGGTGGTCAGGGCGGCGGCGGAGCGCGCGGCGGAGGTCAGTCGCGCAATCGAGGCCAGGGACGTGACGGGCGGCGGGATAATGCACCTGTGAACGGCGCCATGGCCGACGCGCTGCGCCGGGCGGGTTTCGGGAAATAGACGGCTTCGAACCGAAGGGGGGCCGGATATGCGGGAGTGGATGTCGGAGGACGTGATCGCCGCGGGCCGGCTCCCGCTGCTGTGTTTCCTGTTCGGATTCATCATCGGATTCCTGGTGATCCGGGTCAGCGTCCGGCTGATCCGGGCCCAGGTGCGGTGGTGGCCGGGCAACCTGAAATCCGGCGGGGTGCATATCCACCACATGGTGTTCGGTGTGGTCATGGTGCTGATCTCCGGTATCGGGATGATCGCCGACGGCGGTGACAGCGGGACGGCGGTGGCCTCCGGGCTGGCGGCCGCCTTCGGAGTGGGGGCCGCGCTGGTCCTCGACGAATTCGCGCTGCTCTACTACCTGCGCGATGTGTACTGGGAGAAGCAGGGCCGCACTTCGGTGGACGCGGTATTCGTGGCGCTCGCGGTGACCGGTTTGCTGCTGCTGGGGTTCCACCCGCTGTGGCTGCTGGAGATCAACGGTCTGCGCGATCAGCCCGGCGCCTGGATTCGGGTCCTGGTCGTGGTGTTCGCGCTGGTGAACCTCGCGCTGGCCGCCGTGGTGATCGCCAAGGGCAAGATCTGGACCGGTCTGTTCGGCATGTTCTTCCTGCCGCTGCTGGTGGTCGGGGCACTGCGGTTGAGCCGTCCGGGAGCACCGTGGGCGCGCTGGCGTTACGGTCCCAGCCGACGGCGCCTGATGTACCGGGCGATCGTGCGTGAACGCCGATACCGCCGCCCCGTCATCCGGGCCAAGATCTTCGTCCAGGACCTGATCGCGGGAAAACCGGATGTCGAGCATGTACGGTCGGCGGCGGAAGAGGAGCTGGCCCGCCGGGTGATACCGGCGCCACCCGCACCGGCGCGGCATCATCCGTTGCTGCACGAACTGCATCTGCACCTGTGGTCGCACAGCGAGGACACCGATACGGCGGCGGCCACCGAGGACGCGCGCGAACGGACGGGGCCGGTTTCCGGAAGCGATCGCTGATCTGGCACAATGCTCGGGTTGCCCTGGGCGTG
Source organism: Nocardia sp. NPDC024068 (assembly GCF_040638875.1). Classification (NCBI taxonomy): domain Bacteria; kingdom Bacillati; phylum Actinomycetota; class Actinomycetes; order Mycobacteriales; family Nocardiaceae; genus Nocardia; species Nocardia sp. NPDC024068. The sequence goes on along the minus strand of NZ_JBEZYU010000029.1, from coordinate 49,435 downwards.
TATCAGGCCCCGGCGCATCCCACATTCGGAGCACGAACCGGTCGAGCGGTAGCGCCGCCAGGTTCCTCTGTTCGCGCGACCATCAGAAGGATGATCATGAACACCCTTGATTTCGTCGACGAGAGCTCGCTGCGCAGCGACGTACCCGACTTCCGGCCGGGTGACACCCTCAATGTGCACGTGAAGGTCATCGAGGGCTCGAAGGAACGTATCCAGGTCTTCAAGGGCGTCGTCATCCGGCGCCAGGGCGGTGGCATCCGCGAGACCTTCACCGTCCGCAAGGTGTCGTTCGGTGTCGGTGTCGAGCGCACCTTCCCGGTGCACAGCCCCACCATCGATCACATCGATGTGGTGACCCGCGGTGACGTCCGCCGCGCGAAGCTGTACTACCTGCGGGAGCTGCGCGGCAAGGCCGCCAAGATCAAAGAGAAGCGCTGACCTGCTCTTCCCCGCCGCGGTGCGCGTGCCACGATGCACGGCGATGACCTCGGCGAATTGCACTTGTAGCCCGGTGCCGCGTATCCGTTGCGGCGCCGGGCTACGCTGTTCGCGTGGCAGACGATAGGTGGTCGGTGTCGGGGTCCGAATCGGCGGACAGGCAGCCGGGGAGACGTCGGGCGCGACGGCCCGTCAAAGCGAAGAAGCAGCGGCCTTTCTGGCAGGAGCTGCCCATTCTGCTCGTCATCGCCGCCATCATCGCCGCCCTCATGGTTACTTTCGTGGGACGGCCCTATGTCATCCCCTCCCAGTCGATGGAACCCACGCTGCACGGTTGCGCCGGCTGCACCGGTGACCGGATCTATGTGCAGAAGGTGAGCTACTACTGGAGTGAGCCGAAGCCCGGCGATGTGGTGGTTTTCGTGGGGCCGCCGTCGTGGAACGGCCACTACCGCTCGATCCGCTCGGACAATCCGGCGATGCGCGGGGTGCAGAATTTCTTCTCGTATTTCGGCCTGGTGCCCCCCGATGAGAACGATCTGGTGAAACGCGTGATCGCGGTCGGCGGGCAAACGGTCGAATGCTGCGACGACCAGGGCCGGGTCATGGTCGACGGGGAACCGCTGAACGAGCCGTACGTCGAAGACGACTACCCGTGGATGCCGGGACAGCAGAACGCCTCCTATCCCGTGGGCCGGGTCTTCGGACCGGTGACCGTGCCCGAGGGCAACCTGTGGGTGATGGGGGACAACCGCAACGAATCCGCCGATTCGCGCGCCCATATCGGCGACGAGCTGCAGGGCACCGTGCCGGTCGCCAACATCCGCGGCAAAGCCGTGTTCAAGATCTGGCCGCCGGGTCGGATCGGGCCGATCGAGGGAGTGGATCCGCAGGAGAAGTGAGCCGGGGACGCATCGAGTGGGTACGAACGCAGGAACGAAACCGATACGGGACGGGAACTGGCCGCCGCGGGTGGTGATGCGCCGCGCCGCCGGGCTGCGCACGCTGGAATCGGCGCTGCACCGCAGTGGTCTCGGGCCGGTCGCCGGAGTAGACGAGGCGGGTCGCGGGCCCAGTGCGGGACCGCTGGTGGTGGCCGCGTGCGTGCTCGGGCCGAAGGCCCACAACTCGCTGGCCGGACTCGACGATTCCAAGAAGCTGGCCGAGGCGACCCGTGAAGCCCTCTATCCGGTGATCACCCGGCTGGCCGTGGCCTGGTCGGTGGTGGTGGTACCGGCGGCGGAGATCGATGCCATCGGCATCCATGTGGCCAATATCGAGGGTATGAGGCGCGCCGTCGCCGGCCTCGGTCTCACGCCGGGCTATGTGCTCACCGACGGTTTCCGGGTGCCCGGGCTGCCGGCGCCCTCGCTACCGATCATCGGGGGAGACGCGAGCGCGGCGTGTATCGCGGCGGCGAGCGTTCTGGCCAAGGTCACCCGGGACCGGATGATGGTCGAACTGGATCAGCGGTTACCCGGCTACGGGTTCGCCGAGCACAAGGGCTACAACACGCCGCGGCACGAGGAAGCGCTGCGCAGGCTCGGACCCTGCCCGGAACACCGCCGGTCCTGGCGCAATGTCCGGGACTGCGCCGTACCGGCGCCCACTGCCGCGGAACTGCTGGCGGAGGTCACCGCAGGCTCGGGCGGCGCGGCCTGACCGGGTCGAGCGGCGGTCGCCGTCCCGTGGCGACCGGCCGCGGTGTAGCCCACGGTGACACGCCCGGGCGGTATGAGCGATGATGTCAACACACGCAATGCGGCGAGAAGGAGGACGTTCCACCAGATGAGTGCCGAGGACCTCGAGAAATACGAAACCGAGATGGAGCTCTCCCTCTACCGGGAGTACAAGGACATCGTCGGTCAGTTCTCGTACGTGGTGGAAACCGAACGTCGCTTCTATCTGGCCAATTCGGTGGAACTGCGGCCGCAGAACGCCGACGGCGAGGTGTACTTCGAAGTACGGATGAGCGACGCCTGGGTCTGGGATATGTACCGCCCGGCGCGGTTCGTGAAGCATGTCCGGGTGATCACCTTCAAGGATGTCAATATCGAGGAGCTGGAGAAGCCCGACCTCCGTCTGCCCGAATAAGCGGTCGATCTCCGGCACTGCCGCACCGGTCCCCACTGTGGAGCGGGAGAAGTGCGGTGGAGACCGGGCGCCGGTAGACCCCAGCCGCCCGGCCGGGGCAGCTCACAGGCATCGATCCGGCCCGGCCGAGTTGTTGTCCACAGGGGCGGGGTTATCCACAGGGTCCTCGTTTCCGCAGGTCGTGTCTCAGGGCGGTCCCGATACCGGGCCGATGCTGGGCGGGTGGCACACAACACGGCGCTCGGCGCACAAGGGGAGGAACTGGCGGCGCATTATCTGCGATCCGCCGGTATGGAGATCGTCTGCCGCAACTGGCGGTGCCGGTACGGCGAACTGGACCTGATCGTCCGGGACGGGGGAACCACCGCGTTCGTCGAGGTGAAAACCCGGTCGGGGATCGGCTTCGGCATCCCCGCCGAGGCCGTCACCTTCCAGAAGCGGCAGCGTATCCGCCGCCTGGCCCTGCTGTGGCTGGCCGAGCAGGAGGGCCCCTGGCGGCGGATCCGCTTCGATGTGGTGTCGGTCCTGCTGCCCCGCGGCGGCGAACCGGTGATCGACCATCTGCCGGCGGTGTTCTGATGCCGCTCGGGAGGGCCTGCTCGATCGCGGTGCGCGGGATCGACGGGCAGGTGGTGGAGATCGAGGCCGATATCGGACAGGGGTTGCCGTCGGTGCACCTGGTGGGCCTGCCGGATACCTCCCTACAGGAATCACGGGACAGGGTTCGCGCGGCGGTGGCCAATACCGGCGAGAAATGGCCCGACGGACGGGTGATCCTGGCCCTCTCCCCGGCGACCCTGCCGAAGGTCGGCTCGGTCTACGATCTGGCGCTGGCCGTGGCAGTTCTCGACGCTGCCGATATCGTGCCCTCCGGACGGCTGGCCGGGACGGTCCTGCTGGGCGAACTCGCGCTGGACGGCAGGCTGCGACGGGTCCGGGGCATCCTGCCCGCCGTCCTGGCGGCGCGGGGCGCGGGGCGCAAGGTGGCGGTGGTTCCGGCGGAGGCACTGCCCGAAGCCGGGCTGGTGGCGGGCATCCGGGTCCTCGGAGCGCCGACGCTGCGGGCCACACTCGACTGGTTGCGCGGGGAAGGCGAACTCGCCGAATCCGGCGCGGCCCTCATCCGGCAGATGCCTCCGGCCGGAGATCTGGCCGATGTCGCCGGTCAGCAGGAGGCCCGATGGGCCCTCGAGGTCGCCGCCGCGGGCGGACACCATCTCCTGTTCACCGGAGCGCCGGCATCGGGAAGACCATGCTCGCGCAGCGGTTGCCCGGGGTGCTGCCGCCGTTGTCGGAGGACGAGGCGCTGGAGGTCACCGCGATCCATTCGGTGGCCGGCATCCTCTCCGACGATCAGCCGCTGATCACCACCCCGCCGTTCGTCGCGCCCCATCATTCGACCTCGGTGAGCGCGATGGTCGGCGGCGGCTCGGGCGCGGCCCGGCCCGGCGCGGTGAGCCGCGCGCATCGCGGAGTGCTGTTTCTGGACGAATGCGCCGAGGTCGGGGCGAAAGTCCTGGAGGCTTTGCGCACACCCCTCGAGGAGGGCGAGGTACGAATCGCCCGGCGCGACGGGGTCGCCCGGTATCCGGCTCGATTCCAGCTGATGCTGGCCGCCAATCCGTGCCCCTGCGCCCCGGCGCGGGAGGTGGACTGTATCTGTGCGCCACTGACCAGGCGGCGCTATCTCGGCAAACTGTCCGGTCCGCTGATGGACCGGATCGATATCTGGATGCAGATGCATCCGGCGGGCCCCGGATTGACGGCGGGCGAGTCGGAGAGCAGTGCCGCCGTGCGCGAACGGGTCACCGCGGCACGGGAGGTCGCTGTCGCCCGCTGGCACGAATACGGGTGGCGGACCAACGCCGAGGTACCGGGCCACGCTCTGCGCCGCCGGTTTCCACTACCGAGCGGGACAACGGCCCCGGTGGAGGCGGCCTTGCGGATGGGCCGGATCTCCGCGCGGGGTGCCGACCGCGCGCTGCGGGTCGCTTGGACGATATGCGATCTGCGGGGTGGCGGTGAACCGACGGCGCACGATGTGATGCAGGCGCTGAACTTCCGGCAGCGGGGTGCGCAATGAGCGCCGCTGTCGGATCGCCGGGAGCGCAGGGGGCCGCCGGTGAATCCGAGGAGCGGCAGCTCGCCTGGGCCTACCTGTCCCGGGTGGTGCTCGGACCATGTCCCGCGCTCAGCGCGCTGATCGATTCGGTGGGGGTACGGGAGGCCGCCCGGGCGGTCCGGGAGAGTTCGCTACCGGAGGTCTTGCGCGCGGCGACCGAGCACCGCCGTGAGCTCGACCTGGCCGCCCGGGATATCGAGACGATGCAGGGGCTCGGCGGGCGGCTCGTGACCCCGGACGATCCGGAATGGCCCGCCTGGCGGATCCTCGGACTCGCCCAACTGACACCCGGCCGCGATCCGGACGGCGCCGTACCGCTGGTGCTCTGGGTGCGGGGCGACCGGTGTCTTGCCGAACTCACCGAACGGGCACTGGCTGTGGTCGGGGCCCGTTGCAGCACCGGTTACGGCGACCGGGTCACCGGAACGATCTGCGGCGAACTGGCGGCCAACGGCTGGACGATCGTTTCCGGCGCGGCGTTCGGTATCGACGGTATGGCCCATCGCGCGGCGCTGGCCGTCGGCGGCGCCACCATCGCCGTGCTGGCCTGCGGTACCGACCGGCCGTACCCGGCCCAGCACGACCGTCTCCTCGCCCGAATCGCGGAAACCGGCCTGGTCATCAGCGAGTATCCGCCGGGTACGCCCGCCCGCAAACATCATTTCCTCGCCCGTAACCGCTTGGTGGCGGCCCTGTCCGATGCCGTGCTGGTGGTGGAGGCCGGAGTCCGCAGCGGTGCCCGCAACACGGTGAAATGGGCTCGCCGGATCGGCCGGCCGGCGCTGGCCGTGCCCGGGTCGGTCGATTCGGCGGCGTCGGCGGGTTGCCACCGGATGATCCGCGACGGAGAAGCTGTGCTGGTCGGCGGCGTCGACGATGTCGTCGCCGAAGCCGCGCCCCTGCACCTGCCGCTCGCGGCCGGGCCACAGGGCTGGCCGGCGGCTCGGCTCGGGACGGTGGAGGCCCGCGTCTACGCGGCGCTGCCCGCAGCGGGCGGCCGCTGGCCGCACCAGCTCTGCGCGGAGACGGGGTTGGCGCCGGGTGAGGTCCGGGCGGCACTGGCCGCGCTCGATCTGTCGGATTCCGCACGCTGCGGGGGAGAGGGTTGGTTCCGGACCGAGCACACCGCGGCCTCGTCTCCGGAGTGAGTTCTCGGTAGGCGCCGCCGGGGAATGCGATGCGTGCGTCCGGCTTTCCCGGTGATATCCGCGCGGGGGCTTGCGGTAGCGGAGGCGGCGGGTGACGGTGGAGCCGTGGCGGAGTTACCCCAGGACCTGGAAGCGTTGCTCACCGAGTACGGGAGACATCTCCGGCTCGGGCGGAACCGGTCGGCGCATACGGTCCGGGCCTACCTGGGGGACGCTCGATCGCTGCTGGCGCATCTGGTCGGGCGCACCCCCGATGCGTCGGTCGCCGAACTCGATCTCCCCACCCTGCGTGCCTGGCTGGCATTGCACGCCGATCGGGGGGCGGCCCGGACCAGTACCGCGCGCCGGGCGTCGGCGGCCCGGGCCTTCACCGCGTGGCTCACCCGGACCGGGCGGCTCACCGTGGACCCGGGGCTACGGCTCGCGGCGCCGAAGGCGCATCGAAGCCTGCCCGCCGTACTGGGTCAGGAGCAGGCCGGACGAGTCCTGGGCGCGGTGGAATCGGGGGCCGCTCAGCGGGATCCGATGGCCCTGCGGGATCGGCTCGTCATCGAACTGCTGTACGCCACCGGCATCCGGGTCAGCGAACTGTGCGGCCTCGATATCGACGATCTCGACCGGGAACGTCACCTCGTCCGGGTGCTCGGCAAGGGGAACAAGGAACGGTCCGCGCCGTTCGGAGGGCCCGCCGACCACGCGATCCAGGAATGGCTGACCTACGGTCGCCCGCTGCTGGCCGCTCCCGATTCCGGCCGCGCGCTGCTGCTGGGGCGGCGCGGGCGGCGGCTGGATCAACGGCAGGCGCGCAGCGTCGTCCACGCGGCGGTATCGGCGATACCGGGGACCGCGGATATGGGTCCGCACGGGCTGCGGCACACCGCGGCGACCCATCTGCTGGAAGGCGGCGCCGACCTGCGGATCGTGCAGGAACTACTGGGGCACGCCAGTCTGGCGACGACTCAGCTCTACACCCATGTCTCCGTCGACCGCCTCCGGAAGGCGCACGACCAGGCCCATCCCCGGGCCTGAACGGGTGGGTGCCGCCGCGGCCGGGCCCGGATCGCGGCGCGCACCCGGCGGCGTACCGCGATGACCCACGGTGGCGTTAGGCTGACCAGCGGATCCGTCCAACTGTGACCGGCCGGTGGCTCGGAGGTGAGCGTGCAGACCACGATCGGCGCGGGCGCCGGATGAGCCCGCGAGACCTCGGGTCCCCGGAGCCCGGCCGCGATGAACCGCAGGCCGAGCGCCCGGTGCTCGTGGACTACCGGTTCACCCTGGCCAACGAGCGCACGTTCCTGTCGTGGATACGTACCGCACTGGGGTTGCTGGCGGGTGGGGTCGCTGTGCACGCGGTGGTGCTGGAGCAGTGGGAGGGAAGTTTCCGGACGGCACTGGCGGTGAGTTGTCTGCTGCTGTCGCTGCTGGTCGCCACCGGCGCCTATCTGCATTGGCGGCGTATCCGTGCCGCCATGCACGCGGGCCGGCCGTTACCCGGGACCGTGCTCGTGCCCCTGCTGTCCGCCGGGACGGCGTTCGTGGCCGCGCTGGCCTGCCTCGCCGTCCTGCTGCACTGAGGTCGCGGACAGTGGTCGATCCCCTCGAACTACGGCTGGCGGCGGAACGCACGGCGCTGTCCTGGCGGCGGACCTGCCTGGGTGCGGTGGCCGTCGGCCTCCTGCTTTTGCGCACGGTTCTCGAAACGGGCTGGACCGCCGCTGCGCTTGCTCCCGGTATCGCCTGTCTGGTCCTGCTCCTGGTTGCCGCGCTGGGGTATCGGCGCAATCTGCTGCTGCGGCATGCCGAGGCCGGTTCGGCGGGACCGACGATCCGCTGGGTCACCGTGTCCGTGGTGGTGGCGGTTCTGGTCACCGTGGGCTTCACCGTCACCACGTCGGGACCGACCCGCCCGGACACTCGCTGGACTGCGCCGGCCGACGCGGTCTACGTTCCGGCCATGGCCGCTGAAACGCCCGGGACGGCCGAGGGAACCTCGGTGCGCGACAGGCTGCGCGCGGCCCTGACGGTCGCGATGCGGGCCCGCGATCGGGGGACGACCGCACTGCTGCGCTCGACGCTCGCGGCGATCGACAACGCGGAGGCCGTCGACATCGGCGAACATCGCGCCTCGGCCATCGAAGCGGCTCCCACGGGTCCGGCCGCCGCGGAGGTCCCGCGCAGGCACCTCACCGAGGCCGATATCGCCGCCCTCGTGCGCTCCGAGATCGCCGACCGCCTGACCGCCGCGGGCGAATACGACACCGCGGGTCGCGGCGACCGCGCCGCCGAACTCCGCGCCGAAGCCGCCACGCTCACCACCTTCCTCTGATCCGGCGGCCGAGACCGTGCGATCCGGTGATCGGACCGGCGTGAACCACCGATCATCAGGTCGAGGTCGAGGTCGAGGTCGAGGTCGAGGTCGAGGTCACGTCTCGGCCAGGACGGTGGATCAACGGACTGGATCACCGCACGGCCTGCCACCGGTTCCGATTTCATCCGGACACTGCCGGCATCTCTCATGTGGACCCTGCCGTCATCCGGACACTGCGTCCCTGCTCTCATCCGGACGCGGGGTCCACCGGTTTCAGGCGGATCGGGGAGAGCTCCAGCAGACCGAGCGGATCGAGATATTCCCGGTCGCCGTGTTCGGTGCGTTCGCGGCGTAGCCCCCAGTGCAGGCAGGCCGCCGCGCCACAGCCCTCGTGCCCGTCCTTCAACACCCCGACAGGCGTACCGCGGCTCACCCTCCTGCCCACCGTCACCTCCGCTTCCACAGGTTCGTATGTGGTGCGCAGAGCGCCGTCGTGGGCGATCGACACCACCGGCTTTCCCGCCACCTCGCCGGCGAACACCACCACCCCCGGACCCGCGGCGTATACGGTCTGCCCCGGCGACCCGGCGAGATCGACGCCGCGATGCCCCGGCAGCCAGTCGTGTTCGGGCGGGTCGAACGGCCGCACGAGCGCCGGCCGCGGCCGCAGCGGCCAGCCGAAGGTGCCCTCCGGGACGGCGGCCGCCACCCCGGACGGCAGCACCGCGGACACCATCACAACCAACGCCGACCGCACCGCGAACGCCCGGCCGGGCGAACCCCCTCCTTTCGCCCGGCCGGACCGCGGGCGGGTCATCGGGTGCGAGCCGGGCAGGGGCAGGGTGTCGTCTCCCGCGGGGCGAGCCTGATCAGCGCCCGCACCAGATCGACCAGGAGCGGAACCACTCCACACAGCGTTCCGGTCGCGGAGCCGCGCTCCACACCCGAACCGGAGCCGTGCGCCACCCCCGAACCGGAGCCGGAGCCGCATCCGGCCGACCCCATCGATCCTCCGCCCCGAGCGGGACCGGGTGCCCGGCGTGGTCCCGGCGCCGCGGTGTTGTCCTTCACGGTGCGCGTCGGCTCCCCGGCGGCGGTGCGCGGCGGCCGACCCGATCGCGTCCCGGACATTTCGCCGGCCGACCGTTCCCTCCCTGCGATTCCGGCCGCACCGCCATCACCGACGACGACCGGGCCGCCCGCCCCTCCGTCGAATGCCGGTGCGGCGTGCGCGGTGAGCGTGGTTCCCGGGCCGAGCGGGATCGCCAGGAACACCGTTGTGAAGACAATGCCCCACAGCATCCCGGGTCGGTGGCGCGCCGAAGGTCGCTTTTCCGGACCGAGGTTGCGGTTGCGGAGCCGAGGCAGGACCGGTGCGGCACGGTCTCGAGGGCCGGGGCGGAGGATCGGATTCCGGCCGGGTGAACGCCGGGCTCGGCGGTCGGGAGCACTTCGGACCGGGGTGTGCCCGGGGAACGGCGTGGCGTGCGGCGGCACGCCGGGAAACCGGGTGGGCGGTCCGGAGATGAGCGGGTGCGATTCCGCTGTCGCGCGTCCGGGCTCCGCATCGGCGTGCCGGTGGCCGGGCGGGGAGCCGCGGTGATTCATTCTGCGTTCGTAACGGCGGGCCCGGCGTTCGACATCGCTCGGCCCCGCCGGGGCCACCGGTCCGGGATCGGGGCAGTGGCGGGACTCGGCCGGCGGCCGGTCTGCCACGGGAGCGCGGTGCGCCAAGGCAGCGGCGCGGGTGGTTCCGGCGCCCGGAACGTGGGCGTGACGAGGCGATGCCCGAGGCCGGAACAGGCCGCCGCGCGGGTCGGCCCGTCGCTCCGCCGTGCGCTGGGGCCACTCGCACGGCGCTCGCCGGGCCGCCGGCTCTGCGGCCGATGTGTCGCGGTGGCGGATCGTCGTATGTGGCCAGGGCGGCGGGGCGGATAGACGATCGCCGCGCGATGCGTCGGCAGGCCGTGTCCCGGTGGTGTCATCACAGGTCATATGCCGAGCCTGCCGGGGTGCACGGCGGGCCGGAACCCGCAATTCGGCAGCTGTGGATAACCCGCCTCTGTGAACAGAGAATATTTCACTCGACGGCTTCCGGCAGGTCGCCGGCGGCCGGTCCGACCGGCCGATTTCCGGTTCTCGCAACGCAGGTCGTAAACTGGCCGAGCGGTCTGTGTTCGCGCTGTACCCGTGTACGCACTGTATTCGTATTCATACGGTATTCGCGCACGCACCGACCGACTTCGCGCACCACCGTGCTTGTTCATCACGGCGCTGCTTGCCTCGTGCTCCTCCACGGAGCCGACGGTCGTCGGCGCAATTCCGGAACAGGGAACTCTCGGCTGGTCCCGATCGACGATCGGGCCCGAGCGTTCGTGGTGCCAGGGCAGCGGGCCGCCGGCCTGCTGCGACAACCGGCAACGAAAGAGAGTACGAGAGCCATGGCTGTCGTAACCATGAAGCAGCTGCTCGACAGCGGCGCGCATTTCGGGCACCAGACCCGTCGCTGGAACCCGAAGATGAAGCGGTTCATCTTCACCGACCGCAACGGCATCTACATCATCGATCTGCAGCAGACGCTGACCTACATCGACAAGGCCTACGAATTCGTCAAGGAGACCGTCGCCCACGGCGGCACCGTCCTTTTCGTCGGCACCAAGAAGCAGGCCCAGGAGTCCATCGCGGCCGAGGCCACGCGGGTCGGTATGCCGTATGTGAACCAGCGCTGGCTGGGTGGCATGCTCACCAACTTCTCCACCGTGCACAAGCGCCTGCAGCGCCTCAAGGAGCTCGAGGCCATGGAGCAGACCGGTGGCTTCGAGGGTCGCACCAAGAAGGAAATCCTCATGCTCACGCGTGAGATGAACAAGCTGGACCGGACCCTCGGTGGTATCCGCGATATGCAGAAGGTGCCCTCGGCCATCTGGGTCGTCGACACCAACAAAGAGCACATCGCCGTGGGCGAGGCCCGCAAGCTGAACATCCCGGTCATCGCCATCCTGGATACCAACTGCGATCCGGACCTGGTCGACTACCCGATCCCGGGTAACGACGACGCGATCCGCTCGGCCGCGCTGCTCACCAAGGTCGTCGCCTCCGCGGTGGCCGAGGGCGTGCAGGCCCGGGCCGGCCGGTCCGCGGGCGACGACAAGCCCGAGGCCGGCGCCGAGCCGCTGCCGGAATGGGAGCAGGAGCTGCTGGCGCAGGCCGCGCCGAGCGCCGACGCTCCCGCCGCCGACCCGGCCGCCGCCGAAGCTCCGGCGGAAGCTCCGGCCGAGACTCCGGCCGAGGCCTGAGTCGTCACCGCGCGTTCGGGCGGCGCTCACCGGCCACTGCCGAGGTGAGTGCCGCCCGAACGGAACTTTTCCACAGTGGTGGTCACGGCTCGTGGAGTCGTGACCACCACTGCCCGGTACCAGACTTTCTCGAAGGAGGCTCGCCCCCGATGGCGAACTACACCGCCGCTGACGTGAAGCGGCTGCGGGAGCTCACCGGCTCCGGAATGATGGACTGTAAGAACGCGCTGGTCGAGACCGAGGGCGATTTCGACAAAGCCGTCGAGCTGCTGCGCATCAAGGGCGCCAAGGATGTCGGCAAGCGGGCCGAGCGCACGACCGCGGAGGGCCTGGTCATCGCCAAGGACGGCGTGATGGTCGAAATCAACTCCGAAACCGATTTCGTGGCCAAGAACGCGGAATTCCAGGCGCTGGCCGATCAGATCGCCGCCGCCGCAGCAGCCGCCAAGCCCGCGGATGTGGACGCGCTCAAGGCCGTGCCCCTCGACGGCGGAACCGTCGACGAGGCGCTGCAGGCGCTGGCCGCCAAGATCGGCGAGAAGCTGGAACTGCGTCGTGTCGTCTCTCTGGACGGCCCGGTCGCGACCTACCTGCACAAGCGGGCGTCGGATCTGCCGCCGGCCGTCGGCGTGCTCATCGAGTACACCGGCTCGGGTGACGCTGCCGCCGAAGCCGCGCGGGCCGCCGCCATGCAGGTCGCCGCGCTGAAGGCCAAGTACGTCTCCCGGGACGAGGTGCCCGCCGATCTCGTCGAGAACGAGCGCCGTATCGCCGAGCAGACCGCTCGCGAGGAGGGCAAGCCCGAGGCCGCCCTGCCGAAGATCACCGAGGGCCGGGTCAACGGATTCTTCAAGGATGTCGTGCTGCTCGAGCAGCCGTCGGTCACCGACAACAAGAAGACCGTGAAGGCGTTGCTGGACGAGGCCGGTGTCACCGTCACCAAGTTCGCCCGCTTCGAGGTCGGCCAGGCCTGACCCGTCACCCCGCGTAAACCCCCGCCGCGACCGCCGCGACGGGGGTTTCGTTCTGCGCGGCCCGCTCCTGGGTCGGCGCGGTGCCCCCGTCCTCGGGGTGCCGGGGGCGGTAGGGCAGGATAGAAGCCGCTTTCTGTTCCCCTCGCCCGTCGCGGCGTACCGCGCGGGCCGCGGAACGGGGTGGCACCGCCGCGGCGGCCACCACGGACGCGACTGCACCACGAAACCGACTACCGATCGCCGAAGGAGACGCCAGCCGATGACGCACCCGGGGACCGACCGCCCAGGATATCGCCGGGTACTGCTGAAGCTCGGTGGTGAGATGTTCGGTGGCGGCATGGTGGGCCTGGATCCGGATGTGGTGCAGACCGTGGCGGAGCAGATCGCGGAGGTCGTCTCGACCGGTGTGCAGGTCGCGGTGGTGATCGGCGGTGGCAACTTCTTCCGCGGCGCCGAACTCGAGGAACGCGGTATGGAACGTGCCCGTTCGGACTACATGGGCATGCTCGGTACCGTGATGAACAGTCTCGCGCTACAGGATTTCCTGCAGAAACAGGGCGTGGACACCCGGGTGCAGACCGCTATCACCATGGGGCAGGTGGCCGAACCGTATCTGCCGCTGCGCGCCAGACGGCATCTGGAGAAGGGGCGGGTCGTGATCTTCGGCGCCGGGATGGGGATGCCCTATTTCTCGACCGATACGACCGCCGCGCAGCGGGCGTTGGAGATCGGTGCCGAGGTGGTGCTGATGGCGAAGGCTGTCGACGGTGTGTTCACCGCCGACCCGCGGCTGGATCCCGACGCCACCATGTACCACGAGGTCACCCACAAGGAAGTGATCGAACGCGATCTGAAGGTCGCCGACGCGACGGCGTTCAGTTTGTGCATGGACAACCAGATGCCGATGCTGGTGTTCAATTTGTTGACCAAGGGCAATATCGCCCGGGCGGTGGCCGGTGAGAAGATCGGCACATTGGTTCGATCCTGATACCGCGGGCCCGCGGGTCATGACGATGACGACGCAGTGGAGGAAACGGTCGTGATTGAAGAAGCGCTCTTCGACGCCGAGGAGAAGATGGAGAAGGCCGTCTCGGTGGCGAAGGACGATCTCGGCAGAATCCGTACCGGGCGCGCGAATCCGGGTATGTTCTCCCGGGTCGTGGTCGACTACTACGGATCGCCGACACCGATCACCCAGATGTCGAGTATCACCGTGCCGGAGCCGCGGATGGTGGTGGTCAAACCCTACGAGCAGGCACAGCTGGGTCCGATCGAAACCGCGATCCGCAACTCCGATCTGGGTGTGAACCCGACCAACAACGGCGATATCCTCCGTATCTCCATCCCGCAGCTCACCGAGGAGCGGCGCCGGGAGCTGGCCAAGCAGGCCAGGCAGAAGGGTGAGGACGCCAAGGTCGCCATCCGCAACGTGCGTCGCAAGGCGATGGAAGAACTGGGCCGGATCCAGAAGGACGGCGAGGCCGGTGAGGACGAGGTCGGGCGGGCCGAGAAGGAGCTCGACAAGACCACCGCGCGCTACGTCGGGCAGGTCGACGAGCTGGTGAAGCACAAAGAAGGCGAGTTGCTCGAGATCTGAGCGGGATCTCGGGTATATCGGCGGTACCGGTGGTGGTACTTTGCGCAAGCGCGCAGGGTCCGGCCGGTACGCGCAGGAGGGTCCGGCGGCACGAGCGGTTGGTGCCGGGCGGAATACGGTGGCCGATTCGTAGGGCACCGGTCGGCGGTTCACGTGACTCGGCGAGGTCGGTGGATGCCGCACAATGAGAACAGCGGACAACGCCCGCTTTCGGGTGGGGAACGAACGGAACGACGACGAGTTGAGCGACGGGACAATCGTGGCCGAGAAAGCTGCCGCGACCGGTGCGGCCCGACCGCAGCCGCCGGCCGAGGGCATATCCGAACCGAACCCGGCACCGACCGGTGTGCCTACGGGCGCCGCATCGGCCGAGGCCCCCGCGGAGACGCAATCGACCGGCGCCCCCGCGGAGACCTCCTCGGGCGGTGCCGCCGCGGAGCATCGATCAGCGGGTGCCCCCACGGAGGGCGGCGGCCGGAGGTCCCGCGCCGGGCGTAATCTTCCCGCGGCACTCGCGGTGGGGCTGACGCTCGGGATCTCGCTGATCGCCATCCTGTTGTTCGTGCCCAAGGTCTTCATCGGTGTCGCCGGTGTCGCCGTCGGGATCGCGACCTGGGAGGTCGCCAAACGGCTGCGGGAAGCCGATGTGCTGGTACCCCGTATCCCGTTGATCGTCGGCGGTCAGGCGGTGTTCTGGCTGGGCTGGCCGTTCGGGGCGGGGGGAGTCGCGGGTTCGTTCGCCGCGACAGCACTGGCCTGTATGGTGTGGCGCCTGTTCGATCACGGCCTGCGAACCGCGCCGCGCAACTTCCTGCGCGATACCGCGATCGCCGTGTTCACTCTGGCCTGGATCCCGCTGCTCGCCTCGTTCGCCGTCCTGCTGCTGCTCGAGGATCCGGACGGCAATCTGCGGGTGCTGACGTTCATGATCCTGGTGGTGTGCTCCGATGTGGGCGGTTACGTCGCCGGTGTGCTGTTCGGCCGTCATCCCATGGTGCCCTCGATCAGCCCGAAGAAGTCCTGGGAGGGCTTCGGCGGATCGCTGGTGTTCGCGATCATCGGCGGCCTGCTCACCGTGACATTGCTGCTCGAAGCCAATTCGATGATCGGTGTCGTGCTCGGTGTCGGCCTGGTGGTGATCGCGACTCTGGGCGACCTCATCGAATCGCAGATCAAACGCGAGCTGGGGATCAAGGATATGGGCACCATGCTGCCCGGCCACGGCGGAATCATGGACCGGCTCGATTCCATGCTGCCGTCGGCCTTCGTGTCCTGGCTGGTGCTCAGCACGCTGATCTGAGCCCGGGTGCCCGGCACGGCCCGGGGGACGGATCAGTCGCGGTGGACCGCCCGCCGCAACTGGATGATCCGCACACCACCCACCAGCGCCATCACCAGGGCCCCGGCGATCACCGAGAGCAGGATCGTCACACCCAGTGGCAGGGAGAAGCTCCAGAACAGCATCTCCACATCGGCGCTTTCGGAGTTCTGGATGATGAAGATCAGCAGCACGATACCGAGCAGCGCCGCGACGATCAGCGCGATCCAGGTGATACCGACCCGGGAACGCCGCAGTTCATACGGTTCGGGTGCCAGACCGGTGGGATCACCCCCGGTAGCGGCGGGGTCGGTGCTCCCGCGGGAGCTCGTTGTGCCCGGCGGCGGCTGATTTTCCTTCGGCAGCGCGCCGGTTTCGGGGGTTCGATCGTCTGAGGTCGCCATATGTCGATGATTGCCGACAGCTATCGTCCGCGCACGGATTTCCGGTCAGCCCGTCGCTGTGGGCGCGGTCGGCGCGGGTTCGGTCGGCTCGGCGTGGATCACATTCCCCGAGATGACACACTGGAAGCACTATGACCGCCCCCCTGCCCCTGGTTTTCGATGCACCGCGCCGCGGTATGCCGCCCCGCCATCTCGCCGACCTCGATTCCGACGGTCGCCGCGCCGCGATGGCGGAGCTGGGTCTGCCCAAATTCCGGGCCGATCAGATCGCCCGCCAGTACTACGGCCGGCTGCAGGCCGATCCGGCGCAGATGACCGATCTGCCCGCGGCGGTCCGCGACACGATCGCCGAGACGCTGTTCCCACCGCTGCTCACGCCACTACGCCAGGTGGTCTGCGATTCCGGGGAAACGCGGAAGACGCTGTGGCGCGCGGGTGACGGAACCCTGCTGGAAAGCGTACTGATGCGCTATCCGGACCGCGCCACCCTGTGCATTTCCAGCCAGGCCGGGTGCGGGATGGCCTGTCCGTTCTGCGCGACCGGGCAGGGCGGCCTGAACCGCAACCTGTCCACCGCCGAGATCGTCGACCAGGTCCGGGCCGCCGCCGCCGACCTGCGCGACGGCGCGGTTTCCGGCGGGCCGGGACGGCTGTCGAACATCGTCTTCATGGGGATGGGGGAGCCGCTGGCCAACTACAAGCGGGTGGTGAACGCGGTCCGCCGCATCACCTCGCCCGCCCCGGACGGTCTCGGCATCTCCCAGCGCAATGTGGTCGTCTCCACGGTCGGCCTGGCCCCCGCGATCCGGAAACTCGCGGACGAGGATCTTTCGGTGACCCTCGCGGTCTCCCTGCACACACCCGACGACGAACTGCGCGACACCCTGGTCCCGGTGAACAGTCGCTGGCCGGTGAGCGAGGTCCTCGAGGCGGCGCGCTACTACGCCGATAAATCCGGGCGCCGGGTATCCATCGAATACGCGCTGATCCGCGATATCAACGATCAGCCGTGGCGGGCGGACATGCTGGGTGCCAAGTTGCACAAGGCGCTGGGGTCGCGGGTGCACGTCAACGTCATCCCCCTCAACCCCACCCCGGGCAGCAAATGGGACGCCAGCCCGAAACCGGTCGAACGGGAATTCGTCCGCCGGGTCGAGGCCCAGGGCGTGCCCTGCACGGTCCGCGATACCCGGGGCCAGGAGATCGCGGCCGCCTGCGGCCAGCTCGCTGCCGAAGGCTGAGCGGAACGAAGCGCCGAGATGGGCGGGGGGCACTCATAGTGGCATCTTGTCAGGTCGGGTTCGGCCGGGTCATCCGGCTGAAGCGGATCCAATACGCGGCCGCGGGTATACCTCGCTACTTGATCACCCGGCTGGATCAGAAGGAAGAGCGAATCGAGGAGATCGAGAAGTATCGGCTGGATTGGTCGGGACGCCGATATCTGGTGCACACCGTGCATCGCCGGGTTCTGTTGCTGGATGATCCGGTTGAGGCGACGATCCCATTCGACGCGCTGGAGCAGCCGTAGTCCGTGGAGCCGGACCGGCCGGGATAGGAGAACGACGGATGGCTGATCGGGTCGTCGCGATCGTCGGGGCGGGGATCGTGGGGCTGGCGATCGCGCGGGAGCTGGCCCACCGCCGCCCCGGGGACCGGATCGTGGTGCTGGAGAAAGAGGACCGGGTCGCCGCGCACCAGACCGGGCACAACTCCGGCGTGGTGCACGCCGGGATCTATTACCAGCCGGGCAGTTTGAAGGCTTCACTGTGTGCGCGGGGACGGTCGCTGCTGCGGGAGTACTGCACCGGGCATGGGCTGCCCTACGACGAATGCGGCAAGCTCGTGGTCGCGGTCGACGAGGATGAGATGCCGCGGCTGGAGGCGCTGGAAGCGCGCGCGGGTGAGAACGCGGTCCCCGGCCTGCGCCGGGTGGACCGGAACGGGATCCGGGAGATCGAACCGTTCGCGGAGGGTATCGCGGCCCTGTACTCACCGCGGACCGCGATCACCGATTTCCGCCGTGTCGCCGAATCCTTCGCGGCGGATCTGGTGAAATCCGGTGGTGAGGTGCGATTGTCGAGTGCGGTCGACGGGATCACCACCGACTCCTCGGGAGTCGATATCGCCTTGGGCGACGAGCATTTGCGGGCCGATCGGATGATCGTCTGCGCGGGGTTGCACTCCGATACCGTGGCAGGTCTGGCCGGCGCCGAACGCGGTCCCCGAATCGTGCCGTTCCGTGGGGAGTACATGAATGTCGTCGCCGCGAAGGCGGAGTTGGTGCGGGGGCTGGTGTATCCGGTACCGGACCCGCGGTATCCGTTCCTGGGCGTGCATTTCACGCGGCGGGTGTCGGGCACGGTGGAGGTGGGCCCCAATGCCGTCCTCGCGTTCGCGCGGGAAGGGTATCGGCGCGGGCAGTTCTCGGCCCGCGACCTCGGGGACACCCTGCGCTGGCCGGGTTTCCGGCGGATGGCCCGGCAGCATTGGCGGACCGGGATCGAGGAGATGTACGGCTCGCTGTCGAAGTCGGCGTATATGCGCCGGGCGCAGCGCTACCTTCCTGCTATCGGCGCCGCGGACGTGGTGCGTGGGGGCAGCGGAGTGCGGGCCCAGGCCCTCGATGCCGACGGAACCCTGGTCGATGATTTCCGGATCGACCGGCTGGGCCCGGTCATCGCGGTCCGCAACGCGCCCTCACCCGCGGCGACCTCGTCGCTCGCCATCGCCGAATACGTGGTCGACGTCCTGGAGGACGAGGACACCCGGGCACTCTGACAAGCGCCCGGGCCCCTGCTCTTTGCCCGCGGTCGGCTCATCCACCGTTCGGGGACGGCGCACTGCTCGTGACGCAACGCGCCTTGTACATCGTGAGGCCGCGCGCTGGGCTCCGTGACGCCGTGCGGATCCGCGGGCGGTTACGGGAACAGGTTGATCGGGTTCATGATGTCGGCGGCGAGAGTGAGCAGCATGTACGCACCGCCTATGACCACCGCGACGTAGGTGAGGGGTAGCAGTTTCAGGTAGTCGACCGGCGCCCCGGGGGCCAGGCCCTTCCAGCCGCGGAAGGTGTTGCGGATCTTCTCGTAGAGCACGACCGCGATATGGCCGCCGTCCAGCGGTAGCAGCGGCAGGATGTTGAACGCGCCGAGGAAGAAGTTCAGGCTGGCCAGGACCAGGATGAACATATTCCAGTAGCCGCGTTCGGCGGTCTCGCCGCCGATCTTGCTGGCGCCGTACACGCTGACCGGGGTCTCCGGGTCGCGTTCGCCGCCGGTGACCGCGTCCCACAGCGCGACCACCTTGGCCGGCATCTGGGCCAGCGATTCGAAGGTCCGGACGAACATCTCCCCGGTGAACGCACCGGCGGCGGGAATCGCCGACAGGACGTTGTACTGGACCGGTTCGTAGAACTCCTGGCCCACCCCGACCACGCCGACCTCCCGGCCGGGCCCGCCCTCGGACGGATACCGCATGGTGCGTTCCGGGACGACCTGGATCTGCAGCGTCTGCCCGTCACGTTCGACGGTGTAGGTGAACGGGCCGTCCTGCTGCTGGGTGAGGGTCTGGAATTCGTTCCAGGTGTCGACTTCCTCGCCGTCGACGGCGGTGACCACGTCGCCGCGCTGCAGGCCGGCCTTCTGCGCCGGGCCGACTCCGGTGCAGGCGCCGACGCTGCCGTCGGGGTTCTGCGGGGCGACACAGCTCATATCGCCGAGCGCGGTCTCCGGCGGCTGGTTCAGGTTCGGCAGTCCCCAGCCGACGGCCAGCACGACGATCAGCAGGAAGCCCAGCAGGAAGTTCATCGCGATACCGCCGGACATCACCACCAGGCGTTTCCAGGTGGCCTGCCGGTACATCGCGCGATCGACTTCCTCGGGTTCGAGTTCGTCGAGCGCGGTCATCCCCGCGATATCGCAGAATCCGCCGAGCGGGAGCCATTTGACGCCGTACTCGGTTTCACCGCGGCGGAACGAGAACATCTTGGGACCGAAGCCGATGAAGTACCGGCGCACCTTCATACCGGTGGCCTGGGCGGTCCACATATGTCCGCATTCGTGCAGTGCGATCGAAATCGTGATGCCGAGGGCGAACAGCACGAACCCCAACACGAACAGCATCTGGTCTACAGCCCTCCTGCGGTGCGCAGATCGAAGATCTCGGCCCGCACGAAGACCCCAGCGGCCGCGAGCACGTAACCACAGTAACCGCCCGCGCGGACTCCCTCGACCATCTGGGACACGGATTACCGGCCGATGAGGGTGCGGGCCCGGTCACGTGCCCATTCGTCGGCGGCCAGGACTTCGGCGAGTTCGGTGGGTTCGGCGCGCCATTGCCCGGCGTCGTGAACTGCTTGTTCCACGGTGCCCACGATCTGTGGGAAGCGGATCCGCCCGTCGAGGAAGGCCGCGACCGCGACCTCGTTGGCGGCGTTGTAGACGGCGGTCACGCAACCGCCCGCCGTACCGGCTTCCCGGGCGAGTTCCACCGCTGGGAACACCGAACTGTCGACAGGCTCGAACGTCCAGGTCGCTGCGGTACCGAAATCGCACGCGGCGGCGGCTGCCGGCACCCGGTCGGGCCAGCCCAGCGCCAGCGCGATGGGCAGTTTCATATCGGGCGGGCTGGCCTGGGCGAGGGTGGATCCGTCGGTGAAGGTGACCATGGAGTGCACGATCGACTGCGGGTGCACGGTGACGTCGATGCGGTCGTAGGGGATCCCGAACAGCAGATGCGTTTCGATGAGTTCGAGCCCCTTGTTCACCAGCGAGGCCGAGTTCAGGGTGTTCATCGGCCCCATGGACCAGGTCGGATGGGTTTTCGCCTCGGCCGGGTTCACGCCGTCCAGCATTTCTGTGGTCCAGCCCCGGAACGGGCCGCCGGACGCGGTGAGGATCAGCCGGTCGACCTCGTCGGCGCGTCCGCCCCGCAGGCACTGCGCCAGCGCCGAATGCTCCGAGTCCACGGGCACGATCTGCCCGGGTTTCGCGGCCCGGGTGACCAGCGAACCACCTGCCACCAGCGACTCCTTGTTCGCCAGCGCCAGCGTCGCGCCCGACTCCAGCGTCGCCAGGGTCGGTTCCAGACCGAGCGAGCCGACCAGCGCGTTGAGTACGACATCGGCCTCGGTGCGGCGGACCAGTTCGGTCACCGCGCCCGGACCGGTGAAGGGCACGCCGAGGGCGGCCCCGGCCGCGGGATCGGCGACGGCGACGTTCGTGGTGCCGGTGGCGGCCATCTGCGCGGCCAGCAGTTCGGTGTTTCCGCCGCCGGCGGCCAGTCCGGCGATCTCGAATCTGTCCGGGTTGGCGGCGATCACCTCGAGCGCCTGGGTGCCGATGGAACCGGTGCTGCCGAGCAGGAGGACTCTGCGGAGATCTGACACCCGTTCATTGTCACCGACCCCGCCCCTAGTGGCTACGACGGGCGGTCGTATGCCAGGATATCGGCAGTATCCGTTCTCTCGAGGAGGAGCGATCGTGGCCGCCACGGATGTCGAACTCACCACCGACAAGGTCATCACCAAGGTGGACCCCGCAGAGGTTCCGTCGGCCGCCTGGGGCTGGAGCGGCGAATCGCACAAGACCTTCCGGGTCGCGGCGGTGGTCGTGATCGTCATCCTGCTCGGCATGCTGATCGGCAATCACTCGGGCAAGGTCGAGGATCTGTACCTGATCGGCTTCGCGGCCGCCCTGGCCGGAACCCTGATCTACGACGTGATCTACCGGCGCAAACCGCGCTGACCTGGAGATTCTCTGATCGCGCCTATGGTCCAAGGCGTCCGGTGGGTTAAGCCACGATGACGTCCCGGTGCCGGTCGCCCGTGTTGCCCATGTCTCGGCGGCGCCCCGCCGCGGCCGGACTAGACTCGGCAGCGACCGGCCGGACCAGTACGAAAGTAGGCAGCCGAAAGTGACCAGCACAATCGGATTGGGGATGCCGACCGCACCGGCCGCGGTGCTCGCACCGCGGCGTAGGACCCGTCAGCTGACGGTGGGCGGTGTCGGTGTCGGCAGTGACCACCCGATCTCGGTGCAGTCGATGACGACGACCAAGACCCACGATGTCAACGCGACATTGCAGCAGATCGCGGAGCTCACCGCATCGGGCTGCGATATCGTCCGGGTGGCGTGCCCGCGGCAGGAAGATGCCGACGCGCTCCCCACGATCGCGAAGAAATCGCAGATCCCGGTGATCGCCGATATCCATTTCCAGCCGCGCTACATCTTCGCCGCGATCGACGCGGGCTGCGCGGCGGTACGGGTGAACCCGGGCAATATCAAGGAATTCGACGGCCGGGTGGCCGAGGTCGCCAAGGCGGCCGGCGCCGCCGGTATCCCGATCCGGATCGGCGTGAACGCCGGGTCCCTGGACAAGCGGATGCTGGCCAAATACGGCAAGGCCACCCCGGAGGCACTGGTCGAGTCGGCGCTGTGGGAGGCGAGCCTGTTCGAGGAGCACGGCTTCGGCGATATCAAGATCTCGGTCAAGCACAACGACCCGGTCGTGATGGTCGAGGCCTACCGGCAGCTCGCCGCGCAGAGCGATTACCCGCTGCATCTGGGTGTCACCGAGGCGGGCCCGGCGTTCCAGGGCACCGTGAAATCCGCGGTGGCGTTCGGCGCGCTGCTCAGCGAGGGCATCGGCGACACCATCCGGGTCTCGCTGTCCGCGCCGCCGGCCGAGGAGGTCAAGGTCGGCGACCAGATTCTGCAGTCGCTCAATCTGCGCCCGCGCAAACTCGAGATCGTGTCCTGTCCGTCCTGCGGTCGTGCGCAGGTCGACGTCTACACCCTCGCCAACGAGGTCACCGCGGGCCTGGACGGCCTGGAGGTCCCGCTGCGGGTGGCGGTCATGGGTTGTGTGGTGAACGGGCCCGGGGAGGCGCGCGAAGCCGATCTCGGTGTCGCCTCCGGCAACGGGAAGGGGCAGATCTTCGTCAAGGGCGAGGTGATCAAAACCGTCCCCGAGGCGCAGATCGTGGAAACGCTCATCGAAGAGGCCATGCGTATTGCCGAGGGTATGGGTGAGGACGCCGGGACCGGGGAGCCGGTCGTCAGCGTCGGCTGACGGTCCGGTTTCGTCCGCCCGTACTGTCCACGGGCGGCGGCGCGCCGCGCCCGGTGCCGCCGGATGGCGTGCGCTTTCCGGATATCCGTTCCACACGGGCGCGGTTCATGGCAGGCTGTTGTAGGTGCGGAGTCTGCTGGAGCCGACCCGGCGCGCGAAAACAGTTCCCGCGCGTCAGCTCGCCAAGCGGGACCTGGCGCAGGTGCTGCGGGTTCTCGACGACGATCCGGTGGCATCCTGTATGGTCGCCGCCCGGCTACAGGAATACGGTCTGGACAACCGGTACGGCCACGGTGAACTGTGGAGCCACGGCGGTCCGGCCGAATCGCTGTGCTTCTCCGGGGTCAATCTCATTCCCCTGCGTGGTGGACGCGATGCCCTGCGCGCCTTCGCCGACCGGGCGATCCGGTGGCCGCGGATGTGTTCCTCCGTGGTGGGCCGCCAGGAGCTCGCGCTGCCGTTGTGGGAGATGCTCGCCGATCACTGGGGTCCGGCACGCGAATTGCGCGCCGCCCAGCCTCTGCTGGCACTCACCGATACCGCGTTGTCGGCGGCCGACTCCGAAGTGCGCCCGGTCCGGCCCGATGAGCTCGACCGGTATCTCGTCGCCGCCATCGCCATGTTCATCGAAGAGGTCGGGGTGGATCCGCGGGCCGGCGACGGCGGCCGGGGATACCGGCGCCGGGTCGCCGGACTGATCGAGGCCGGCCGGGCCTGGGCGCGGTTCGTCGACGGCGAGGTGGCCTACAAGGCCGAGGTCGGTGCGATGTCCGCCCGGACCGGGCAGATCCAGGGGGTCTGGGTACATCCGGAGCACCGGGGTCGGGGCCTGGGAACCGCCGGGACGGCAGCGGTGGCCAACGCGGTGCTCGCCACCGGCCGGACGGCCAGTCTGTACGTCAACGACTACAACGAGATCGCACGTCGGGCCTACCGGGCGGTCGGATTCCGGCAGATCGCGACCTTCACCACCGTGCTGCTCGACTGATCGGAGCAGGATCCGGTGCGCCGCAGGTGATCACCGGTGCTGTGTGATTACCATCGGGGCCGATGACGATCCGTCCGGTAGTCGTACTCGTGCTCGCGGTCGCTGCGCTGGCCTCCGCGGTGACCGCCTGCGGGATGGGCGCCCACGGGCCGATCACGGCCGCGCAGGCGTTCGCCGGGGCATTCGCGGCCCGGGACACCGAGGCCGCCGCCGCGCATACGAACCGGCCCGAAAAGGCTGCCACCGCCCTGACTTCCGTCTGGGAGGAACTGGCCGCCGAGGGCCTGCACGCGCAGACGGGTGCCGCCCGGATCACCGGTGATACCGCCACCGTCGACTACACCTACGAATGGCAGCTGCCCGGCGACCGCGTCTGGACCTACTCCGGACAGCTGCCGCTGGTGCGTACCGGCGGTGCCTGGACCGTGCGCTGGAGCGGGTCGGCCCTCCATCCTCGGCTCGGCGACACCCAGTCCATGGTGCTGTCCGTGCGACCCGCCCCGCGGGCGCGGGTCAACGAGCAGTCGGGCAGTGACGTGCTGGTGCCTGGCACGGTATCCCGGGTGACCTTCGACGCCGCGGACAGCCCTGATCCGCAACGGGTCGCGGACGCGCTGTCGGTGGCGCTGAGCGATATCGACGAACGGCTCACACCGGAGCGGATTCTGGACTCGGCACGCGGCGCGGAGGGCGCGTACACCGTGATCGTGCTGAACGAGACGGAATTCGGCCGGGCCGGGCCGCAGCTCATCGGGCTTCCGGGGGTGCGGGTCACCCAGGAATGGGATATGACGCCCACCGACCGGAAATTCGCCCCCGATCTGATGACCCAGATCCGCCGGACGGTGATCGACGAGGTGGACGGGCGGGCCGGGTGGCAGGTGGTGGCGCGCAACGCGAACGGTGCCGAGACCGGGGTGCTGTACGAGGTGGCGGCCCGGCCCGCGCCGTCGTTCGCGCTGAGTGTGGACCGCCGGGTGCAGAACGCGGCCCAGCGGGCGGTCGACGGCCGCCGCGAGCAGACCATGATGGTGGTGATCCAACCCTCGACCGGCGGCATCCTGGCGGTCGCGCAGAACACGGCCGCCGACCGCGACGGTCCGGTCGCCACCATCGGCCAGTACCCGCCGGGGTCGGTATTCAAAACGGTCACCGCCGCGGCGGCGATATCCGAGGGCGTGGCGACCCCCGAGACCGTGCTGGCGTGCCCGAGCGCGATCACCATCGGGGAGCGAATGATTCCGAACTACAACGGGTTCACGGTCGGCGACGTTCCGATGACCACCGCTTACGCTCGGTCCTGCAATACCTCGTTCGCGAAATTGGCCAGCCGGTTGCCCGGTGACGCGTTATCCGGCCAGGCGGCGGAATTCGGAATCGGACCGGAGTACACGATCCCCGGGCTGCCCACATTTTCCGGTTCGGTCCCCGCCGCCGAGGATCGGACGCAGCGCACCGAAGACGGAATAGGCCAGGGCCGGGTTGTCACCAGTCCCTTCGGCATGGCCTTGATGGCCGCGACGATCGCGCACGGCAGCGCACCCACCCCGTTCTTGATCGCCGGCCGGCCCACCGTGGTCGACGGACAGCGCCCCGCGCCCGATCCGGAGGTGGTGCGGGGGCTGCGGACCATGATGCGAGAGGTGGTGCTCGCCGGCACCGCGAACCGCATAGCCGATCAGGGCGAGGTGTTCGGGAAGACCGGAGAGGCCGAGGTGGACGGCGGCTCCCATTCCTGGTTCGTCGGGTACCGCGGCGACCTGGCGTTCGCAACATTGCTGGTCAAGGGCGGAAGCTCGGATAACGCGGTGGCCGTGACCCGGGATATGCTGGCCGCTCTCGCCGCGGGCGGCTGAGCGGGCGGCGGGTCAGGGCCCGATGCCGGTGGCTGCCGACGCGGTCGCGAAACGATGGCCGATATACGGGAAGCCGGTATCGGTGGTCACCGCATCGCTGACCCGGGCCGGCGCGACGACCGAAACTGTCCGGTCCGCGACCGGGGCGGACGAGGCGGTATCTGTTCCGAGGATTTCGACCACCCCGGTACCGCCGAGAATCATCCCGGCGGTGATGAGAGCAACGGTGGAACGCTTCATTTCCGGCTCCCTCCGAATCAGAGGTTCGACAGCTGAAGAGCTCGGGCGGCTCCTGCGCGACCGGGCTCTACGGAAGAGTTGTCTGATGATTTGCTGCTCAGGTCAACCTAAGCCGGGGGCGTGTGCCGAGACAAGATGGAAAGCTGAGGAAAATCGATGACGAGCAAATCGTGACCCGCCCCCTGATATCCGTGATTCTTTCGTTATCCGTCGTTCAGGTCTTCTGCAAACTCGCGGTGAGGTGATGCTGTAGCGGCAGGCCCACCGCACCCATCTGCAGGGTGTAGTCGATGGTTCGCCCGTGCATATGGATGGTGCGGCTGAGGGCGGTCACCGACTTCGCGGTACTGCTCAGCCCGACGGCGGTCGACTCGAGTTCGAGTCGTACCTCCTCGTCGCCCAGGGTCAGTTTGCCCTCGCAGATCTCGGTGATGCCGGTGGGATGGGAGAGGATCAGTTCCACCCGGTCGGGCCCGGGACAGCGCAGGTAGCCGGTCTCCACATGCAGCGGGCGGTTGTCGTCGGCATGCCGGGTGTGCTGCCGGTAGGTCAGGAAAGGCCGGCCTATATGCCCGACCACGATCTCCTCGAGGTAGCCGAACGGCTCGATCGTCGGATAATCGCCCTGCCCCGCGCCGCGCCAGGTGCCCAGCAGGCCGCTCAGCGGAGCGATCGCGGGGTGCACCATGGCGGGATTCTGCTCTTCGGCCACGGCGCACAAGAGTAGACCCTCGGTGCGTGATCCGGTATATCCGGACGCTCGTCCGCGCGGCGCGCCTACTTGTTCTTGCGGCGCCCGAAGGGCCAGAACGAGCGGCTGCGCCGGCGGGGCAGCGCCGCGTAGACCATCGTCATCTCGGCGAAGACGCCCGCTTCGCGTTCCCGGTCGGCGCCGAAATCGTCACGACCCAGGATCTGGGTGATCGACCCGGGGGCGATCGTTGCGAGGGCGTCGAGCAGGGCCGGGTTGAGCGCGCTGATCGAGATCCTGGTGGTATCGGGGTCCTCGGCGACGGTTCCGCCGTGGCCCAGCAGCATATGACCGATCGCGTGCAGCACGATGTGATCGGCGTTGCGGCCGGACGCCGACGCGTCGAAGACGACGATATCGTCGTGTTTGCGGGCGATCCACAGACCGTTGCCGTTACAACCCAGGTCGGCCAGTGCCGACCGGTGCGCCGGCTGGAGTGAGATCGGCCGCTTACGGTGTGCGGCCACCTCGGCGAGGTAGGCGTTGAGGTCCCACGGGCTGGGCAGGGGCACCGACCCAGCAGCATCGCCGAACCTGGCGTCCATGCTTGTCATCGGCGCATACGTTACCGATCGCACGGGCGCTCGTCACTTCCACGAATTCCGGCCCGCCGCCGGACAAACCGGCGGCGGGCCGGAATTGCGGGGTGCGGCTAGAGATCGCTCCCCGGGCCCAGGGGCCTGACGTTGTGCGGTTTGTTCCAGAACGCGGTGAAAGCCCACAGCACCACACCGACCGCCAGCAGCACGCCGGCGATGGCGTACTGCTGCGGGTTGCGATCGGTGAACGGCGTGGCCAGGTACGCACAGCACAGCGCGCCGATCACCGGCAGCGCGGTCGGCGTGCGGAAATGGTGGTGCGGGACCTCGTCGCGCCGCAGCACCAGCACCGCGATGTTGACGATGGTGAACACCACCAGCAACAGCAGCGCGGTGGTGCCGCCGAGTTCGGGAACCTCGTCGACGACCAGCAGCAACCCCAACGCCAGCACGGTGGTGAACAGGATCGCCACATGCGGTGTGCGGCGGGCGGCATTCACCCGGCCCAGCGCGCGGGGCACCACCTTCTGCCTGGCCATGCCGTACAGCAGACGGCTGGCCATGAGCATATTGATCAGCGCCGAGTTGGCGACCGCGAACATGGTGATGAACGCGAAGACCTGGGTGGGGAACCCGGGTGCGCCGATCTCCACCACCTGCAGCAGCGGGGTATCGCCCTCGGCGAGCTTCTCCGGGGGAACCAGCGCCACCGCGGTGATCGAGACCACCACGTAGATGGCGCCGGTGACCAGCAGGCCGGTGAGCAGGATCTTGGGGAAGATCCGGCTCGGTTCCTTGGTCTCCTCGGCCATGTTCACCGAATCCTCGAATCCGACCATGGCGTAGAAGGCCAGCGTGGTCGCCGCGATGACCCCGCCGAACGCCGACCGGTCGCCGGTGTCGAATTCGACGATCCGGCCGAAATCCCCGTTGCCGAAGCCGAGCGCCCACAGCCCGATACAGATCACGATCAGCAGCCCGGACAGTTCCACACAGGTGAGCAGGACATTCGCCTTGACGCTCTCGCCGACACCGCGCAGATTGATCGCGGCCACCGCCGCCATGAACGCGAGCGCGATGAGGGTGAGAACCAGCCCGTCGCCCACACCGTCGAATTCGAAGGCCTCGGCGAAGTTCGACGCGAACGCCTTGGCCGCGGTGGCGGCGGAGGTGATGCCGGAACTCATCACCGCGAAGGTCACCATGAAGGTCAGGAAATGGATTCCGAAGGCCTTGTGGGTATAGAGCGCGGCCCCGGCGGCCTGCGGGTACTTGGTAACCAGCTCCAGATAGCTGAAACCGGTGATCAGGGCTACGCCGAAAGCGACAAGGAACGGCACCCACACCGCGCCGCCGACCTCCCCGGCGACCCGGCCGGTGAGCGCGTAGATGCCGGTGCCGAGGATATCCCCGACGATGAACAGCAGGAGCAGCCAGGGACCGATGACCCGTTTCAGTTCGGGTTGCTGCTCCGGGTCGGTCCGGGCGCCGACTTCTGCCAAGGGAACCCCCTCCTTCCGCGATGGCCGGTACGAGCCGTGATCGAACAGGTTCGCTCTTTATACCCATTCGGCCCGGCGGGAACTCCTGTCCCGCCGGGCCGATGTGTGGTGGCGCCGGATCCGCGCGTCAGCACATCGATTCGGCGGCCGCGGCGATCACCTCCGCGGAATCCCGCGGACTCAGCGCCATCGCGCGCAGCTGATCGAACATCACCCCGAAGCGCCGGATCTCCGAATGCCCTTCCACCAGCGCGTCGCCGGAGATTCCCTCGACATATACCAGTTCCGGATCGGTGGGGTCGGGGAAGTCGAGAATCGTGAAGGACCCGGCCATACCGGGATGCGCGCCGGCGTCGAACGGCAGGATCTGCAGGATCACGTTCTTACGTTTGGTGGCTTCACCCAGCTGCCGTAGCTGACCGCTCATGACCTCCGGGCCGCCGACGACGCGCCGGATGGCGGCCTCGTCGAGCACCACCCACAGTTCCAGCGGTTCGTCTTTGGCCAGCACCGCCGCGCGGTCCATCCGGGCGCGCGCCCGGCGTTCCAGGTCGGAGGCCTCCAGTTTCGGCATACAGGTGTCGATCACCGCCATCGCGTACTGCTCGGTCTGGAGCAGGCCGGGAATGAACGAGGTCTGATAGTGGCGCGCCGACAGCGCCACCGATTCGAAGTTGATATAGGCGGCGTAGACCTCGGAGAGGCTGGCCTCGTAGGGTCGCGACATTCCGGGCTTCTGGGCGTCGGAGAGCAGCTCGAGCGCCTCTTGGCGGCGGGTCGCCTCCACGCCGTAGAGGTCCAGCATCGTCATCAGGGTGCGGCGCTGTGGGCGGGCCTGCGCCGTCTCGATCCGGTACAGGGTGGTGACATTGATCCCGGTGCGGCCGCTGACCTCCTCCTTGCTCAGCTCGGCGTCCTCCCGCATTTCCAGCAGCAGCACCGAGAGCCGGCGCAAACCAGCGGTGAGGACGGTGCGTTTGCCTGCCATGTCATCCCTTTCGCCGGCGTGTTGCGCGGATCGCGGCGCCCGCGGCGCCCGCCGTCCGTGAGCCTGTCGAGCAACAATAACGAGGGGACCGCACCGTCGGCGAGGGAGTGTCACGCGGGTGGGCGGTGCCCGGCCGGGGTTCGGTGTTTCTCAGGGCGTGATCTCGCGGCGCAGCACCTTGCCGGTCGCATTGCGCGGTAGTGGCTCCCTGGTGAGGGTCCACCGCTCCGGGACCTTGAAATAGGCGAGCCGCTGCGCGGTGAACGCCCGGAGTTCCTCGGCGTCGACGGCGCCGTCGGTCACCACCACCGCGGCGACCCGCTGACCGAGGTCGTCGTCGGGTACGCCGAGTACCGCCGACTCCCGTACGGCCGGATGTTCGTCCAGGACGTTCTCGATCTCGGTCGGATACACGTTCTCTCCACCCCGCAGGATGAGATCGCTACGGCGCCCGGCCATTCGCAGGCGGCCGTCCCGCAGAGTGCCGAAATCCCCGGTCCGCAACCAGCGTTCGGCGTCGAGGACGGCGGCGGTGGCCGCATCGTCGCGCCAGTAGCCGAGCATGACGTACGGGCTGCGCACCCAGATCTCGCCCTCGGTGCCGTCGGGCACCGGCCGCCCGTCCGGATCGCGGATCTCCACCGCCACACCGAGGATCGGGTGGCCGACCGTTTCGGGATCGGCGGCCAGTTCGGCCGGTGTCGCCACGGTGGCCGCCGTACCGCTCTCGGTGAGGCCGTAGCTGGTGGTCAGCGCGATGCCGGTACCCGGCAGCCGGGCCCGCAGCCGCTCCTGGAACGCGGGGGAGGACGGGGCGGCGTTGAGGGAGAGCGAGACGAGCGCCGACAGATCATGGCCGGACGGGTCGGTGTCCAGCAGCCGGGCTGCCAGTGTCGGTACCGCGCCCCAATTGGTGACACCTTCGCGCGCCATCAATCCCAGTACCCGCTCGGGGTCGAACGCGCCGGTGTGCATGATCACGGCGGCGCCGGAGGCGAGCCGGGGCACGACCAGATTGTGCAGGCTGGCGATATGGAACAGCGGTGAGGTGAGCAGGAATCGTTTTCCGCTGGGCTCGCCGGGCGCGGCACCCGCGGCGAGTGCGCCCAGTGCGTCGGTGCACCGGTGGTAATCGGTGATGGAGAGCAGATTCCGGTGGGTGTGCACCACTCCTTTGGGCCGGCCGGTGGTACCGCTGGTGTAGAGGATTACGGCCGGATCGTCCTCCGCGACCGGCACGATCGGGGCCCGGCCGCGGTGCGCCTCGATCAGCCGGGGCAGGTCCTCCTCCACGGTGAGCACCGGTACGGAGATTCCGGCGTCCGCCGCGAGCCCGGCGCGCCGGGAGTCGGCGACCAGTACCGCGGGCTCGGTGTGCTCTAGCCCGTAGGCGATTTCCGGTGCGGCCCACCAGGCGTTGTAGGCGACGGCGACTGCGCCGAGGCACTGTGCCGCCCAGAAGGTGATCACCCACTCCGGGGTATTGGCGGCGAGGATGCCGATCCGGTCGCCTCGTCCGATTCCGTACCGGCCGGCGAGCGCCAGCGCGAGCGACTGCGCGGCGGACGCATGCTCGGTGAAGGAGAGGCGCTGCCGCTCGGTGACCAGATAGTCGCGGTCGCCCCAGCTCTCCGAGGCGTCGAGAAGTTCGCGCAGCGAACGGCGCCGGTGGCGGAAAACCGGGATCGGGGATCCCAGCACCTCTTCGGCCGACATCTCGAACGGCCCGCCCGGGCCGGTGAGCTCGGCGGCCCGTTTCGCGGCGGCTGCCAGGGGGTCGGCATCAGTGCTCATGAGTCCACATCCTTGTCGGCTTTCCTGCACAGAATCCATACCCCATGACAGCGGGCGGACCGTATCCGGATGTCGTGCCTGCCGCATGCACGGGCACGCGGGCCGTTCCGGAAACGACCGGGATACAGGGCATCCGAAACGATGAGCAAACTTCAGGCTACCGATGCTGGGGCATCACCGGCGGCGCCGAATGCTGTCCGTTCTGCCGGGTGTCCGGCGCGAAACGGGTTCGGGCCGCGCCTGGTTCGGCTCCGCGCATCGCGAAGGGCAGGTGCCGGGGTGGATGTCCCGGTGGACCATAGGGTTCGGTATGGTTCCGCCGGGTGCGGCGCGGGTTGGTCTCGGCCCGGTTTCGATGTGGTCGCGTAACGCGTTGTCGCGCGCGGTTCGCTGGTGGTAGCGGGTAACGTTCGGCGCGGCGCGGATTCGGACCGCGTGCGGGAACGAGCATGGCGGGTACGCGTTTTCGACGGGACCGCGCTCCGGTTCCGTGAGAAGGGTCGTTAGGCTTGCGCACGACGCTGTTCGCAACATTGCGTACCGAAGTCTTGTGTTCTTGCATCTGTAAGAGCATGATCCAGCTAGCCTTGTTGTGAACAACGATCCGATGTCCGGGAAAACCGAATCGAGAGCCGATCATGTTGGTGCAGAGTGTGATGGTGCCGGGTGAGTTCGAGGGGTGCCGATGAGTGCGCCCACTCTGGGAAGCCTGCCGACCGCGCCGCAACTGCTGTGCGCATTCCAGGGGCGACGGTTCCAGGAGCGTGTACTACTGCGTTTCGCGCACGCGCTGGTCGAACTCCACAAGCGCCGCGCGCAGGTTCGGGATATGGCCGAGATCGCCGAAATAGACAGTCGCAGACGCGAACTCGTGGACGATATCAACGCCTGGATCACCCGGAAGATGCCGCAGCACCGTCACGGTGCGTCGCTGCACACCGAGAGCCTGGGCGCGGTCATCGATCGGATGGCGAACAGCTGGGTCGCGGCCAATCAGGCCATAGAGGACGACGGGGCGCGCAGTGACCGCACGCATCGGCACTGGTATCACCTGGCCGAACTCGTCGACGGTTACACCGATTTGATCGCCGAGGTGGCAGGCGGTCGGCGCCGGCTACCGGTGCAGTAAGGGTTCGTGGACCGGCGGAGTGTCCAGTCCACTGGACGCGGACTTTCCGGCACCCACCGGGAGCGACCACAGAATGTCGAATGGACCGGACCATAGCGCGACCCGGTGGCGAATGCCTGGTTAACGATATGGTGCGGGCCAATGGGAGGTAGTTCTGCCATGGGGCAGCGGGATGGCAGCGCAAGTACGGTGTCGACGCGCGACGACTACGGCGCAGCGGCGGCTGTAATGGCCGGAACCCCGGCGATGGCGGCAACTCCGGCGATGGCCGGGGCTCAGACGCTGTCGAAGGTCTATCGGGTGCGCGCCGAAATCGATACCATGCTCGGCGAGCTACGGCCCGGCGACCGGGTTCCCGCGGAGCGGGAACTGGCCGGACGTTTCGGGGTTGCCCGCGAAACGGTCCGGCACGCTCTCCGGGATCTGGCGGTGGAGGGCCGGATCCGCAGACAGGGTCGCGGCACCGTACTGGCCCGGCCGAAGGTGGTACGCCCGCTGGCGCCCGAACCCACCGGAGAAGAAGGCGCGGGGGTGGTGCGCAGTCTGCTGTCCTGGGTGGACGGCCTGGCCGACGTGGAGGTCGCCCGCGATCTCGACCTGCCGCCGCAGACCCCGATCATGACGCTGGAACGGTTGATGCACGCCGACGGGGAGCCGATCGCGCTGGAGCGCACCGATCTGTCCCTGGACCGTTTCGGCTGGCTGCGCGCGGGTTTCGACCCGGCCGGTTCACTGTCGGCGACCATCGGCGGGTCCGGTGTCGAGTACGGCGGCTCCACCGAGCGGATCGAGACCGTACTGGCCGCGCCCCGTGAAGCAAGCCTCCTGTGTTGCCGGCCGTCGGTGCCGCTGTTCCGGGTGGTCCGCCGGGGTATCGATACCGAGGGCCGTCCGATCGAACGCGTCGCCGCGCTCTATCGCGGCGACCGCGTGGCCTTCGAGGTGAGCACCGCCGGCCGTCGCCGCTGAGCGAAGGCCCGCCCGGGCCGCCGCGACCCGGGGCCACGGCCCGGCGGCGCGGGCCGCGGACGGGTACGTTCCCGGCGACCCTCCGGGCCGCGCCGACTACTCTGGACGCATGTCCGTGCGTACCCGCCAGCCGCTGCTCCCCGGAACTCCCACCCCGATCCGCGAGGTCCCCCGCGCGATCGAACGGCCGGAGTACGTCTGGAAGAAGACGGCCGCGGAGGGTTCCGAGCCCTGGGTGCAGACCCCCGAGACCATCGAGAAGATGCGGATCGCCGGGAAGATCGCCGCCCAGGCGCTGGCCGAGGCCGGTAAGGCGGTGGCGCCCGGCGTGAGCACCGACGAACTGGACCGGATCGCCCACGAGTACATGTGCGACCACGGCGCCTACCCCTCGACGCTCGGCTACAAGGGGTTCCCGAAATCGTGCTGCACCTCGCTCAACGAGGTGATCTGCCACGGCATCCCGGACAGCACCGTGATCGAGGACGGTGACATCGTCAATATCGATGTCACCGCCTATATCAACGGGGTGCACGGCGATACCAACGCCACCTTCCTCGCCGGTGAGGTCGACGAGGAGGTGCGGCTGCTGGTGGAACGCACGCGTGAGGCGACCACCCGGGCCATCAAGGCCGTTCGTCCCGGGCGCGCCCTCAACGTGATCGGCCGGGTGATCGAGTCCTACGCCAACCGCTTCGGTTACGGGGTGGTCCGCGATTTCACCGGCCACGGGGTCGGCCCGACCTTCCACAGCGGTCTGGTGATCCTGCACTACGACCAGCCCGCGGTGGACTCGGTCATCGAACCGGGGATGACCTTCACCATCGAACCGATGATCAACCTGGGCGGGATCGACTACGAGATCTGGGACGACGGCTGGACCGTCGTCACCAAGGATCGCAAATGGACCGCCCAATTCGAGCACACGCTGGTGGTCACCGATACCGGGGCCGAAATCCTGACGCTGCCGTGACCCGGCCCGGCGGCGCGCTGCTGGTCGCCGGAACGACCTCCGACGCGGGCAAGAGCGTCGTGGTCGCCGGAATCTGCCGGATGCTGGCGCGCCGGGGAGTGCGGGTGGCGCCGTTCAAGGCGCAGAACATGTCGAACAACTCGGTCGTCACACTGGACGGCGGGGAGATCGGCCGGGCCCAGGCGCTCCAGGCGCAGGCCTGCGGGCTGGAGCCGAGCGTCCGGTTCAACCCCATCCTGCTGAAACCGGGTAGTGACCGCCGCTCGCAGCTGGTGGTCCGCGGCCGAGTCGTGGACACCGTCGGGGCCGCCGACTATTTCACGCACCGCACCCGGTTGCGCGATGTGGTGGCCGCCGATCTGGCCGCGCTGCGTGCCGAGTTCGATGTGGTGATCTGCGAGGGTGCCGGTTCCCCCGCCGAGATCAACCTGCGCGCCACGGATCTGGCGAATATGGGTCTGGCGCGGGCCGCGGATCTGCCGGTGCTGGTGGTCGGGGATATCGACCGCGGTGGGGTGCTGGCCCATCTGTTCGGGACTCTCGCGGTCCTCGAGCCCGAGGATCAGCGGCTGATCGCCGGGTTCGTGGTCAACAAATTCCGGGGCGATGTCGAACTGCTGCGCCCCGGACTGGATCGGCTGGCCGCGCTGACCGGACGCCCCACCCTCGGCGTCCTTCCCTTCAGTGACGATCTGTGGCTCGACGCCGAGGACTCGCTGAGCACCGTGGCCGGAGCCCAGGTCGGCCGCCCCGCCGCGCCGGTCGGCGGCGAATGGCTCTCCGTTGCCGCCGTCCGGCTGCCGCGGATCTCCAATTCGACCGATGTGGAGGCACTCGCCTGCGAACCGGGCGTGGCGGTGCGCTGGGTGAGCGATCCGTCCGGACTGGCGGATGCCGATCTGGTGGTGCTGCCTGGCAGTAAGGCCACCGTCGAGGATCTGAGCTGGCTGCGGCGCACCGGTTTGGCCGACGCGCTGCTGCGGCGGGCGGCCGAGGGCCGGCCGATCCTCGGGATCTGTGGCGGCTACCAGATGCTGGGCCGCCGGATCGTGGACCCGGTGGAATCCGGGGCAGGGGAGGTCGCCGGGCTGGGTCTGCTGGACCTGGATATCGAATTCCACCCGCGCAAGACTCTGTGCCGCAGCACTGCCGCCGGCGCCCCCGGCGGTGGTGGCACCGCGGATATCGCGGCGGCCGGATATGAAATCCATCACGGCCTGGTGCGGCGTACCGCCGAACCGGCCTGGCTCCGGATCACCGATCGCGTCGCACCGGAGTCCGGTGCGGCGGAACCGCGCCAGTCCGCCGCGGACGGATCGAGCGACGAGGGCAGCGTGCGCGACGGTATCTGGGGCACCCACCTGCACGGACTCCTGGAATCCGATGAATTCCGCCGGGCCTGGCTCACCGATGTCGCCCACCGGGCGGGGCGCACCGGATTCACCGTCGCACCCGGTACTCGGGTGGCAGCGGTCCGCGCCGCCCAGCTCGATCTGCTCGCCGACCTCGTCACCGCGCATATCGATGTGGCCGGGCTGGAGCGGCTGCTGAACGAGGGCGCCCCGGCCGGTCTGCCGGTCGTGACCTCCACGGTGACCGCGCTGTCCGGGGCGTACTGAGCGGTCGCGGCGGGGGCGGTACCGGGCCGAGACCGCATGGGTCACGATCGCCGGGCGGTTTGCCGGCGGCCGCCCCACACCGCGGGTCGGCGGTGTAGCGTCAAGCGCCATGGAATCTCGGCGCATCGCGGTCGGTGACCGGGGCTGGACGGTGCGGGTGGACGGGCCGGTGACCCAGCACAGTGTGCTGCTGCTACCCGATTCCGGCGATCCGCCGGATGTGTACGACAGGGTGTGCGCACGCCTGCACAGCTCCGATCTGCGGACCATCGCTTTCGAGACCACGGACGGTCTCGACACCCCGGGGGTGTACGCCGTACTCGACGAACTCGGCGTGTCCTGGGTGAATGTCGCGGGCCGGGGCGCCGGCGCCAGCGTCGCCTGGCAGGTGTGCGCGACGGGCTTCGGCCGGTTCGTCAGCCTGGTCGTCGCCGACCGCGGTCATCCGGCGGTACCCGATGACTCCGGTGCGGTCCTCGAGGCCGGGTGCCCGGCGGTGGAACTGCCCACCACCATCCTGGTGACCAAGGGTGTCTCCCGGCAGGTCGCCGATACCTCCGGGCGGCATGTGTACGGCGAGTTCCGGGTGGTGGATATCGACGTCGACAATGTCGCGGCCGAGGCCGATCAGGAGTTCGCCACCGAGATCGTGCTGCGTACGAGTATGTGGTGAGCGCCGGGCGGGTTCATTCCCGCGGCGCGGGGCCGCCACCGGCGAGCCAGTCCAGCCAGTTGTCGAGTTCCCGGAACGCCTCCGTGCGCGGGCCCTCCGCGGAGAGGAACACATCGTGGCGGGCGCCGTCGATGGGCACGATATTGGTGCGATCGCCCAGGCACCCCGACCAGCGCTGGATCTGTGCCACGTCGAGCACCGCGTCGGCGACATCCACCGCGGGGCCGTACTGCCGGGCGAACGTCGTGAGCTTGGAGCGCAGCAGCAGCGCGGGTACGCCGATATCCAGGCCGCGATGCAGCCGCGCCTGCCCCAGCCGGATCGCCCGCAGCCAGCCGGCCCGCACCGGGAAGCCCTCGCGTGGCTTCCAGTCCAGGTCGTAGTCCCATTCACCGGCCACGCTGTGGTGCAGACTGTCGCCATAGGCGCTGGATTTGCCGAGCGGCAGCGCGGACTTGGCCCGGAAGCGGCCCACGGTGTTGATGACCTGGGTGCCGACCGTGCGGAAATAGGCGGGACCCTGCAGATCGAACCAGGGACTGTTCAGGATCAATCCGCTGATC
This sequence comes from Nocardia sp. NPDC024068, assembly GCF_040638875.1. Classification (NCBI taxonomy): domain Bacteria; kingdom Bacillati; phylum Actinomycetota; class Actinomycetes; order Mycobacteriales; family Nocardiaceae; genus Nocardia; species Nocardia sp. NPDC024068. The sequence continues at coordinate 12,078 of NZ_JBEZYU010000029.1, read as the reverse complement.
CCGGCCGCCGCGGTACCGCCGTCGCGCTGCAGGCGGTCCAGCCACAGCGAGGCCACCAGGCCGCCGGTCGAATGCCCGACGACCAGCACATTCGCACCGGTCTCCGCTCGGATGGCGCGCAGCGATCGGTCCAGCTCCTGGTCGTAGAGCGCCAGATCGCTGATGAAATGCGGAGTCTGCCCCGGCCGCAGCGACCGGCCGCATTTGCGTAGGTCCAGGGCGTAGAAGCGGTGCCCGCGTGCGGTCAGGTGTTCGGCCACATGGCGTTGGAAGAAGTAGTCGGTGAATCCGTGCAGGTAGAGAACCGCGTCCCCGGTTTCCGCGATATCCGCGGGCAGATGCCGGACCAGGGTCGCGACAGCCTCGCCCTCGCCGTCGGGATCGGGCCCGAGTTCCAGGGTGCGGTATTCGTACCCTTCGCCGAGGACGTCCGGGTGCCAGTCCCCGGCCTGCTCCGGCGCGCGGGTATCGGCCCGGGATTCGTTCGTCACGCCGTCCAATCTAGGCGACCACCGCGGCACCCGCGGAGCACAGTGTGACGGACGAGACCGCTCCAGCAGAGGAATTTACGTCACAATCGCCGCCCTGGCTGCGGATTCCGCGCGTGTCGAGGTGCACAATTGGCAGTAGTGAACGACGGGTAACCTACATTCGGCCGGGCCCTCGAGGGCTCATCCGGCCGCCCGTAATACAACTGCACACGCGCCCGTGCCCCAGCGGCCCCGTTATCCAACGCCGGATATGCGGCCGCGCACCAGGACAAGGAAGTCGAACACCCGTGCCGAACGCTGCCCAGACTGAAAAGACCGATGTAGTCCTCATCGGTGCCGGCATCATGAGCGCCACTCTCGGCGCACTGCTGCGCCAGTTGCAGCCGGACTGGTCGATCTCGGTGTTCGAGCGGCTGGACGCCGCCGCGGCGGAGAGCAGTGACCCGTGGAACAACGCCGGTACCGGGCATTCGGCGCTGTGCGAACTGAACTACAGCCCGCAGAAGCCGGACGGTTCGGTGGATATCGGCAAGGCGGTCGATATCAACGAGCGGTTCCAGGTGTCGCGGCAATTCTGGGCCTACGCGGCGGAGAACGGCATCATCGGCGATCCTTCCCGCTTCATCAACCCCATTCCGCACGTGAGTTTCGTGCACGGCGCCGCCGATGTGGAGTACCTGCGCAAACGGTACGAGGCGCTGTCGCGGCATCCGCTGTTCGCGGGGATGGAGTACATCGACAGCCCCGACGAGTTCGCCCGCCGGCTGCCGCTGATGGCCCGCGGCCGGGATTTCTCCGATCCGATCGCGCTCAACTGGTCCGAAGGCGGCACCGATATCGATTTCGGTGCGCTCACCAAGGAGTTGCTCGCCTATATCGGCGCCAGCGGCGGGGAGATCGGCTTCGGTATCGAGGTCCGCAACCTGTCCAAGCAGAGGGACGGCAGCTGGAAGGTCACGGTGCGCAATACCCGCACCGGACGCACCCGCACGCTGATCAGCAAATTCGTCTTCGTCGGGGCCGGGGGCGGGGCGCTGCCGCTGCTGCAGAAGGCCGGGATCAAGGAGATCCGCGGGTTCGCGGGCTTCCCGGTCTCGGGCCAGTTCCTGCGGTGTACCAACCCCGGCCTGATCGACCAGCACGGGGCCAAGGTGTACGGCAAGGCCGCGGTCGGGGCGCCGCCGATGTCCGTGCCGCACCTGGACACCCGCGTCATCAAGGGCCGGCCCGGCCTGCTGTTCGGCCCGTACGCCGGTTGGACCCCCAAATTCCTCAAGGACGGCAGTAATGCCGATCTGTTCAAATCGATCAAACCCGGCAACCTGGCCCCGATGCTCGGGGTCGGCGTCACCGAGTTGAGCCTGGTCAAGTACCTGGTCACCGAGCTGCTGAAATCGCAGTCCGGCCGGGTGTACACCATGGAAGAGTTCATCCCGCGCGCCGAGGGCCGCGATTGGGAACTCATCACCGCCGGTCAGCGGGTGCAGGTGATCCGCCGTAAGGGCGCGGGCGGGGTGCTGGAGCTGGGTACCGCCGTCATCGCCGCACAGGACGGATCCATCGCGGGTCTGCTGGGCGCCTCGCCGGGCGCCTCGACCTGTGTTACCGCGATGCTCGACGTGCTCGAACGCTGTTTCCCGTCCGAATACGCGGCGTGGACTCCCAAGCTGAAGGAAATGATTCCGTCGCTGGGTGTGAAGCTGTCGGAGAACCAGGGCCTGTTCGCCGAGGTCTGGGACTGGACCGGTAAGGCACTGCAGCTCACCGGAACCGGCGCGCACGCCCCGGTCGCGGCCGGCGTCTGACCGAAAATGCCCGAAGCGGCCCGCGGAAGTTCTCCGCGGGCCGCTTCGCCGTGTTTCGGCCCGTGAGACGGGTTACGGGAGTTCGCGTGCATCTCGCGCCGAGGTGTGATAGCAAGGCGCGATGATGTCAACGGTTGCACTCCGACGGTCATGGGCGCAGGATCTCGACACCCCGACCCTCTACGAGCTGCTGAAGCTGCGGGTCGAGGTGTTCGTGGTCGAGCAGAAATGCGCGTACCCGGAGCTGGACGGGCAGGACCTGCTGCCGGAGACCCGGCATCTGTGGCTCGACGACGAGGGTGAGGTGATCGCCACCCTGCGACTGCTCGAGGAGCACGACGACGGGGTCAAATCCTTCCGGATCGGCCGGCTGTGTACCGCGGTCGAAGCCCGGGGGCACGGTTACACCACCCGGCTGCTGCAGGCCGCGCTGGCGGAGACCGGATCGCATACGGTCCGTCTGAACGCGCAGACCTATCTGATCGACCTGTATACCAAGCACGGGTTCGAGGTCGACGGGGAGGAATTCATCGAGGACGGTGTCGCGCACGTGCCCATGCGCCGGGGGTAGCCGGACCCGGTCCGGTGCCCCGCGACCGATAGGGGGCACCGGACCGCGTCCCGCCACGTCCTAGAGTGGGTCCGTGTCGTCTACCGAAACCGCCCGGCCCGCGCACCGCACGCCCGCCCCCGAGAGTTCGGAGGCGGGGTTCCCGTTTTCGGCGGTGGTGGGGCAGGAGCGGCTTCAGCTGGCGCTGATCCTCTGTGCCGTGCATCCGGGAATCGGCGGCGTCCTGGTGCGCGGCGAGAAGGGCACGGCGAAATCGACCGCGGTGCGGGCGCTGGCCCGGTTGCTGCCGCCGGTGCCGGCCGAATCGGGTGCCCGCCCCGCGCGCCTGGTGGAGTTGCCGGTCGGCGCCACCGAGGACCGGGTCGTCGGATCGCTGGATCTGGAACGGGTACTGCGCGACGGTGAACAGGCGTTCCGTCCCGGTCTGCTCGCCGCGGCCCACCACGGCGTGTTGTACGTGGACGAGGTGAACCTGCTGCACGACCATCTGGTGGATGTGCTGCTGGACGCCGCGGCGATGGGCCGGGTGCATATCGAGCGGGACGGTATCTCGCATTCGCATCCGGCGCGGTTCGTGCTGGTGGGCACGATGAACCCCGAGGAGGGGGAACTGCGGCCCCAGCTACTCGACCGGTTCGGGCTCACCGTGGACGTGGCCGCCTCCCGCGATGTCGACGTCCGGATGGCCGTGGTGCGCCGCAGGCTGGACTACGAGGCGGATCCGGCCGGTTTCGCGGCCGCCTACGCGCCCGTCGACGCCGAGATCGCCGAGCGGATTCTCGGGGCGCGCGACCGGTTGCCCGGTATCGGGCTCGACGATGTGGAGTTGCGGCGGATCGCCGCGGTCTGCGCGTCGTTCGATGTGGACGGGATGCGCGGCGACCTGGTGGTGGCCCGCACCGCCACCGCGCACGCCGCCTGGTGCGGACGCACCGCGGTCACCGCCGACGATGTCCGGGTCGCGGCCGAACTCGCGCTGCCGCACCGGCGCCGGCGCGACCCGTTCGACGAACCGGGTATCACCCCCGAACAGCTCGACGATGCTATGAACGATGCCGCCGAACAGGCCGGTGACCACGCCGAATCCCCGACGCCGGAGCCCCCGGCAGGAGAGCACCGCACCGATACCGGCCCCGGCGATCGTGAGGGTGAAGGCCCCGATGACGATCCCGGCGGCCCCGGCGGCGGCGCGCCCGAGCCCGGCGATCCCGAGAGCGAGAAGCCCGGTAACTCCGGAGGTTCCGGGGGAACCGGCCGGACCTCCACCCCCGCGGCCGCGCCGGTGGTACCGCCGCGCTGGGAGGTGCCCGGTGTCGGCGAGGGTGCGCCCGGGCGGCGTTCCCGCGCGCAGACCCGGCAGGGCCGGGTGGTGAACACCCTCGCGGATCCGGCCACCGGCCTGCACCTCCTCGGCACCCTGCGGGCCGCCGCGCCGCAGCAGTGGGCCCGCGGCCGCAGTTACGGACCGTTGCGCCTGGCCGCGCAGGATCTGCGTGGGGCGTATCGCGAAGGGCGCGAAGGGAATCTGGTCGTTTTCGTGGTGGACACCTCCGGGTCCATGGCGGCCCGGGACCGGCTCTCCGCGGTCACCTCGGCGATCGTCACACTGCTGCGTGACGCCTATCAGCGCCGCGACAAGGTCGCGGTGATCTCGGTACGCGGAAGCGAGGCCGAACTGGTGCTGCCGCCCACCTCCTCGACCGATATCGCGGTCCGGCGGCTGGCCGGGCTGCGCACCGGCGGGAAGACCCCGCTTGCCGCGGGCCTGCGCAAAGCCCGCGAGGTGGTGCAGCGGGAGCGGGTCCGCGATCCCCGGCGCCGTCCGATGCTGGTCCTGCTCACCGACGGCCGCGCCACCGGCGGAACCGATCCGATACCCCGCGCCCGCGTCGCCGCCGCCCGGCTCGCCGCGGACGGCGTCACCTCCGTCGTCGTCGACTGCGAGCGCGGCATGATCCGGCTGGGATTGGCCGGTGAGCTGGCCGCGATGCTGCGCGGTCCGGTGGTCCGGCTGGCCGAACTGACCGGTGCCGCGGTAGCGGATGTGGTGCGGACCGGAGTGTCCGGCGGGGATACGCGGGCGGCCTGACCGGGCCCGTCCGCGTACACGAACGAGAACCGAGGAGAACTCAGATGCCCAAAGGGGTGCCGGAGAATGTGCCCGACGACGGGCTCACCACGCGGCAGCGGCGTAACCAGCCGGTACTCGCCGTGCACACCGGCCCCGGCAAGGGCAAATCCACCGCGGCCTTCGGGATGGCGTTGCGGGCCTGGAACCAGGGGTTCGATCTCGCGGTGTTCCAGTTCGTCAAGAGCGCGAAATGGAAGGTCGGGGAGGAGGCCGTGTTCCGGGAACTCGGCCGAGTGCATACCGATACCGGGGCGGGCGCTCCCGTGCAATGGCACAAGATGGGCGAGGGCTGGTCGTGGAGTCGTAAACCGGGCACCGAAACCGACCATGCGGCCGCGGCGCTCGCGGGCTGGCGGGAGATCGCCCGGCGCCTCGGGTCCCAGGAGCACCGGTTCTACGTACTGGACGAATTCACCTATCCGCTGAAGTGGGGATGGGTGGACGTCGACGAGGTGGTCGAGACCCTGCGCGCCCGCCCCGGCAATCAGCACGTTGTCATCACCGGTCGCGATGCTCCGGCCGCGCTCGTGGAGGCGGCCGATCTGGTCACCGAGATGACGAAGGTGCGCCACCCGATGGATACCGGCCGCAAGGGCCAGCGGGGTATCGAATGGTGACGCGGACCGGGGTCACCGGGATCCGGGGTACTGTCCGCCGGTGCCGCCGGGCCGGGAATATCGTGCGATGAACGCCGCCTCGGGGATAGTGCTCGCGGCCCCGGCCTCCGGCAGCGGGAAGACCACTGTCGCAACCGGACTCATCGGCGCGCTGCGCCGGGCGGGCCACCGGGTCGCCCCGTTCAAGGTGGGGCCCGACTACATCGATCCCGGCTATCACGGCCTCGCCGCCGGACGCCCCGGCCGTAATCTGGACCCGGTTCTGGTCGGGCGCGACCGGATCGCCCCGCTGTACCGCCACGGCGCCCGCGGCTGCGATATCGCGGTGGTGGAAGGCGTGATGGGCCTGTTCGACGGACGGATCGACGAGCAATCCGCCGATCCCGTCGCGGAAGGTTCCACCGCCCAGGTCGCGAGCCTGCTGGGGCTACCGGTGATCCTGGTCGTGGACGCGCGCGGCCACAGCCAGAGCCTGGCCGCGTTGCTCCACGGGTTCGCTACCTTCGACAGCGGGGTCCGGTTGGGCGGGGTGGTACTCAACCGGGTGGGTAGCGCCCGGCACGAACAGGTGCTGCGGGCCGCCTGCGACCGGGTGGGCCTGCCGGTGCTCGGCGCGCTGCCCCGGCTGGCCGAGCTCGAGGTCCCGTCCCGGCATCTGGGCCTGATCCCGGCGGTGGAACACGGGGTCGCGGCGATGCGTGCGGTGGACGCGATGACCGATCTGGCCGCGCGTCATATCGACCTCGCCGCGGTCGCCGCACTGGCCGCGACACCGGAGTCCGGGCCGAGCTGGGACGCGGTATCCGAAACAGCGGACGACACACCGCTGCCGGATGGGCCGGATCCGGTGATCGCGGTGGCCGGCGGGCCCGCCTTCACCTTCGGCTACGCCGAACACCGGGAACTGCTCACCGCCGCGGGCGCGCGGGTTGCCGTCTTCGATCCGCTGCACGACACCTTGCCGCCCGATACCGCGGGGCTGGTGCTGCCGGGTGGATTCCCGGAGGAGCATGCGGGCACGCTGGCGGCGAATACCGGACTCCTGGCCGCGGTGGCGGATCGAGCCCGGGAGGGGCTACCGATCCATGCCGAATGCGCCGGCCTGCTGTACCTCGCCCGATCTCTGGACGGGCATCCGATGGCGGGGCTCATCGACGCGGCCGCCGAATTCGGGCCCCGCCTCACACTGGGTTACCGGGAAGCGGTGGCACTGGGCGATTCCACGCTGTGGCGGACCGGTGAACGGGTCCGCGGCCACGAGTTCCATCGGACCCGGCTGGTGGAATCCGGCGATGCGCCACCCGCGTGGGGCTGGCGGACCGCGGGGGAGCGGGTGCGCGAGGGTGCGCTCGTGCACGGGGTGCACGCCTCGTACCTGCATACCCATCCGGCCGGCAACCCGGTAGCGATGCGCCGGTTCGTCGCCGCGGCGCGCGCCCATCAGCGGCTGGGTCCCGCAGCGCGAGCCCGGTGAGCGGCGGAGACCGGTCCGAAACCGGCGCACCGCGCGCGACGCCGGACCCGGGAGCGCTCGCGGTCGGTCTCGGTCTGCGCCCGGATCTGTCCGCCGAGCGAATTCTCGCGGCACTGGTGGAAGCCCTTCCCGGGCAGCGGATAGCCTGCCTCGCGACGCTGGACCGCCGGGCCGGTGAGCCGGGCGTCCGCGATGCCGCCGCCGCGCTGGGCGTGCCGCTGCACGGCTATGCCGCCGAGCAGCTGGCGGGGGTGCCGGTCCCGAACCCGTCTGAGCGGGTGGCCGCCGCGCTGGGTATCCCGGGTGTGGCCGAGGCCGCGGCGCTGCTGGCCGGTACCGGGCCCTTGCTCGTACCGCGGCAGGTGGCCGGGGGCGTCGTGATCGCCGCGACTGCCGCGCCCGACTGATCGGCCGACTGCACCGGCACCGGTTCGACCACGGGGTGCCGGTCGTCGCCGCCCTCGACCGCTACGGCGCCACCGACAGCAGATCGGCGAAACCCGTGGGATCGTGCCGCCCGACACTGGCGTGTTCGAAAAGCCCCCAGCCCTCGGCATCCCCGCAGCGGGCGTGCGCGATATGGTCGGTGACACCCCAGGGCATCCGGCCGGCGATCGCCGGATCGGTCAGATCGTAGGTGTTGGCCCACGACCAGTCGCGGCCCTTCCACTGTCCGTGCAGCCAGTCCGGGTCGCCACCGTAACCGCAGCCGATATGCAGCGGAATCCCGGTGACGGTGCGGATATCGATGGTCAGCGGTTTGCCGTCGGAGGTCCGCAGCTCCAGGCTCGCGCTTTCCGGATGGCGGGTCCCGGACCGGTAGTCGATGGTGATCCGCGGCCAGCCCAGCTGTTCGACCGAACCGTCCGGGAACACGCGCACGGCGTCGTTGAGGGTGCGGTAGCCGTCCGGGTTCTCCTGGAGGATGACCACCACCGCGAAATCGTCGAAACGCAGCGGTACGTACAGCCACCAGAACCCGCCGGACCCTTCGGTGGCCGCCCGGCCGGGTGGTTCGGCCTCGCCGACGGGGCGGATACCCCAGGATCGGTCCCGGGTGCCTGTCCAGATCGCCGGATCGACCGCGATATCCTCGCCGTGCAGCGCGATCGTGCCCGCCCAGGCGCCGACCTGGGCGAACCGGGAGGCGTCCAGGGTCGGGCGGTTACCGGTGAGCATGACGTGCGGCTGTTCCTGGACCGCGGGGAAGGCGCCGGTCCAGGTGAGGTCCAGGCCGAGATCCTCGTGCTCGCACACCACCCGGACCCGGTGCAGTGGTTCCACGACCTCGATCCGGTAACCGCCGACCGCCATATCCAGGCTCCGGTCGGTGCGGGCGTCGGAGAACCGCACCGAGGTGATCTCGTTCCCGCGGCGCAGCGCCGCGTAGGCGTCGACGACACCGAGATTCGGATACACCCCGAATCCGGTCACCAGCATGAGCGCGCCGTCGCGGTTGTGCGCGTTGAAATAACTGCGGTCGTAGAAGTTGCGATCACTGGACGCGGCCCGGGCGATGGGCAGCGGCGTCTGGTGGATCGGATACTCGTCCAGGGGACCCGGTGCCATGGCCGGGGTGTGGGCGGCGTTTTCGCTCATCTCAGTCCCATCCGTAGGTGCCGTCGAGCATGGCTTCCAGGGTGGCGCGGTGCATGATGTAGTCGTCGCGCTCCGCCGGTGCGGTGTCTTCACCCATATGGATCATGCGGCGTTTGATGCGCGCCATGACGATCGCGTGCCGCAGCGCGGAATAGGTGAGGTAGAAGTCCAGATCCCGGACGGTGTGGCCGCTGACCTTCTCGTAGTGCGCCACCACCTCGTCGCGGCGCAGGAAATCCGGGAGCCCGGGGAAATCGAATCCGGTGGCGATGTCCTGGAAGAAACGGTGCAGGAAGATCATCCACGCCAGATCGAGCTCCCGCGGCCCCAAAGCGGCCATCTCCCAGTCCAATACGGCGATCGGGGTGAACCCGTCGTAGATGATGTTGCCGGGCCGGGCGTCGCCCCAGCTCAGCACCTCGGGTCCGGGGTCGTCCGGGAAGTTGCGGTCCAGCCAGTCGAAAGCGCGCTCGATCAGCGGGATCTCGTAACCGTCGTCGGCCAGCGCCCACTTGTACCAGGCTCGATCGGCGTCGAGATGGCGGCGCAACGCCGAACCCGGCCCGTCCAATTCGGGGAACCGCCGCGCCGGATCGGGCAGCGCGTGGATGCGGGCCAGGATATCGAGGGTGTTGCGGGTGAGCTCGGCCCGTTCGGCGGGGGTGGCGTCGTAGAGCCAGCCGGCGAAGACATAGGGCGGATTGTCGCCCGGGATCCGGCCCTGCACCCGGTCCATGACGAAAAACGGCGCACCGCACGCGGTGCTGTCGGTTTCCAGCCAGCGCAAGCGCGGAACGGGGACGTCGGTGGCGGCCGCGATCTCGGTGATGACGCGGTACTGCAGTGCCAGATCGTATTTCTCGAAGACCGGGAACGCGCCCTCCTCCGGGATCATCCGCGCGACGAAGGCACCCTCGCCGGGCTCGCCGCCGGACGTCCAGTGCGCGTCGAACAACACCGACGCGCTGGACAGGCCACCTGCGAGCGGGCGCTGCAGATTGCCGATCACCGGTGGATCGTCGGCCCCGACCCGCTGTCGTAGCCATTCGGCGAGCTGGCCCGCCAGCGAATCCAGATCGCGTTCGCTGGTGGTGAGCTGCATATGTTCGGTGGGGTTCACATCGTCGGGCATCATCGTCCTCCTGACGCCATCCGGCCTGGACGCGGAGACCGGCCCACCACCGTCCCGGTGACACGCCATCGGGCCGCCGCGTGCGGGAACTGTAACGTGTTTCAGTCCGGTCGGTGTGCGATTCGGCGGATCATCGGCCTGCGAGAACATCGCATATCGGCCCCCGTGCCCGGAGGGCGGACCATAATCCGTCGATACCGGGGTGTTGGGCGGTTCGAGAGGACTGCGCGGTCCTGGCCAGTGTGATTCGGGAGGACTGTGTGGTTCGTGAGGGCGAGGACGGGCGTGGCGCGGTATCGGTGCCGCCCCGACGGGGCGGGTCCGGGCCGGGCGGCCGGAGGGCGATCGTGAACCGCGTGCGAAGCGGCGTCGCCGTCGCCGTGGCGGCCGGGTTGCTGCTGGTGCTGGGGGCGGCGATTCGTCCTCTGTTCGTCGACGACCCCGTGGCACCGGAGATCCTGTCCGCCACCGAGATCGGTTTCGTCCAGGATATGGCCGCCCATCACCACCAGGCCCTGGTGATGGTGCAGCGACTCGATCCCGGCGCAGAACCCGCTGTGCGGGGCCTGGCCCGGCAGATCGAGGACACCCAGCTCTCCGAGATCGGTACCCTGCTCGGCTGGTTGCGGCTGGCCGGGGCGCCGGCGGCGGGTCCGGCCCCGATGAACTGGATGCCGGAGCGCACTCGCGACCACCATGGGGCGCACGATCCGGGCGCGTCCGCCATGCCGGGAATGGCCACCCAGAGCGAACTCGACTCGCTGTCGGCCGCGCGGGGCCGTTTCGCCGCCATCCTCTTCCTGCAGCTCATGCAGCGGCATCACGAGGGCGGTATCGCCATGGCCCGGGTGGCCGACGCGCTGCTCACCCGCGGAGTGGTGAAGCAGGTGGCACGCGAGATGATCACCGCGCAAACCCAGGAGTCCGGGTTGATGGCGCTACTGCTGGCACAGCTGGATGCGAATCCGCCGGGCTGAGCCGGAATGAACCTCCGGCGGTGTGGGTTGCTCGTGATCATGAGCGCTATCTCGTTGCCCGATACCGTCAAGAAGCACATCGACGAAGGGAAGCTGTTCGTCACCGTCGCCACCATCGGGCGGGACGGGCATCCGCATCTGACCGTCACCTGGATAGACCGTGAAGGCGACGAGTTGGTCTACTCCACCACGACCGACCGGGTACAGGGCAAGAACCTGGCCCGCGACCCGCGCATCACCGTACTGATCACCCCGCCGGACAACCCGTGGGTATACGCGGAGATCCGCGGGACCGCCACGCTCACTCCGGACCCCGACATGGTGTTCGGCGACCGGATGTCGATCAAGTACACCGGAAAGCCCTACGCCGAGTTCAACCCGGCGGCGGCGGACGACGGGCCGCGAGTGGTGGTTCGGATCACCCCTACCAAGATCACCGGGAGGATGTGAACCCCGCGCCACCCGGAGCGCTGTCCGCTCTGTAGGACTGCCTCAGCGGGTGGGCCCGTCCTGGGTCTGTTGCGACGGAGCGGAGGTGTGCGTACCAGCCATGGGCTGTGGTCGTTGAGCACTTACGTGATCGCGGAACGTACTCGGGTGGTTGAGCAGGCTTGGTCGTGAAGGTGGGGGGTGGTCTTGCTCGCCGAGGTGAGGCAGGTGGCCTTGCCCGTGAAGGTGGGGAGGTGGCCTTGCCCGCCGAGGTGGGGAGGAGCCCACTCGCCAGGGTGAGGGGTGACCTTGCTCGTGAAGGTGGGGAGATGACCCCTTCTCGCCGAGGTGAGAAGGTGACGCCACTCGCCGAGGTGAGAAGTGACGCCACCCGCGGAGGTGAGAAGTGACGCCACCCGCGGAGGTGAGAAGTGACGCCACCCGCGGAGGTGAGAAGTGACGCCACCCGCGGAGGTGAGAAGTGACGCCACC